>NZ_JBBYXK010000001.1:600000-900000 GCF_039655875.1 Emcibacter sp. SYSU 3D8 | reverse complement strand
AGCCGGCGGCCTGATGACCGGCACCGTCAAATCGTCGATCGGCATGGGCATGCTGCTCTGGGCCGGCATCGGCGACACCATCCGCGTCTCGCTCTCGGCCGAACCGGTCGAGGAAGTGAAGGTCGGCTTCGAGATGCTGAAGAGCCTGGGCCTGCGCCATCGCGGCGTGTCGATCATCTCATGCCCGTCCTGCGCGCGGCAGGCGTTCCAGGTGATCAAGACCGTCGAGACGCTGGAGAAGCGGCTGGCCCATATCGACACCCATCTGACGCTGTCGATCATCGGCTGTGTCGTCAACGGTCCGGGCGAGGCCCGCGAAACCGACATCGGCCTGACCGGTGGCGGCAGCGGCAACCACATGATCTATCTGTCGGGCGTCACCGACCACAAGATCAACGACGAGAACATGGTCGAGCACATTGTCGACCTGGTCGAGAAGAAGGCGGCCGAGCTCAAGATCGAGCGTGCCGCTGCCCTCGCCGAGGCCTCGTAGCGACCCTTACCGGAGCCCCGAAGTGGCAAAGCTGCAACCCGTCCGCGGGACCCATGACCTGTTGCCTGATGAGGCACGCAAGCACCAGTACGTGATCGCCACCTTCCGCGATCTGGCCGAGCGCTACGGCTATGGCCAGATCGATACGCCGATCTTCGAGTTTACCGAGGTATTCGACCGGTCGCTGGGCGAGACCACCGACGTGGTCACCAAGGAGATGTACACGTTCCAGGATCGCGGCGGCGACAGCCTGTCGCTGCGGCCGGAGCCCACCGCCGGTATCGCCCGGGCCTTCATCTCCGGTGGGCTGGCGCAGCATCTGCCGCTGAAGTTCTATGCCTATGGCCCCATGTTTCGCCACGAACGGCCCCAGAAGGGCCGGCTGCGCCAGTTCCATCAGCTCGACATCGAGGTGCTGGGTGTAGCCGAGCCGCAGGCCGACATCGAGGTGATCGCGCTCGGCGCGCACCTGCTCGAACTCCTCGGCGTCCGTGACAAGGTGACGCTGGAGCTGAACACGCTCGGTGACACGGAAAGCCGCACCGCCTATCGCGACGTGCTGGTCGAGTATTTCTCCGGCCACGAGGCAAATCTCAGCGAGGACAGCCGCATGCGGCTGAAGCGCAATCCGTTGCGCATCCTCGATTCCAAGGACGAGGGCGACCGCAAGATTGTCGCCAACGCGCCGCAGATGGGCGATTACCTCAACCAGACGTCGAAGGACTTTTTCCGGAAGGTGAAGGACGGTCTCGACGCGCTGGGGCAGGACTACACCGTCAACGACCGGCTGGTGCGCGGTTTCGACTATTACACGCACACGGCGTTCGAATTCACCACCACGCTGCTGGGCGCGCAGAGCGCGGTCATCGGCGGTGGCCGCTACGACCACCTGATCGAATATATGGGCGGACCGTCCACGGCGGGCATCGGCTGGGGCTGCGGCATCGAGCGGCTGGTGATGCTGCTCGACGAACCGCCGGCGCCCGAGCGGCCTGTCTCCGTCATCCCCGTGGGTGACGACGGAGACGCCGCGGCACTGGTGCTGACGCAGCAACTGCGCCGCGCCGGCGTGAAGGCCGACCTGGGGTTCCGCGGCAATGTGGGCAAGCGCATGAAGCAGGCCAACAAAATCAATGCGTGCATTGCCGTGCTGGTCGGCGGCGACGAACTGGCCCGGGGCGCTGTCGCGGTACGCGACCTGGACACGGGCGAACAGACCGAAGTGTCGATGGACGAGGTCGTCGCCCGGCTGGGCGGGAACTGATGGCCGGCTTTTCGCAGGAACGGGTGCGGCAGCTCATCAACCGCTTCGAGGGGCTCGAGGCGCAGATGGCGGATGCCGGCAATCTGACAGGCGAGGCCTATACCAAGCTTTCGCGCGAATATTCCGAACTGACCGAAGTGGTGGTGGGTGCACGCGAATTGCGCCGCATCCGCGAGGAAATCGACTCTCTGGGCGAGCTGATCCGCGATCCGGACAGCGACGCCGAGATGAAGGCGCTGGCCGAAGAGGAGCTGCGCGAACTCAACACAAGGCTGCCGGAGGTCGAGCGCGACCTGCAGCTTCGTCTGTTGCCCAAGGATGCCGATGACGGCAAGGATGTCATCCTGGAAATCCGGGCCGGAACCGGCGGCGACGAGGCGGCGTTGTTTGCTGGCGATCTCTTCCGGATGTATCAGCGGCATGCCGATTTGCACGGCTGGAAGATCGACCTGATGTCGGCCAGCGAGTCCAGCGTCGGCGGCTACAAGGAAATCATCGTCTCGGTGAACGGCAAGAACGTCTATGCGCGGCTGAAATTCGAATCCGGCGTCCACCGTGTCCAGCGCGTGCCGGTGACCGAGGCCGGCGGCCGTATCCATACGTCGGCTGCTACCGTCGCGGTGCTCCCTGAAGCCGAGGAAGTCGACATCGTTATCGAGGACAAGGACATCCGCATCGACGTATTCCGTGCCTCTGGCGCCGGCGGCCAGCACGTCAACACCACGGAAAGCGCGGTACGCATCACCCATCTGCCGACCGGCATCGTCGTGTCGCAGCAGGACGAGAAATCGCAGCACAAGAACAAGGCCAAGGCGCTCAAGATCCTGCGCGCCCGGCTGTACGACCACGAACGGGCGCAGCTCGATGCCGAGCGTTCGGATGCGCGCCGCACCCAGGTGGGCAGCGGCGACCGGTCCGAGCGCATCCGCACCTACAATTTTCCGCAGAACCGCATCACCGATCACCGTATCAACCTGACCCTCTACAAGCTTGACCTGATCATGCAGGGGCAGGGGCTCGACGAGCTGATCGATGCGCTGATATCCGAGGACCAGGCCGAGCGGCTTGCGGCCATGGAGACTGCCGGAGATTTCTGAGTGACCGACACCGGCGCGACCCTTGGCGACCTGCAGCGGTCCGGACGGGCGCGCCTGGCCGCGGCGGGCGTGGCGTCGGCGGCGCTGGATGCGGCCCTGCTGCTGTGCGCGGCGACCGGTGAGCGGCGCGAGGCACTCATGGCCTATCCGGAACGGACTGTCGATGACCCGGCCGCCGATGCTTACCGCGCCATGATCGACCGGCGTGTCGCCCGCGAACCCGTGTCGCGCATTCTGGGCCGGCGGGAGTTCTGGGGGCTCGACTTTGCCGTGGCGGCGCCGGTGCTGGATCCGCGTCCCGACACGGAGACCCTGGTGGGCGCGGCGCTGGACTGGCTTGAGGAGCGGCCTGCTGCGCGGATCGCCGACCTGGGAACCGGCAGCGGCTGTATCCTGCTCGCGCTGCTGCACGAGCGGCCCGGGGATGGCGGCCTGGGCATCGACATCAGCGATGCTGCGTTGGACGTGGCGCGCGCCAATGCCGCGGCGCTTGGCCTGTCGGCGCGGGCTTCATTTGCCATAGGCGACTGGTCGGCGGAATTGCCCGATGGCGCAATGGACCTGATCGTGTCCAATCCGCCCTACATTCCAAGCGGCGATATCGACGGTCTCGAACCCGAGGTGGCGGTGTTCGATCCCGTCGGCGCCCTCGACGGAGGCGCCGATGGCCTTGCCGCCTACCGCCGCATTGCGGCCGACCTGAAACGCGTCCTGGTGCCTGGCGGCGCGGCATTCCTAGAAATCGGCGCCGGACAGGAAAACGATGTGGCTGCCCTGCTGGAACGGGGCGGCGCCAGCATGGTCCAGCAAATTCCCGACCTTTCCGGCCGAATTCGCTGCCTGGGCGCTTTTTTCCGGGCAGAGCGCTGAAAGATGAATTTTATGTTGGAAAATGTTGGCGGGATGAGTAGGGTCGCCACTAAGAGAAGCGCGGGGCATCTTAGGGCCTGCCCTCTTGAAGTCATCCAGAACTAGAATCGCTGGATGCAGTCTCCTTTGGCTGCACAACCTACGCTCTAGGGCCCGTTACGGGTCTGTCCGGATGATCATCGGTGGCAATAGCCGCAAGACCGAAACGAGATAACAACATAGTGACGCGATGAGACACAGCAACGGCAAGCGCTCCCGGGGTCGCTCGGGCAGAAGACCCGCGCCCCAACAGAATATGAATCGGGCTTACGACAGCAACGGACCGGCGGGCAAGCTCCGCGGCACCGCGGCGCAGTTGGTTGAAAAATATGTCAGCTTGGCGCGTGACGCGCGGGTGGGCCGCGACCGGGTACTGGTCGAGAATTTCCTGCAGCACGCCGAGCATTATCAGCGCATCATGAACGAGATCATGATCGCCCAGGGCATCGAGCCGCAGGCCATCGAGGACGATGAGCAGTCCGGCTACGACGAGCAGTCCGATAGCGACGGCAACCAGACCGGTGAATCGGGCGACGATGACAACCAGGACAGCGGCAACCAGGGCAACCGTGGCCAAGGCAACGGTGGCCAGGACACCCGCAACCAGGACAACCGCAATCAGGATAACCGCAACCAGGACGCGCGTGGCCAGGGTAACGGTGGCCAGAATAATGGCGGCCAGAACAACGGCGGCCAGCAGCGCAACAACAATGGCGCTGCGAATGCCAACGGAAGTCAGCGCCGCGACAATGGCGGGCAACCGGCCGCGCCGCAGGCTCAGTCGCAGCCGCAGCCCAAGCCGGTCATCTCGGGCACCGACGACCAGCCCGACATTTCCGCAGATATCGCCGTCGATGTGCCGCCCGTCTCACTGACGCCGCCGTCATTGCCGTCGGCGCCGCGTGCCATACGTGGTCGGCGTCCGCGCCGACCCGCGGAGCCCCGCGAGGCAGCTCCGGAAGGCGCCGCGGCGGCAGCGCCTGCTGCTGCTGCTCCGGCCACGGAAGAGCCTTCGGACGCCGAGTAACCTTCACTATTGAGTATCTGGACGGGCGGCCCGCTCGGGCCGCCCGTTTTCTTTTACGGCTGCCCGGCAGCGCGCGCCCGCGTCGGGGCGATGCGGGAAACCGCGCCGGTTTTTCCCGTCCTCGTGCCTCTTGTGTTGCCGATGTGCAACACCATATGCAGGCCATGCTCGCGGTTCCCGCCGCCAAATCCAAGCATCCCGCAGAGGGAGGACACACCATGGACATCGAGAAATACACCGAGCGTCTGAAGGGCTTTATCCAGACGGCGCAATTCACCGCACAGCGGATGAGTCATCAGCAATTCACGCCCGAACACCTGCTGAAGGTGATCGTCGAGGATGAGGAAGGGCTTGCCGCCAACCTGATCAACGCAGCCGGCGGCGACGCCAAGCAGGTGTTGCTGCAGGTCGATGCCGAGCTGGCCAAGCTGCCCAAGGTCGAAGGCGCCGGCGCCGGCCAGCTCTACATGGCGCCGCAGCTTGCCAAGCTGTTCCAGAGCGCCGAGGATCTGGCCAAGAAGGCCGGCGACAGCTTTGTCACCGTCGAGCGCCTGTTGCAGGCGCTGGCGCTCGCCGCCGGCACCGGCGCAGCGGAAGTGCTGAAAAAGGCCGGCGTCACCGCCCAGAATCTCAACGCGGTCATCAACGACGTACGCAAGGGCCGCACGGCGGATTCCGCATCTGCCGAGAATGCCTATGACGCCCTGAAGAAATATGCCCAGGATCTGACCCAGGCCGCGCGGGACGGCAAGCTCGACCCGGTGATCGGCCGCGACGAGGAAATCAGGCGCACCATTCAGGTGCTGGCGCGGCGCACCAAGAACAATCCCGTTCTGATCGGCGAACCGGGCGTCGGCAAGACCGCCATCGTCGAGGGGCTTGCCCTGCGCGTCGCCAACGGCGATGTGCCCGAGGGCCTGAAGAACAAGCGCGTTCTCACCCTCGACATGGGCAGCCTGATTGCCGGCGCCAAATATCGCGGCGAGTTCGAGGAGCGGCTCAAGAGCGTGCTCGAGGAGGTCCAGGCCTCCGAGGGCGAGATCATCCTGTTCATCGATGAAATGCACACCATCGTCGGCGCCGGCGCGGCGGAAGGCTCAATGGACGCCTCCAACCTGCTGAAGCCGGCGCTTGCGCGCGGCAAGCTGCACTGCATCGGCGCGACCACGCTCAACGAATACCGCAAATATGTCGAGAAGGACGCGGCGCTGGAGCGGCGCTTCCAGCCGGTTTTTGTGGGCGAGCCGACCGTCGAGGACACCGTGTCCATCCTGCGCGGGTTGAAGGAAAAATACGAACTGCACCATGGCGTGCGGATCACCGATGGCGCGCTCGTCGCCGCGGCGACCCTGTCGAACCGCTACATCTCCGACCGGTTTCTGCCGGACAAGGCCATCGACCTGATGGACGAGGCGGCGAGCCGCCTGCGTATGGAGGTCGAATCCAAGCCCGAGGAGATCGAACAGCTCGACCGGCGCATCATCCAGCTCAAGATCGAGCGCGAGGCGCTGAAGAAGGAGACCGACGAGGCCTCCCGCGACCGCCTCAAGAAGATCGAGCAGGATCTGGCCGGCCTGGAGGAGCAGTCGGACGGGCTGACAGCCCGGTGGCAGGGCGAGAAGGACAAGCTCAATGCCGAACAGCGGCTGAAGGAAGAGCTGGACAATGCCCGCATTGAACTGGACCGCGCCCAGCGTTCAGGCAATCTGGCGCGCGCCGGCGAACTCGCCTATGGCGTGATCCCGGAGACCGAGCGCAAGCTGGCCGAGGCGGCCGCCACGTCCAGCGATCGCATGCTGAAGGAAGAGGTCACCGACCAGGACATCGCCTTTGTGGTGTCGCGCTGGACCGGCGTGCCCGTCGACAAGCTGATGGCGGGCGAACGGGAAAAGCTGCTGCATATGGAGGAGGAACTGGGCAAGCGGGTGATCGGCCAGCACGAGGCGGTCGATGCCGTCTCGAAGTCGGTGCGCCGGGCGCGTGCCGGCCTGCAGGACGCATCGCGGCCTATCGGATCGTTCCTGTTCCTGGGCCCTACCGGCGTCGGCAAGACCGAGCTGACCAAGTCGCTCGCGGCCTATCTGTTCGACGATGAGCACGCCATGGTGCGCCTCGATATGTCCGAGTACATGGAGAAGCATTCCGTGGCCCGGCTGATCGGCGCGCCTCCCGGCTATGTGGGATATGAGGAAGGCGGTGCGCTCACCGAGGCGGTGCGGCGCCGGCCTTACCAGATCATCCTGTTCGACGAGGTGGAGAAAGCCCATCCGGATGTCTTCAACGTGCTCCTCCAGGTGCTCGACGACGGGCGCCTGACCGATGGCCAGGGCCGGACTGTGGACTTCACCAACACCATGATCGTGCTGACTTCCAATCTGGGCAGCGACATCCTGGCCGCCCAGCCCGAAGGGGCTGATGTGGACGCGGTGCGCGACCAGGTGATGGACGTGGTGCGCGGTGCATTCCGGCCCGAGTTCCTCAACCGGCTCGACGAGGTCATTCTCTTCCACCGGCTGGGACGCGGCGACATGACCGGCATTGTCACCATCCAGCTCCGGCGGCTGGAGAACCTGCTGGCCGAGCGCAAGATCACCATCGAGCTGGACGAGGCGGCCAAGGCCTGGCTGGCGAATGCCGGCTATGATCCGGTCTACGGTGCGCGGCCGCTGAAGCGGGTGATCCAGCGGAACCTGCAGGATCCGCTCGCCGAGCTGATCCTCAAGGGCGAACTGGCGGACGGCGCGCGGGTCGAGGTCACGGCCCGTGACGGCCATCTGTTTGTCAACGGCCACGACGTCGATGGATCGGCCTACGGCGCCTTTGGGGGCGCCGGCGCCAGACTCGCGCCTGGCAGCGGCTCGATCAACTAGGATTGTCGGGGTAAACAGGGAAGGGCGGCGCCTCGCGGCGCCGCCCTTTGTCTGTTCCGGCATATCGGGAGGTCGGGCGCGCCCTATTCCGCGTTGGCGACCAGTTGCCGCATGACGGGAAGGGCGGCTATCTGGCTCTTGACCTGCTCCAGCGAGGTCCTGAACGAGGCCAGTTCATTGCCGGCGAGTTGGCGGCCCGACGGCATCTTGATGCCCCGCGGATCGACTTGCCTGGCTTCCTTCAGCACTTCGTAATGCAGGTGCGGGCCTGTCGAACGCCCGGTGGTGCCCACGTAGCCGATGACATCGCCCTGACGGACACGCGCGCCGGCCCGGATACCCTTGCCGAAGCCGTTCATGTGGGCATAGGCGGTGGCATAGGTTCCGTTATGGCGGATGCGCACGTAATTGCCGTAGCTGCCCTTGGGGCCGGCCACCTCGACGGTGCCGTCGCCGGCCGCATGGATCGGGGTGCCGCGGGCCGCTCCGAAATCCAGCCCCTTGTGCATTTTGGTATAGCCCAGGATGGGATGGGTGCGCCGGCCGAAGCCGGACGTCAGCCGGGCGCCATCGATCGGCGTCTTGAGCAGCGCCTTGCGCACGCTCTGGCCGTTCTCGTCGTAATAATCGGCATTGCCGTCGTCGCGTGTGGTGTAAAGGTAGAGATTGTGGGCCTTGCCGCTCAGGTTAAGGCCGGCATAGAGCAGCGGGCCGGTCTTCACCATCCGGCCTTTGCCGTTCTCGTAGCGGTCGAAATAAATCTCGAAGCTGTCGCCCGGCTGGACCTCGCGCTGGAAATCCACGTCCCAGGAATAGATGCGGATGAACTCGGCAATCACGTTGTGCGGCACCCCGGCCTTGCGCATGGCGGCGTACAGGCTTTCGTGGATTTCGCCGGCGGCGCGGGTGGCATGGGTGTCGAGCCTGATGGCTTCGATGGCGCTGACAAACGAGCCATCGTTCTGCCGGGCCACGCGAACGGCGCTTTCGACCTCGGACTGCAGCCGGATGGCCTGCAGGGTCTGCTCGTCGCTGGCCGGATCGTCATGGCCGAACGTCAACTCGATTTCCTGGCCTTCTTTCAGGCGGCGGACATTGAGGTGCTCCGACAGGGCGGTGATGGCGCTGTGTGCGTCGGCCAGTTCGACGCCGGCCTTGATCAGCACGCCAGCCAGCGTGTCGCCGCGCATGATGCGCGCCTGTTTGACCGGGGAGGTGTCGACTTCCTCGAGCAGCACACGGGCGATGGGGCTGCCGTCGCTCATGGGGCCGGTCAGGCTCAGGCCCGGCTGGCCGCTGCGGGCGCTCGGGCCCATCGAGGCGATGGTCGAGAAGGGCGAGGGAACCGAACCGCCGATCGCCGCGTTGTAGGCATTGTAGACAGAAAAGTTGGACTGGACGCCAAATCCGACGGTTGTGCCGACCAGCATGACAAGTGCGGCGGTGCGCAAAAACCAGCCCGGCGAGCCGACATGACGGTGCAAATCAAATTGCGCCGCCGGTTGGATGTTCTCTAACCCGCTGTTTTCGTTGACCATCAAGCGTCCGATGTCTTCCGTGTTCTCCGCGAAAATACAACGCCACCGCGCCGGCTTCTCCAAAGAAGTCAGTGTGACTGACCTAAGGATGCCGGTCGTGAGAATCGCTGTCAACGCCGAACGCCGCCGCCGATAACTTTTTTGTGAGTAAGCCTGTGTCTTGCCGGGCAACGCGACATTGACTTGCCCCGGCCCATACCGATATAGACCACCGTCGTTGGGGCCATAGCTCAGTTGGGAGAGCGCTAGCTTTGCAAGCTTGAGGTCGTCGGTTCGATCCCGTCTGGCTCCACCATTTTCCCTAAAAACCCCAATGTTTCCGCGGGGTCTGCGGCGCGCCGTTCGACACGAGGGCTCGATCGTTACACAGATCGTTACACAGAGTGCCCCGTGGTTACCTCAAACATCTACCCTCGAGCCGGGATCTACCGGCTGCGGCTACGCATCGCTGGCGACATCTCCGGCCGCATCGGCCGCAGCGAAATATCCCGCTCTTTAGGCACCCGAGACAACTCGCTAGCGCGTGTGCGAGGTGCCCGGTTGGTCGCGCATCTTGCACGGGCAATGGCGCTTATCAGGAACGATCCCGATATGCCCAAGGTAATGATCAACGACCTCGTGAACGGTTGGCTGCGGTTGAGGCTTGATGAGGATCTGCAGGCCCGCTCCAGTCGAACCGCTGGTTATCTCGATGGCGCGAGAGAACTCGATCTTCCTGTCGGGCACTATATCAACATCGGCATTGGTCTCGATGCGACAGACGAGCTCGCGCGGATGGCACACATCCTGAGAGACGCCGATCTGCATGCGATGCAGACTTCCATGAGCGGAGAGATAACCGCGTTGGGAGTGACGGCGGAACAGGGTACTCCCCAATACATCAAGCTGGCTCAGGCACTTTTTGCGGCGTCACAGCGCCTGAGGGAAGTGCAAGTCGAACGCTCCGATGGCCGCACGATCAACGCCTCCAGACTTGACCTCGTAGAGTTCCAGGAGGAAGAAATTGAGATATCTGGAGGCGCTTCCGCACCGGCCGCCGCCGCCGCATCCGGGGCTGTTGAATTATCGCCTCCGTCTCAAATGGTTGATGAGGAGGCGGCGCTATCCACCGTTAGAGACCGTTATATCGCGGAGATGCGCGCGACCCAGTCGCTTCGCATCAAAGCCATGGACACCCACCTGACGGCCACCTCGCTCCTGGTCGAGGTACTGGGCAACGATGCCCTACTGCAGAGCATCACTCCTGCAATGCTTGGGAGATTCAAGCAGGTGGTGCTCAGCCTCCCGAGCAACAGAACGAAGAAGCTGCCGGGATTGGGCTACGCTGAAGCCATTCGTGTAGCGGCCGAGCGCGGCCTACCGAAACTCGATAACGGCACCGCGAAGGGCAAGTACCTGATCCCGATGAAGCTGTTTTTCAGGTGGTGCAAGGAGTCAGGTCTCCTGGGCATCAACCCAGCAGAGGGGATCAATCATCGCGCTCCCAAGAAAACTACCAAGCCGCGCAGCCCGTTCGATGCCTCGGAATTGCAGATCCTTTTCGATGCACCATTGTTCCGAGGCTGCAGGTCGTCAGGCCGTGTTACGGAGCCAGGAAATTTTCAGGTTCGTGATCACCGCTTCTGGATGCCGCTCATCGCGCTGTTTACCGGGGCACGCCTCGGTGAAATCTGCCAGCTTCGGGTTGCCGATATCGTGACCGAAGAGGGTGTGCCGTGTTTCGATATTAACGACGCCGGCGACAAGAATCTCAAAACCGCGGCCTCGAAGCGACTAACGCCCATCCATCGCGAACTGCTCGATATCGGTTTTCTGGACTACGTGGCGCAACGTCGACGATCTGGAAGTGCTCTACTGTGGCCAGCCGTCAAGAAGGGCGCTTCTGGATATGAATCCGATCCGGAGAGCAAGCGGCTCAACCGCTTGCTAGGTCAGATCCTCGGCGAGGATTTGCGTAGGAGGCGGTCACTGAGTTTCCACAGCTTCCGCCATACGATGATCGACGCCCTTCGAGCTGCCGACGTAGGCGAGGATGTGAGGCACGCTGTTGTCGGCCACGAGGGCACCCATGTCGAACAGCAACATTACGGGAAGGGTTATGGGCCACAATCGCTGCTGAAGGCGGTGAACGCGGTCAACTACCCGATCGATCTGACCGGCCTGTATCCAGGCACATGATTGGAGAAGCCGGTTTGATGGAATTGACCCGATCGGGCAAACGTCAACATGACCGCAGCGCGCGGAGACGATTTCCCGAACGGGATAATTCGCGCTGCAAGGTTCTCAACCCCCTGCGTTTTCCCGATCAGGAAAAATGAACACTTCCCTAGTCATATTCAACGCATCCGAGTTCGGGGCCGTCATCCGTCAAGGTCGCAAGTCACAGGGTCTAACCCAGAGCGAGCTGGCCCTCGCCGCGGGTGTCAGTCTCCGGTTTGTCAGCGAGCTGGAGCGCGGCAAGCAGAGCGCCAGCCTGGAATTGGCCTTCCGCATCGCCGGGCTGCTGAATATCCGCGTAAGCGCCTCGTTGCCGGCCTGACCATGTTGGGTGTCTGGTGCGAACAACAGCGGGTCGGTATCCTGGAGCGTACCAGCGGGGGGGGGCTGTCCTTCGCCTATGACCCTGACTGGATCCGAGAAGGGTTCGCGATCTCGGTGTCGATGCCTCTTGTTAAGGATGTCTACCCCATCGACGTGGCGACGCCCTGGTTCGCCAATCTGCTGCCCGAGGAACCGCAGCTTGAGATGATCGGCCAGATTCTTGGCCGCGCTGCGGGCGACACATATGGCATTTTGGAAGAGATCGGTCGCGACACCGCCGGTGCACTGTCGATCGGCGACGCCAAGAAGCCGGAGAGCGGGCGCTACCAAGCTCTTGACGAGCACGACCTTGCGGCTGCAATCCGTCGGCTGCCGCAGAGGCCGCTACTCATCGGCGACGAAGGGGTGGCCCTGTCGCTGGCGGGGGCGCAGAGCAAGATGCTCGTCGCAGTGATCGGAGGGCGCGTAATGCTGCCGATCAACGGCGCCGCTTCGACGCATATTCTGAAGCCCGCCAATGATCGCCTCTACGCGTCGGTTGCAAACGAATTGATGTGCATGAGGCTGGCGTCTGCCGTGGGAATCCCCACGCCGGAAGCCGCTTTCGGGCGAGCCGGGGATCAACGCTATCTGCTGGTGCGCCGCTATGATCGTAGCATCGCCCAGGATGGGCGGGTCACCCGCCGCCACCAGGAAGATTTCTGCCAGGCTCTTGGGCGCTACCCAACGGAGAAGTACCAGGCATCCGGTGGCCCCGGCCTACAGCAGCTATTTGAGGTGGTGGTTCATCACTCCGCGGCCGCGGCGCGCGATCGACTGACGCTGCTCGACATGGTCATCTTCTCGTGCTGCATCGGCGACACGGATCGGCACGCTAAGAACTACAGCTTGTTGCTTGATGACCGAGGCTGGCGGCTTGCGCCGCACTACGATGCCATGACGTCACTGATCTACAGCAACATCACCCGGAACATGGCGATGAAGATCGCAGACAATTCGCGTGCTGAGCACCTGCAAAGGCGGCATTGGGAGAACTTCGCTCAAGCGGTCGGTTTAGCGCCTGCCGCGACCGTGCGGCGAGTGGAGGCGCTCGCCGAAAGCGTTCTCGCAAGGTTGCCTTCCTTGACCAGGCTGGCTGCGAATGATGCTGGCGGCGTGCTGATACCCTTCGTGGTCTTCCAAAGGCACATCGAGGAGCGCACGCGCGCCGTAATGACGAACTGTCGACTATAGCCGACCCACCAATCGCTTGGGCTTGCCTTGGCAAGATGACGTCGAAACTGGTGAAGGCCGGGGGCGCGCATCTCGCACTCGTCGGTCGGTGAAGAGCTACGGAAACCAGAGGGGCGGAAAATTTAGGAACGGCTCGATCCCATCGTAGACCCTCAGCAGGATGCCTGCGTGTGCACCCGCGTACCGAGCCAGGCGGATTGACGGCGGCGGATGTGCGTTCGACGAGGTACCTCTTCCCGAACGCCTATCCGCCGCCGCCTTGCTCAGCCTTGGGTGACCACGTTGTTGCGGAAGTGCTCTTCAAGAAGGCCGCGGATATCGGGGGTTATCCGCGGATCGGTGTCGCCGGAGATGTGTCGCACCACCTTGAGCCATTCTTTCTGGTTCGGTGTGGCGATATGATCGAACGTCTCCTCCATCGCCCGCAAAATCGCCGGGCAGTAGTCTTCCAGCGCGAGCGTCATCATGTGAGAGGGCTCGACGTTGAGCGCCCTTGCCAGGCTGGGTACCTTGTCGATCGGCACCTTGCAGATGCCGGCCAGCATCATCGTGAGCACGTTTTCGCTGCGATATCCCATCTCATGCGCGATCTCGGCATGTGTCTTGGGGGAGCGCTCGAAGGCGAATTCGAGGTACTCGAGGAGGCTGGTGAAAGTGGTGCGGGTGTCTTCATTCATGCCGTCGGTCATCTCGTTCCTGTTGTCTGTGAGAGATCAATACAGACATAATAGTTATCGGGATAAACGGTATACAGATTATTAGTTAGGATTTAATAGATATTATTTAGGCGCCATACGATCTATGCATTATGCGAATATCTATACGGGAATCATTTATGGTTATGAGCAACGGCGGCGCGCCCAGCGCGCGCCCAGCGCGCGCCATCGACGGTTAGTGCGGCATTGTTGCGCTCGGGTTGAGCGCTCTCTAGGTTCAATGGCTGTGGCATTGGAGGGGAGGTGTGATGCTCAACACACAATTGCGCTTGGCTCGTAGGCCGAGTGGGGAAGCGAAATCGACCGACTTCAGTGTGACGCGCGAGGCGGTGCCGTCGCCGGAGAACGGGCAAGTAACTGTGCGCGCGGAGTATATCTCGATCGACCCATCCGTGCGCACCCACCTCAACGCTGGTCAGTCGTACCGCGCCATGGTGGGCATTGGCGACATTGTCGATGTTCCCGTGGCGGGAGAGGTCGTCGCCTCGGCGCATCCGGGTTTCATCTCAGGCGATAAAGTCACCGGCATGCTGGGCACGCAGGAATATGCGGTCGTCGATGGCGCCACCCTGACGAAAGTAGACGTGTCACTGGCGCCGCTTCCGTCTTGGCTCGGGGGGCTTGGGTTGACGGGCCTCACGGCGTATTTCGGCTTCGAGGAAGTCGGTAAGCCGAAGCCGGGCGAGACGGTCGTGGTTACAGCAGCCAGCGGCGCGGTAGGCTCCGTCGCCGGTCAGATCGCCAGGATCAAGGGCGCGCGGGCGGTCGGTATCTGCGGCTCCGACGAAAAGTGCCGGTGGCTGACAGAGGATCTCGGGTTCGATGCCGCCGTGAACTACCGCTCACCCGATCTTTACCGCGACCTGAAGGAGGCGACACCTAACAGGGTCGACGTCGTGTTCGACAACGTGGGCGGCCCGCTGCTCGACACGCTCTTCCGCCGGCTGGGGATGCGCGGGCGCGTCATCATCTGCGGCGCCACGTCGCAGTACAACGAGGGCGAGATCTACGGGCCGAAGAACTATCTGGCACTGGCAACGCTGCGGGCCCGCATGGAGGGCTTCATCATCTTCGACTATGTGGATCGCTACGACGCGGCACGCCGCGAGATGGCTGGTTGGATGAAGCAGGGCCTGCTGGGCTTCAGGGAGAACATCGTAGAAGGCACTGTCACCGACTACCCGACCGTGCTTCACCGCCTCTACCAGGGCGAGAACGTTGGCAAGATGGTTATGCGGGTGGTGCCATCTAAACCGTGAGCGGTGCGGCGTGGTCTCCAAAATGACCGCGGAGAGCGGCCGGGTGTCGACATCACGCTATCGCTCTTAATGCGCTAATCCGTATGACCTCACTGTCTATCTGATGCTTAATTTTCTCTATGCATGGAGGTTGACTTAGATCTGATGTTCGAGTTTCGTCAAAGACACATCTGGTAGATCCGCGGTTAAGATGCTCGCGCAGGCATCCAAGCTGCCGAATGCTAGTTGTTTGGCCATCAGCCAGATTCGGAAATGTGCCCGCATGACCAGCAACAGCATCAACGAGATCGCCACGCTCCGGATCGAGTTGACCGGCTCCAATCCGTTGATCTGGCGCCAGGTGGAGGTGCCAACTTCGGTGACACTCAAGGTGCTGCACAAAATCGTGCAGGCGGCGATGGGGTGGTTCGACGAGCACCTTTGGGAGTTGAAGATCGGCGATCGGCGCTACGTCTTGCCGGTGGATGGGGAATGGCGCGACACGCCGACTACCGACGCAGGCAAGGTGCGGCTCCGGCAGGTTCTTCAGCCTGGCCAGACGGTGATTGACTACCTGTATGACTTTGGCGACGACTGGCATCACCGCCTGGTGGTCAAGAACATCCGGGCGGGCGACCCGGAGATTGGTTACCCCCTCTACGTTGGCGGTGAAAACGCGGTGCCGCCGGAGGACTGCGGCGGGCTGGGCGGCTTTTACGATCTGGTCGCCATCCTCGCCGATTCGGATCATCCGGAGCATGATGAGATCAGCGACCAGCTCGGTGACTTTGATCCAACCGTTGTCAATGAAGACGCCATTCGCGTTGCCCTCGGGCGCATCGCAGGGGCACGCCGTGCGATGCAGGTGCGAATGAGGAAGAAGGCGAAGGGTGACGCCTGATGGTCTTGCTGGCGGTCGTCTAGTGCGCCCAAAGCTCGCGTGATCGACATGCTGATGCAGGGTGCCGTTTCCCGACTCCCTGGGGCTCGCTGAGTGCGCATGCGACGTTCTGGGGTGTTATCCATGCCCGGGAGAAGCGACGCGAGTCAGCACGCTTCTGTGCGACTTGATCGGTCTTGCCGTGAGATGAAGCCGACAGGGTGGGGCGCCGTCGTGTTGCACATTGTTCGAAGGGATGGGTAGTCTTAGCACCGAGGCGAGCCTCGTGGGCCATGCCGGCACATTTTGGCAGCTGCCCGGCGTCGGATCCTTCCACAGGCGGCGTGCGTTCGCCGATGCCAGCTTGGCGGTGGCCGTCTGAAGAGCCGCGCTGGCGCTGGTCTGGCGACTGCCTGGTGCACGCCACTGCCCAGTGCTCGCATGCCGCCTAGGTGTAAGTTTCAGTCAAATCCGACCTGTTTCCGACGTGAATACGGCTGTTTTGGCCGTATATGACGAGGCGAGCGCCGCCCAGGCTGGGCTTGGCCAAACCGGCGGCATTTCCGCTCTCCATCTAATAACTAGATACTAAGCGGAACGGGAAGCCATAGCCAGAGCGGGTTACAGGTTGAGATTGCGGAGCGCGGCGCCGATCCGCCTGTGCAGCGCGCCGTACGCCACCAGCCGAGCGTTCTCTCCCACCCGCAGACGCCGCAGTGTGCCGTCAGGCGCTCTGACCTTCCCCTCGGTTCGCTTGCGGTTGAGGTCGGCCCTGGTCACATCGGCGGCGCGATCCATCCTCAGCAGCCCGTACACCCCGGCCTGGGCGAACAGCGACCATCTCAGTTCCTCGTACTTCTCCCTCGCGGCCTCGATGCCCTTGCCCTCCACCTCATCGAACGTCGGCAGTCTGAACTCGAAGTAGGGCTTCCTCAGCTTGGTGAAGAACGGGCTCTTCAGGTCGTCGAGTGTCTCCAGCCCCATTGCTGCCACCGTCGCATCACCCAGGGTCACCTCTATGCGCGCCCGCTTCTTGTCTTGCATCAGCGCCATCGCCTTGACGCCTTTGCGGTCGTCGGTGGTCTTATCCATGATGCGCCATGTCACCGGCGCGCCCTCCTTGCCGAAGTAGACCGTGGAATCGATGAGCGGCGTGGTGGCGCCTTTCTTGCTGTAGATCCGGAAGGTCTTCTTGCGGGGCGGATTGCCGTACGTGAAGAAGAACCGCCCCTTTGCCATCTTCCCTTCGACATGCTCGTCGGGCGCCAGGAAGTGTCGCTGCAGTATGCCTACCATCATGCGGCGGGTCTCATCCGTCTCATCCTTCGGATAAAAATCCAGCGACACCTCAATCTGCAAGGGCCTCGGTTCGCCCACCAGGCCCCATCGATCATCCAGCTCAAACAGCACTTCATCGAGCTTGCGTCTCTTCGGCTGCTGTACCCGGATGCGAAAGTCGTTGCCGGTGTAGTGCGACTCTCCATTCGGCCCCTCGACGTGGGGTTGCCGGCGGAGGATTGGGCTAAGTAGGGTGCTGACATGCACGCTCTGCGTCACATTCCGTAGCGACACACCGAACACCAGCCAGTCAACCTCCGCGGAACAGGCGAAGCTCTTCCCAGACACGTCAACATCCGGCTCAACCACGTAGCGGCCCTGCAGTCGCGCTTGGGCGCCGGTGAGTTCGCCAACGCGATAGGGGAGCGTCAGCGACTGCGAGTGCAACCTCATCGGCAGCTCGACCTCTCGGTGGATGGGCACGGCGTTCCTCTCTGATGGCGATAGATCGAGCTGGCGGGGAATAGAGGAAGCATCCGCTTTCGGCAACATGGCATGGCCTATTTCGAGGATCCCGCACTCGCCACTGCACGCGGTTCATTGACCGGCGCCTATGCCTCACCCATGGCTGTGGTTGTCTGTTCAGACGCGAGCGGTTCTCAGACTCGCTGGGCGCGATCAGGCCCGTGGTGCCCACTGACACCAGAAAGGGAGAGATGGCCCGCTGGTGACTCTCCCTGGCTCAGCAATCTCTATCCGGCGATGCGCCGGGGCTCCCGGCAGGTTCATTCCCTCAAACGGCCGTCTTGCTGGAGACCAACGCAGCTCTGTAGCCTTGAACATACGCGGTATCGTCAACGCGGATGATTGAGCGCCTGGAATGCGCAGGCCCAAAGACCGTGCGTCTGTTAAGCCTGATCAGGTTCTCCAGCCGGCAGTTGCGGTTGTCGCGATCAAGGTGAACAACGTCAAACACGGCATAGGGCTGGCCCGAGAAGCCGCAGACAACCAGCCTGTCAACCCGAAGCCTGTGACGCTGGTGATCATGGTCTCGGAGCCACACCCAAAGATGGTGGCCGGCGAAGTTGGGCTCCAGGATACGGGTGTAATCGAGGCGCTGATCGAGGGTGCCAGGCCGCGGCAGGCGCAGCACTCTGCCCATACTCGATACTCGATAGAGATATATGAATCCCGGCGTATCGATCCAGACCTCTTTGTCTACCGGCTTAGAGGCTGAGCTACGTGATGTAATCATGGAAACTTTGGCCTCTATCGCGATCTTTAGTGGCATTGGACGCTGGGCGACAAGGGCGCAGGGTGATCCATAAGATATTGAATTATAACACAAAAAATCTAAATGTGTCGCGAAACAGATAATCGCGCCATATTATCTGTCGCGATCCGCACGAATTGCAGGAGGGCCCTCAGCATTAGGCTTCGTCGCTGAAAGTAGGTTCGATCGGAAGCTAGATCGGTACGATGTCTCATCATCCGCTCGATGCGGTATCCATGCAACCCACCTGCCAAGCCAGCTCAAATGCCTCTGCGAGCGCTAATTCGGGAGCCGATGCGGCCGCCCCTGATTCCTTACATTCCAAGGTCTGGCTTGCTTCGACACTAGAGTGGAGCAAGAACCGGATGGCATCAGCCAATTCCTCAGTCATCGCCGGGGAGAGAACAATGCGTGGAGCAGTTGGTCTTTCTTCCCCAGTCTCATCTCCCTTGTCATCGGCCGTCAGGATCACGGCACCGCCGCGGCGCCGCACATCGAGGCGCCGCCCGCCATGTTTGGTGCAATTGTACTCCCAGGGTCGGTTGACGCGCGCCGCTTCCTCTAGGGCTTTGGCGAGTGCAAGTGCTTCCGAGCTACTGCCGGTATCGTCTTCTAAGGTCACCCTTAGCAGCGTGACGGGGAGCCCAGCATGGCGCAGTTCTATGAATGCGATGCCGTTCACCGAAATCTTCCTGACACTGGTGTCGGGTGGCGCCCAGTGAGGGATGCCGTCGGCGTTCAACCCTAGGGTCTTCAGGCCGTTGCTGATCCAATCCTCGATTACCTCTCGCGGCGAGCAGTTATATGCCTCCGCGAGACGGCGCAGCTGCTCGGCACGATCCCGAGAGATAGAAAGGTTCGTATCCCGTCGAATTTTCTTTACTCCCATGTAAGTACCCGGTATAGGATGTGCACAGGGTAGCTGATCCCTCACGGAACGCAATCGGAGACTTTCTATGAACACCTATCCTCACCACATTTGGCTATCGTTCCGCGCCGGTCAGCACGCTGATATCGATCTGCTCACGCAGATGCGGAATACCTTTATGTCTGCGTTACGCGGGCGCGCCTTGGACATGTTGAGCTTTTTAACGAGTTCAACAAACCAAGGAGCCGACAATGAAAAACATCTCTATCTCGCGCCGCAATACGAGCGAAACCACTAGCCATGCCTATATGCATAAGACTTCCCGCCTGAAGGATTTTGCTGCTGGAAAGCTTGGTCAGCTGAGGGATCTGGCTGCCGCCAAATTCGAAAGCTTCCAAGCTTACAGTTTCCCGGTTGAGCAATATTCCCCTCTCCTGGCGAAGGTCGCCTCTTCGGCATTGATCGATGAACTGGAGGCTATTGAGTCGTGTCTCCTGGGTTGTTCGACCGCGGAATACTTCAGCTACAGGGAGCGTAAAGCCCGGATCCACATCGAACTCAACATGAGGGGAAGCGTCTGGCCGGCGTTTCGCCCGATGAGTGATAACCTCAGGCAGGGCGAGATGGCTTCTTGGGCCTCCGAGGCACGCGCCTGTGTTCGTAAGCGCTGGAATTTGCAGGATCGCCAAGTGATAGATATGCACTGGGTGTTTGCCCTGAACCAGCGTGCTGGACTGCGGTTCGCACCTTGGAAATTCTCCCATGAGATTCGCAATCTCTGTTGGGGTGCCACCTTCGAGTTCGATCGCGCGGCGCGATATGCGGCCGAAGAGAAGGCCGCAGACGTAAAAGCGGACGAACTTGGCATCCCGTTCCAGGTGGCGATCAACCTGTCGTGGCTGCAGAATATCGAGATGGCATCGAGGATGGACAAGTTGCTTGTTAATGGCGGCCGCCTTGAGCGTTTCATTCGCGAAATAGCAAAGGACAGGCCTTGGTTGCGCGGACGTTCGCGCGCCTACAAATGGATCTGGGTCGCGGATCAGATGATGGAAGGAAGCTACGGCGCCAAGCGTGACTGGTATGTCGTCATAACGAAAGAATGGCTGCTTGCCCACGATTTCCGGAAGCACCTGCGCCGGGCGCGCTCCCTGAATGCCGAATGTTTGGCGAGCTGACGGGGTCTTTAAGTACCTAACGAGGTCGGAGTGCTTTTTGTCGAGCGCTCCGACCGCTTGGGGTGGGGACATGAGATTGCCGGCTTCTGCGTAATGCCGGCATTGCCGAGAGCCGTGGTACGCTGATTCCATCCTAGACAAGATTGAGATTTTTTTGGGTCAGATGGCGGCAACACGAGCGCGTCAGGGGTTCCGTCTCAACGTTCGATCGGCGGCTACATGACCACGTTCGCCGGAACGGACCTCTATGCCTGCCCGTCGTGTGGCTTGGTGCATGCGGTGCCCAGGGTGAAATCCGTTTATCTCGGAAATTGGCCGGTGCGTAGCGACGGCAGCTACGCCCCGCCACTGTCGCGCGACATCAGGTGCGGCTGCGGCACGGTGTTTCTTTGGCGGAACGCTGCCCTGGTTGGGCGGCGCACCTTCTCGAATGACGCCGGGCCGAGTTTGTTTGATCGGGTGAAAAGGCCTGAGCGACGGCCTTGGCTCGGCATGAGGGCATGGCGCAAAATCCGAGCCTTTTGGAAGAGGTAGACGCGCTTTCGCCTGGCGGTGTTTGGGGAGCGGCGTCGCCTCCCGATTGGTAGCGCCGGCTAAGGCTTGAAGTGACCTACAATGGCTGCTGCGTGGTCACGGATGTCGGGTGACGAGCTGGAAGACCAGGCAGCGAGCAACCGGCTATAGCTGCATGAATGGAACTCGACTTCATCGCCGGCGACGAGTTTCGCGAACAGCTGGATCTCCTGGCGGTGCGCTTCGTGGATCTCGGGCCCGATCACCTTTCCACCAACCGGCCAGCTGGCAGGCTCGGCATAGAGATAGTAGAGAATCGGCACCCGCGGGTTTCCGGCGCGGTGCCTGCGCTCCGCCTCGCTCCTCAGCCCGAAGGCGTGCTTCACCAGCTGTGCCGCGTCGAGCATCGTGAACGGCGAGGCGTTCTGTCGGTACAGATCGCGGATGCTCTCATACCCCCGCATCGCGTCACCCCACTTCGGGCGCATGTATGCGTCTGAAAACTCCCCTAGCTGCTTCGGCCTGAACGGCTCGAACCGCTTCGACTCCACGCCGATCAGGGCCGTGCCGGTTTCAATGAGGGCGTCGAGGCACGGGTGGAGCCCCCCGCGCCATGGGAACCTCACCACCTTCTCCAGCCCGACGCGGCCGGCGGGCCAGCCGCATTCCTCCGTGCCCGGCAAACGAGGCAGGTCGCCGGGGTGATCCAGAAACAGCCCGAAGGTGTTGGCGGCGAGGGCGGCGGATGATTCCTTGCTGACAAACTTGCCACTGGCGATTTCGTTGCCGGGCGCCGAGGCGTACTCGGCCAGGATTCGTTCGGCTGGAAGATGGTTCAGTATTCCGTTGTTCTTTTCTTGTTCCATAATGCCACTCTATCGGACCTGATGCCGTGGCAGCAGGGGGATTTTCTACCCCTCTGAGATCGAAAGCCACTGAGGTAGGCAAGTAAGTGACACGGTCGCCCAGTTTGGGCTAGCCTCTCCCATAGGGGGATTTCTGCCTTGGCCAATATCGTTCAAAGACATCGTTTCAGCGGCGCGCCCGACATGGGTGCGCTTTTTCGGTTGCGCCCATGAGCGACCAGTTCTTCGAGCGGCCGATCCTGAATTCGCCCTACGCCTATCCAGGGCAGCACTGGGCGCTGGACGAGGACGGCCAGCCGACCAGCGAGATCGTCAATACGCGCCGCCGGTCGGATCTGATCACGCCGGTGCCCAAGCCGAAGAAGCGCAAGAGCCCGCGGGAACAGACATCCCTGGTGCTCGACGCCGGCGACGGTCTCTCGACCGCCGAACAGGAATACAATCCCACCCCGATCATCAACGAGATTCGCGGTTACGTCGAAACCTGGCGGGCGCTGCCAAACCCGGATCAATGGCTGGTGACGCCCGAGACGGCCCGCCTATTGCAGCACTGGCGGCACCATCAGTTCGAAGGCCTGCGGCCCTTCTTCTGCCAGGTCGAAGCCGCTGAGACGATCATCTGGCTCACCGAGGTCGCGCCGAAGATGGGTGCGCGCGGCGCCAAGTTCTGGGAACACATCCGCGGCGCCAACGAGCAATCGAACCCCGAACTGGTGCGGCTGGCGCTGAAGCTGGCGACGGGCGCCGGCAAGACCACAGTGATGGCCATGCTCATTGCGTGGCAGACGGTCAACGCCGTGCGTCACCCGAACAGCAAGATGTTCTCGCGCGGCTTCCTGATCGTCGCGCCCGGCATCACCATCAAGGATCGTCTGAGGGTGCTGATGCCCAATGATCCGGAAAGCTACTATCGCCACCGCGAGCTGGTGCCGAACGACATGATCGGCGACATCGAGCGCGCCAAGATCGTCATCACCAACTACCACGCCTTCAAGCGCCGTGAGGAGATGGCGGTATCGAGGGTCGGCCGCGCCTTGCTCGGTAACCCTGAGACCATCGAGAGCGAAGGCAAGATGCTCCAGCGGGTCATGCCCGAGCTGATGGGCATGAAGAACATCGTCGTCATCAACGACGAGGCGCACCACTGCTACCGCGAAAAGCCGCAGAGTGACGGCGAGGGCGATCTGAAGGGCGAGGATAAGGCCGAGGCGAAAAAGAATAACGAGGCTGCGCGCCTGTGGATCTCCGGCATCGAGGCCATCAAACGGAAGATGGGCCTGCAAGGTGTTTACGACCTGTCTGCCACACCGTTCTTCCTGCGCGGCTCGGGCTATGCCGAAGGCACGCTGTTCCCATGGACGGTGAGCGACTTCTCGCTGATGGACGCCATCGAATGCGGCATTGTTAAACTGCCGCGTGTACCGATCGCCGATAATCTGCCCGGCGGCGATGACGACATGCCCCGGCTTCGCAACCTATGGGAACACATTGGCAAGCAGATGCCCAAGAAGGGGCGCGGAAAATCTGGCGTTGGTCTGGATCCGCTGAAAATCCAACCGCTACTTCACACCGCTCTCGAAGCGCTCTACGGCCACTACGAGAAGACGTTCGATCTCTGGGCCGCCAGCGGCATCAGCGTGCCGCCCGTGTTCATCGTGGTCTGCAACAACACCTCTACCTCCAAGGTCGTCTACGACTTCATTTCGGGGTTCGACCGCGACAACGACGACGGCTCCACGACGCTGGAAAACGGCAGACTGAAGCTGTTCCGCAATTATGACGAGCACGGAAACCGCCTTGCGCGGCCTCGCACCCTGCTGATCGACAGCGAGCAGCTGGAATCCGGCGAGGCGCTCGACAAGGATTTCCGCGAGATGGCCGCGGATGAGATCGATCGGTTCAGGCGCGAGATCGTCGAGCGCACCGGCGACGCGCGTGCCGGCGACTCCATCACCGACCAGGATCTTTTGCGTGAGGTGATGAACACGGTCGGTAAACAGGGCCGGCTGGGCGAGTCCATTCGCTGCGTCGTCTCCGTCTCCATGCTCACCGAGGGCTGGGACGCGAACACCGTCACGCATATCCTCGGCGTGCGGGCCTTCGGCACCCAGCTCCTGTGTGAACAGGTCGTCGGTCGGGGTCTACGCCGCCAATCGTACGAACTTAATGAAGAGGGCCTGTTCGACGTCGAGTACGCCGACATCCTCGGCATCCCATTCAATTTCGCCGCAAAGCCGGTGATTGCGAAGCCCGCGCCACCGCGCGAGACGATCCGCGTGCAGGCGATCCGGCCGGATCGCGATCTCCTGGAAATCACTTTTCCGCGTGTCGAGGGCTACCGTGTCGAACTGCCCGAAGAGCGGCTGACGGCGAAATTCGGGCCGGATTCGGTACTTGAGTTGACGCCAGAGTTGGTCGGCCCGTCGATCACCAAGAACAAGGGCATCGTCGGCGCTGACGTAGACCTGACCGTCGAGCATCTGGAATCGCGCCCCTCGACCATCCTTTTCCATCTCGCCAAACACCTTCTCTACAACAAGTACCGCGACCCGGGCGACGCGCCCAAGATGCACCTGTTCGGCCAGCTCAAGCGCATCGCGCGCGAATGGCTCGACGGCGGCTATCTGAAGTGCACCGGCGGCACCTACCCGGGCCAGTTGCTCTACCAGGAGATCGCCGACCGGGCGGCCGAGCGCATCAAGGCCGCGATCACCGAAAGCCTGGCTGGCGAGCGGCCGGTGAAGGCGATCCTCGACCCATACAATCCGACGGGCTCCACCCACTTCGTCAACTTCACCACGTCGAAGGAAACCCGCTGGCAAACCGACCCGCGCCGGTGCCATGTCAACTGGGTGGTCTGCGACGGCGACTGGGAGGCCGAGTTCTGCCGCGTCGCCGAGGCCCATCCCCGCGTGCGCGCCTATGTGAAGAACCAGAACCTGGGGTTGGAAGTGCCGTATCTGGCAGGCGCGGTTGCTCGCAAATACCTCCCCGATTTCATCGTGCAGATCGACGACGGCCATCCCGATCCGCTCAACCTGATCGTCGAGATCAAGGGCTTCCGGGGCGAGGACGCCAAGGACAAGGCCAACACCATGCGCGCCTACTGGGTGCCGGGCGTGAACAACCTGGGCAAGTTCGGCCGCTGGGCCTTTGCCGAATTCACCAGCGTCTATGAGATCGAGGCAGAGTTTGCAAAGCTGCTCGCCTCAATCCCCGTGAGGGAAATGGCATGACTGAGATCGGCCGACTCATCACGACACCTCCTCGCCAAGCCTGGCCGCACGAGGCCATCGACTTCACCCCCTGGCTTGCCGCGAACCTCGACCACCTGTCGGAGGTGATCGGCATTCCGCTAGAGCTGGAAGGCCAAGAAGTCGCGGTCGAGAGTTTCTCCGCCGACATCCTCGCTCGAAACTTGGCCGACAACAGCCGTGTGCTGATCGAGAACCAGCTGGAGGCGACCAACCATACCCATCTCGGCCAGATCATGACCTATTTGGTCGGGCTGGAGGCGAAGACCATCGTCTGGATCGCCACCGACTTCCGCGAACCGCATCTGTCGGCCATCAAGTGGCTCAACGAGCACACTGCGGATCCCTTCGCGTTCTTCGCCATCCGGCTGCGCGTGGTGCGCATCGGCGACAGCCCACTCGCGCCGATCTTCGAGGTGCTGGAGAAGCCGAACCAGTGGGAGCGGCGGCTTCAAGCCGTCGCGCAGGAGAACCGCGGGGTCAGCGCCGTCGGTGAGTTCCGCCAACGCTACTGGACGGCCTACCGCGAGCGTTATCCGGAGGACGTTGAACGGCGCGCGCCGCGGGGCGGGTCAGCCTGGTGGTGGTACATCGGCGACAAGGACCTGATCCTGTCGATCTACCTCAGCAAGAAGGGCGTCGGCATCTTCGTCAGGGGGCACGGCAGCGATGCGGTCGAAACCTACCGACGGCTTGCCGACCATGCGGCGCCATTGAGCGAACGCCTTGGAGCGCCAATAGGCGGCGAAGGCGATACCTATCTGTTCCAGTCGACGCATGACGCCGACATGGAGAACGAGGCCAACTGGCCGGCGGCCATGGAGTGGATGCACACCGAGGCTCGCCGCTACGACGCGGCGGTACGAGAGATTTTGGGGATCAGCGGATAATGGCCAAGAAGCCCATTGAGGTTGAAACCCTGCAGCACGGCGCGGCGAAGCGGCGGAACATTCCCACGGCCGAGCTGGAAGGGGTGATGCGCGAGGACGAGCGCAGCCCGATCCGCCTGGCATACGAGCGGCGCAACCGCGACCTCGACCCGCAGCTGGTGTGGCGCGGCAAGGACGAGCAGGACTGGTCTGACCTGATCGTGCAGGCGCCGCCGCTGTACATCCAGGAGAAGGTGCACCCCAAGGTGCTGATCGACGACCTGCTGCGCCAGTCGAAGGCGCGTGCCCGTCAGGAAGCGGACAAGAGCGGCTCTGGCATGCCCGACCTGTTCGCCGACTTCAACGGCCTGCCGGACCGCGAGGCCGCCACCGAGTTCTATCAGCACAACGCCCACTGGACGAACCGCATGATCCTGGGCGACAGCCTGCAGGTGATGGCCTCGCTGGCCGAACGGGAAGGCTTGCGCGGCCAGGTGCAGTGCATCTATCTGGACCCACCCTACGGCATCAAGTTCAACAGCAACTTCCAGTGGTCGACCACCAGCCGCGACGTGAAGGACGGCAGCAAGGACCACATCAGCCGCGAGCCTGAGCAGGTGAAGGCGTTCCGCGACACCTGGCGCGACGGCATCCACTCCTACCTCACCTATCTGCGCGACAGGCTCACGGTGGGACGAGACTTGCTTGCCGAGACTGGCTCGATTTTCGTGCAGATCGGCGACGAGAACGTGCACCGCGTTCGAGCGGTGATGGATGAGGTCTTCGGAAGTGACAACTTCTGCAACCTCATTGGCTTCAAGAAAACAGGGGGGCTGATTAGCGGCTTTCTCCCGTCAACTGGCGACTATCTACTTTGGTACGCCAAAGATATTGAGAAGGCGAAGTTTCGTCAGCCATACTCTGCGAAGGCCTATGGTGGGGACTCTGATTATCGGCATGTTAGGCTGCCTGATCTGTCTGTACGTCGTTTGACCGGTGATGAGGCGGAATATCCGGACAAGCTGCCTTCCGACTGGCAGATCCTCCAAACAACGGCCCTTGAGTCAGCGAACCCGCTGTTTGCGTTTAACTTCCGTGGGCGCGTGTATAATCAGCGGTGGAAGACCAATCTCTCCGGGCTGAGCAGGCTCTCAAGAGCTGATCGACTATATGAAGCTACTGCGAAGCTCAGATATTTGCGGTACGTAAACGACTTCCCGGTCATTCCTATCATTAACAATTGGGATGACACTGGTTCCAGCGGCTACAGGGATGCTAATATTTACGTAGTTCAGACGGTTGCTAAAGTGGTTGAGCGGTGCCTGCTCATGGCGACTGACCCTGGAGACCTTGTACTGGACCCCACCTGCGGCTCCGGCACGACCGCCTATGTTGCTGAGCAATGGGGAAGGCGGTGGATCACCATTGATACCTCCCGCGTAGCGCTGGCCTTGGCCCGGTCACGCATAATGGGCGCGCGCTATCCCTATTACCTCTTGGCTGACAGCCCTGAAGGGCAACGCAAAGAGGGGGAGGTAACACGTACCGCACCACGCAGTACGACGACGCGCGGCGACATTCGTCAGGGGTTTGTCTACGAACGAGTGCCGCACATCACCCTGAAATCCATTGCCAATAATGCCGAGATCGATGCGATCTGGGACAAATGGCAAGAGACACTGGAACTCCTGCGGACCCGGCTCAACGCGGAGCTGGGCATGGCGTGGGAGGAATGGGAAATCCCGCGCGAGCTTTCCCCAGCTCAGGCTGCGAACAGCGAGGCGGCGAAGTTGCATGCAGACTGGTGGAAAGCGCGCATTGGCCGGCAGAAGGAGATTGATGCCTCCATCGCCGCCAAGGCCGAGTTCGAATACCTCTACGACAAGCCCTATGTGGACAATAGCCGTGTGCGCGTCGCCGGGCCGTTCACGGTGGAAAGCCTGTCGCCGCACCGGGTGCTGGCGGTGGACGAAAACGACGAGCTGCTCGATACGCTGGAGGCCGCCGAGGGCAAGCGTGGCCCACGGGGCGGCGGCGAGGAAGCTGACTTCGCCCAGATGGTGCTGGACACGCTGCGCGCCGCCGGCGTGCAGCAGGCACACAAGGAAGACCGCATCGCCTTCACGGCGCTCACTGGCTGGCCGGGCGATCACATCTGCGCCGAGGGCCGGTTCATGGAGGGCGACAGGGAACGCCGCGCCGGCATCTTCATCGGCCCCGAATTCGGCACTGTGGCCCGCGCCGACCTGGTCGCCGCGGCGCGCGAGGCGGGCGACGCCGGCTTCGACGTGCTGGTGGCCTGCGCCTTCAACTACGACGCCCATTCCGCCGAGTTCGAGAAGCTCGGCCGTATCCCGGTGCTGAAGGCGCGCATGAACCCGGACCTGCACATGGCCGGCGAGCTGAAGAACACCGGCGCCGGCAACCTGTTCGTGGTGTTCGGCGAGCCGGACATCGCCATCGAGGACGCGGGCGTCGCCGATGGCAAGCCGCAGATCCGCGTGCACATCCGCGGCGTCGACGTGTTCCACCCGCAGACTGGCGAGGTACGCAGCGGCGACGCCGACAGCATCGCCCTGTGGATGATCGACACCGACTACAACGAGGAAAGCTTCTTCGTGCGCCACGCCTACTTCCTGGGCGCCAACGACCCCTACAAGGCGCTGAAGACGACGCTGAAGGCCGAGATCGACCAGGAAGCGTGGGAGAGCCTGTACGGCGACACGTCGAGGCCGTTCGACAAGCCGGCGTCGGGCCGGATCGCGGTGAAGGTGATCAATCACCTGGGCGACGAGGTGATGAAGGTGTTCGGGGTGGGGTGAAGTTAAACATGAGCCCTCCACCAAAGAAGCTCTCAAGGACGGCGGCCAAGGTGCCTTCAAAAGCACTCCGCAGGAAGCAGCGGATGTTGGTGCTCGCGTCGGCCGCGGATCTGATTTGGGCGGATTCAGATCACTTGGCAGCCGATACTTTCGACTCTCCTGACGATGAGCCTTGGTCAAGCAAGACCATTCAAATGGAGCGGGCATCGCCGGTAGACGACCACATCCAAGTTCAGCACGATGAGTTGGCTTCTAAACTGCCGGACTCTACCTTTGTAGTCAAAGACCTCCCCGACAAAGTTGAAGAGCGCTTAATCTCGACAATCATGTCTGCCCGGCAGAGTGATCTCGATGGTCAGTTGACTGAGAACGATGAGACGCCTCGCATTGGGCGAGAGATCGAGCACTCAACGCTGGTCTCTTGTGTCGAAGACAAGACCGCAGATCGTGAGAGGACGTTCGGTAGCGACGATACCGATGATGAACCGGCAGACGTCGCACGGCAGGCAGCTTATTTCGAAAGGGCCTTGAGCGGTGTTGTCGAGATAACTCCCAATTTGGCCGAGCTGCGATCAAGGGTGGTGGAAATTGAAGGGGACGAGAGATACGACGCGGCGGATGATGTCGAGGATGCCGAAGATCCACTCGAAGAAATGTCTGTCGAAGACGACGACCATTTTTTCCTCGAGGAACTAGGTGCCGACGACGAGTTCGGTTCCTTTGCCGGTATCGAAGCGGACCATCACGACCAAGACATCGACATTCCGGACTATGATGCTGACGCACGCCAGAGCCCGTGGGAGCAGGCGGAAGACGATGATGGGCCTGTTCTGTGGAAGGCTCGGCTGAAGGCGGCGACAATCACGGGACTGCTGGAGATTGTCTCGGTTCGGCAGCGAGAGACGAGCCTGGCCTATCTTACCGAACTGTTTTCAGAGTTCAGACATTCATCGACGTACCGCGCAATTGAACGCATAGCTGCCGGCCTCGACTTCGAATTATTGCAAGCGATGGCGGAGCTCAAACGCTACTGGACAGAGCGCGATGAGTGGTGGGCTGGTCGGTATGGTTTTGGCGCCGCCCCCGGCCGGATGACAAACGGGGCGTCGGCGCTGAGCTGGCGTCTCGCGCACCGTGTCTGCCTCGCCCGCAGTGATGAGCAACCTCAGACGATGATCGAGGAATCGTGGTTCGAAGAGTGGTTGAACCTCTCACGAGGGGACGAAGGCTTTCTCAGCTTCGTCGACTACGTGGGCGTGAAATGCCGCGGATATGAGGCGGAAAAGCTCTACGCAGGATTGCTGCTGGAACACCAAGACAACCGGGAGTGGGAGAGCAGATGGTCGCGGATGTTCTAGTGCCCGTCGAAGGCTGCTGGGTGCGGCGTATCGAGCTTCCCAAAATACTTGGGCGGGTTCTTGCCAGTAGGGGCTCAGGAAGCTCTACGCAGGTCAGAGTTTCGTGGCCAGGCAACAACCAGGAATGGATTGATCTGTCTCTGTTGCAGTCAGGCATTCAACAGGGCTGGACGGTACAGGACATTCCGTTGTCGACTACGCGCAGCCCGCTGGGCCTTGGAGAGGTTGTCAGCCGACGTGTGCTCGGCGGACGCGAGCAGATACTGATCCAGCTGCACGACGATGGGCGATCGGTTTGGTTGCCGTACGAAAATCTCCGCAGGGTCAAGGACGTGCGCATGCGCTATGTGCGCGCGGAAACCGGCACGCCTGACCATGCGGAGCGGTTTCGATTAAGGCTTCTCGCCCACGCGCTCGAGAACTGGAACCACCTCACTGGGTCCCTGGACAGGCTCGACGTGGATCCATTGCCGCATCAGATACAACTTGTTCACCGCATCCTCAGTTCTGGAAACTATAACTGGCTGATCGCTGACGACGTGGGTCTCGGCAAGACCATTGAAGTCGGCCTTCTGCTCGCCGCGCTCAAGCGGAAAGGGCAGGCGCGGCGGGTGCTGATCGTTGCGCCCGCGGGTCTGGTGCGCCAGTGGCAGGACGAACTCAAGTACAAGTTCGACCAGGATTACAAAATTTACGGACTGGACTTCGTGATCAATCGCCCCGAGCACTGGAAGGGCGAGGATCACGTTATTGTCTCGATCGATCTGGCCAAGCGCGAGCAGCACATGCAGCTGTTCAAACAAACGGGAGGCTGGGACGTCATCGTATTCGATGAAGGCCACAAGCTGACACGGCACGGTGATGGCGAAGTCAGCGAGCGTTATCGCCTGGCGGAAATGCTGCGGCAGATGTCGGACGCGTTCCTTCTGCTGAGTGGCACGCCGCATCAGGGCTACGCGGATCGGTTTATCGCTTTGCTGGAGTTGGTTCGCCCGGACCTGAAGCCCCAGATTCAGACCATGGAAGCCAATCCGGAAGTCGTAGGGGAGATGATCCTGCGAAATCGCAAGAGCGAAGTAACCGATGCCGACGGCAAGTTCATCTTCAAGGGACAGCAGATCCATCGGGTGCCCGTAGAGCCTTCACCTGAAACACGCGCCTTTCAGCAGAAGCTCCAGGATTATCTGCGTCGTGGTTACAAGGCGGGCGAGAGTGGTGGCGCTATCGGCCGAGCCATTGGCTTTGTTATGACGACGTATCGGAAGCTGGCGTCATCGAGTATTGCAGCAATCGAACGTGCGCTGAATCTTCGCCTCGACAGGTTGTCTGGAGCTGCGGATGCTGAACCGATTTCAGACTACGATCACCAGTTCTCCTTGGAGGATTTGGAAGATGGGGGCGACGAGCAGGACGATCTTGCAACCACCATAAGGCGAACGACGAGCAGCGAATTTTTCGATTTTGAAGCAGAAATGATTCATGCGCTGCTGGAGCTTGCAGTTGATGTGCGCCGGAATGATGAGAAACTTCGCCTGTTTCTTGATCAGGTCGTCGAGCCGCTCGTGAGGGAGGGAAAGAAACTTTTGGTGTTCACGGAGTATCGTGCCACCCAGACTTACCTTGAGGGCGCATTAAAGCGCCGTTTCCCAGAACTGGGCGAAGTCGCGCTCATCAACGGATCAATGAAGCTGGATGATAAGCGCCGCGCGATTGAGGCGTTCGATGGGCCGGCGACCTTCATGATATCGACGGAAGCGGGCGGAGAGGGGCTTAATCTTCATCGGTCGTGCCACGTCATGGTCAATTACGACATGCCCTGGAATCCCGCGCGGCTGGTGCAACGGATTGGGCGCCTCTACCGGTATGGGCAGCAAGAAACCGTTGTCGTGTTCAACCTCCATGCCCAGGACACGTTCGACAACAGCGCCATCGACCTGATGATGCGGCGGGTCGAGCAGATTGTGCAGGATATGGCGCCGGTAAACGCCGACTTCCACGAACGGCTTTATGCCGAGATCCTCGGCGAACTCCTTGAGAACCTGGACCTGTCATCCGTGTTGAGGGGAGCCAACGCTATGCAGCCTGAAAAGACTGAAGCGCAGGTTGCCGAGGCACTCGATCGCGCACGACGTGCTCGGAACATGCAGGAAGAAATATTTACACATGTCGCCGGGTTCGACCCGAACGGGTTGAGCGGTACGCTGGGCCTCACGATGAGGCATGTCGATATGTTTATTCGTGGCATGTTGCCGCTGCTGGATATTGAGGTGCTGTCATCACCATTTGGCGGCAGGGCTCATGAACTCAGATTGCCCGAGGAACTGAAGGGGCAGTTCGGTGAATTCAGTCAACGCACTGTTGTGCGTGTTACCACCGATCGTCGCTTGGCCCAAGACAGGAGGGATCTGGTTCTCCTCGATTTCGAAACGGCATTTTTTCAGCATCTGGTTGCCGAGGCCAAGGAGCAGCGCTTCGACGGCCTTTATGCGCCTATCGTAAACCCGCGCGGCCAAGCAGGGGTACTTGCAGCTTTCAACCTGCGCTGGCAGAACGACCAGGGGGACCCAACAACGGTGGAGTTTGTGACACTGTTTGGAGCGGATGAAGGTTCTGTGGTAGCGAACCCGCCCTTCGTAGCTGATTGGCTGGCCGGGCTGCAGCCGGGATCGATCCCGAACCATTCGCTTGAGAAGAGGCAAGCCAGTATCGCGCGTCTCTTCGATGCTGCGGGGCGACGGCTTGCGGAAAAAAGCACCCGCTTCAATCACCCTAATGGACTAGTTGCGCTCGCTGCTGCAGATGCCGGAACCGTTCCTCCTTCGGCTGCGCCTCCAGCATAGCAATGGAATTTCGTATCGCTGACACGTTTACGGCCAGCCTCGCGCGCCTTACAGGGCAGGAGCAGAAGGCGGTCAAGACGACGGCTTTCGACCTCCAAGTCGATGCCGCAGCGCCGGGCATGCAGTTCCATAAGCTAGACCGTGCTCGCGATGCGAATTTCTGGTCGGTGCGGGTGAATGCCGACATCCGCATGATCGTGCACCGGACAGAGCGCAGCCTGCTGCTGTGCTATGTCGACCATCACGACGACGCGTATACCTGGGCTGAGAGGCGCAAGATCGAGCGCCACCCAACCACAGGCGCGGCGCAGCTGGTGGAAATCCGTGAACGGGTCGAGGAAGCAGTTTCCTATACTTCGGACGGCGAAAGCCAAGCGCAAAGGATGGCGCCGCCAGCGCCTCTTTTCGCCAACCTCGATGACGCGGCCTTGCTGGGCTATGGCGTGCCGCCTGACTGGCTGGCGGACGTGCGCGCCGCCACGGAGGATACTCTTCTCGCGATCACCGACCACTTGCCACAGGAAGCCGCGGAGGCTCTGCTTGATCTGGCGACTGGCGCTACGCTGAATGTTCCCGTCATGGCGCCGGACGAAGTCGATCCGTTCCTGCATCCAGATGCACAGCGTCGCTTCCGCGTGCTCACCAATGTCGAGGAGCTAGAGCGGGCGCTGGAGTTCCCCTGGGAGAAGTGGGCGGTGTTCCTGCATCCCGCGCAGCGCGAGTTGATCGAGCGCGGCTATTCCGGCCCGGCCCGCGTCGCTGGCTCGGCCGGTACCGGAAAGACGGTGGTGGCGCTGCACCGGGCGGCGTTCCTGACGGGGCGTGATCCGGCGGCGCGGGTTCTGCTTGCGACGTTCTCCAAGTCGCTGGCGAACGCGCTGAAGATCAAGCTGGCGCATCTGGCAGGTGAGGGCGCGACGACCGAGCGCATCGCGGTGCGGACCATGACCGGCATCGGCTATGAACTATACGGTCGTCTGTTCGGGCAGCCGAACATGGCCTCTCCGGCGCAGATCCGATCATTGCTTCGGCAGGCGGCAGATGCGCTAGGCGAACAGCGGTTCTCGGATCAGTTCCTCTTCGCCGAGTGGACCGACGTCGCTGATGCGTGGCAGCTCAATAGCTGGGACGACTACCGCAACGTCGCGCGACTGGGCCGCAAGACGCGGCTGGGGCCGAAGCAGCGGGAAGCCCTTTGGGGCGTTTTCGAGCAGGTACGTACTGGACTGGCCGCGCGCAAGCTGACTACCTGGCCGGAGATGTTTGGTCGGCTGACGGCCCATTTCGCTGGTGGCAAGGTGCCATTCGATCACGCCGTGGTCGACGAGGCGCAGGACGTCTCGGTGGCTGAACTTCGTTTTCTCTCGGCGCTCACTGGTGGACGGCCAGACGGACTGTTCTTCGCTGGCGACCTGGGCCAGCGCATCTTCCAGCAGCCCTTCTCGTGGAAAGCGCTGGGCGTGGACGTGCGCGGCCGCTCCTTCACCCTGCGCGTCTGCTACCGCACATCACACCAGATCCGTAGCGCTCTGGATGGGTTGCTGCCGCGTTCTGTAGCCGACGTGGATGGCATCGCCGACAGCCGAGATGGCACCGTCTCGGTCTTCAACGGCCCGCCACCGGACATCCAAATCGCCGAGGACGAGGCTGATGAGACCGGCATCGTCGGCACCTGGATCACGGACCGGCTGGCGGAGGGTGTCGCGCCGCAGGAGATCGGCGTGTTCGTGCGGAGCGAGCGTCAGATGAAGCGCGCTCGCACAGCCGTAAAGGCCTGTGGCGCGGCATTTGTCGAGCTGAGCGACACCGTGGAGACAACGCCGGGCTCCGTCTCGATCGGCATCATGCACCTGGCGAAGGGGCTGGAGTTTCGAGCCGTCGCTGTGATGGCCTGCGATGACGAAGTGCTGCCGTTGCAGGAGCGGATCGAGACAGTCGCCGATGAATCCGACCTGGAAGAGGTCTATGCGACCGAGCGCCACCTGCTTTATGTCGCCTGCACCAGGGCGCGGGATCATCTGTTGGTCACGGGGGTGGAACCTGGGTCTGAGTTTCTGGGGGATATCGCCCTAAACGTCTAGCGGACCGGCACTGTCTTATGTGGAGTGGTGGCTCGCTGCCATCGACATGCAGAAGCGCATGAAGAGGTTGCTTCGTCGCAACCGAGGGTAGCATGATTGGCCATGGCCGCGTTTGTGGGGAAGCGTTTCAAGGAATGATAAGGAAACATGGACAGGGTCACCTCGCACCCGTTCGACAAGCCGGCGTTGAGAGGGATCGCCGTGAAGGTGTTTCTCCACCTAAGCGATGAAGTGATGAAGGTGTTTTGGGGTGGGTTAACCCATATTTAATGAAGAGGCTGAAATGCATAGTCGAGGATTTTACGAACGGCTCAAGGCGATCCGCGCCAACGCTAATATTCCCGAAAGCCGCGAGGCCGAGATGTGTGTGCTTGAGACAGTTCAGGAACTGATCTCGCAACCGACGGACTCGCGGCGGCCTGGCATGCTGCTCGGGAAGATACAATCGGGAAAGACACGGTCATTCCTTGGGATCATCGCGGCGGCGTTTGACGAAGGGTTCGATGTCGCCATTGTGCTGACCAAGGGCACAAGAACACTCGCGAAGCAGACAGTTAATCGCATCTCGAAGGAGTACGCATCGTTTCGGGACAACGAAGAGCTCGCGGTGTACGACATCATGTCGATACCGGAACTCACGGCGTGGGAAATCGAAGATCAGAAGCTCGTGATCGTAGCCAAGAAGGAGACCAACAATCTTCGGCGTCTGATCAAGCTTTTTGGAGAGACGCATCCCTCCTTGGCCGCAAAGCGCGTGCTGATTATCGATGACGAGGCGGACTTTGCTTCCATTCGGTTCACCAGAAGCAAGGATAAGACTGGACTGGAACAAGGTAGAATTGCCGATCAGATCGACGAACTGCGCCGGGAGTTGACGAATCCAGCGGTCCTGCAGGTGACCGCGACCCCTTACTCTCTATACCTCCAGCCCGACGAGTATGATGCGGCTCCCGGAGCCAACTTCACATTCGAGCCGAAGCGGCCGGCATTCACCAAATTGGTGCCAATACATTCAATGTACGTCGGCGGGGAGCAATACTTCGGCGAATACGATGAACGGGATCCACAGTTTTACCTCTGGAATGAAGTGACCGATGACGAACTCTCGGCGCTGAAGAAGGAGGATCGTCGCAGGGTCAAAACCGCACAAGCTCTCACTGCCGATAAGATCAAGGGTCTCCGACATGGCTTGGTCACGTTCGTGACTGCGGCGGCAATCCGCCGCCTGCAACAACGCGCGGCCAATGAGCGGCCCCGCCGGTATTCGATGATCATCCATGTCGAGACTGCTCGACGTGCACACGCGTGGCAACATATGGTCGCTGGAGAGATCCTTGATGCGCTTAATACGGCTATCAAGGAGCGGGATCAGAACTTTGAGCTTCTCATTGATGCCGCACTTGATGACCTTGATAGGTCAGTCAGCGCGGGCGGATTTCGCATGCCGGATCGGCAGGATATCGTCGATGAGGTGCGGAGGGCTTTCCTTAAGGGCGCCGTGGTCACGGAGAAGGTCAACTCCGACAACGACGTTGAAGCACTTCTCGATGAGAATGCCGAGTTGCGGCTGAGAACGCCGTACAATGTCTTTATTGGTGGCCAGATCCTTGATCGTGGCATCACCGTGCCGGGCCTCATCGCCTTCTACTATGGGAGATCCCCGAAGCGCATGCAGCAGGACACCGTTCTGCAGCACGCTCGCATGTACGGCACGAGGCCGCCGAGTGACCTAGCGGTTACTCGCTTCTATACGACGGCGCACAACTTCAATGCCTTGAGATCGATACACGAATTCGATGCAGCCCTTCGTTACGCCTTCGAAACCGGAGCGCATGATCGAGGCGTTGCCTTTGTTGTCAGGGATAGTGGCAACCGGATCATTCCCTGCGCTCCCGGCAAGATCCTGGCTTCGGACATCGTTGCGCTTCGCCCTGGTGGTGCACTGCTGCCGTTCGGCTTTCAGACAGGCGCACGAACCGCGATGGCCAGGTTAGTTGGGAAGGTCGAAAAGCTCATCACCTCCGGTGCGATCTCGTCCGGTAAGCCAGAGAAGGTCACGACCGAAGTAGCGATCGAAATTATCAACATTGTTGAACAGTGCTTTGACTTCGAAAGCGGGTATGGCTTCGACTGGGAGGCTTGTAGGGCAGCTATCGAGTATTTCTCTCGAATCGCCTCGCCGCCCGAGAGCCGCGGATACTGCTGGATCTTCGCCGAGACGGGCAGAACGCTAAGCCGCCAGCGTACTGAGGGGCGGTACTCAGATGCACCGCATACCTACCAGGATCGTGCCAAAGTGAAGACAGCAATCGGAGGGTTACCAGTACTCGCGTTGTTCAAGCAAGAAGGGCGCCTCGAAGATGGCTGGAGAGACGCGCCGTTCTGGTGGCCGGTGCTCTTTGCACCGGCCAACGCCGCGCCCAGCATCTTCGCATCAACAATTAGAGATGATGACGGCGCGGGAGAGGACGACGACAGCTAAGGCAAATTCATTGATCAAGGAAAATGCGAAGCGCCTCTTCCAGAATCTCTTGCTCAGTTAGATCCGGAAGCCGCTTCCTGAGGGCGCGCATGTAGCTAGCGGTGCCGCCAGGATGGTCTGAGAGCGGTACTTGCATCGCGACAGGAACCAATTCGTTCGCCATATCGCGATCGCGTAGCACGATTGGCGCCTGGTGGGGCGCCTTGAGCGTAATTGGTTCCTCAAGCTGATAGCGCTTCAGGAAGTAGACCAGCTGGCACTGGCGAACTCGGACGATCTTTCGACCGCCAATCATGCCGTATTGCTCCTCGATGAGGCCGCACTCGTGCGCATCGAGACCGGGATTGGGAATGATTTCGATCTCGACGATGGCGTTCCAGGATTCATCCTTGCCCATAAGTTCCTTCGACGCCGGCCGCGTGTCGATGGTTACGTCTTCGATCCGGTCGAGCACGATGTCGCCCCAGTAGCCGTGTTCTTCGTCGCGATGTACGTAACAGCGTGCCGCCCAGCGGAAGCCGTCATGCGTCAGCGCATGTGGATAAATCCACACCGGCCTTGCCTCCCGTGACCGCGCGGAGCGGTAGTACACGAGCAGTTCCTGCGAAGCCTTGATGCATCGGATGACCGATTGAAGGACGGTTGGATCGATCGGTCTGCGATCAATGTCGGGAACGACATCGACAGGGATTTCGACGGACTGCCGCGCAGTAAGTGCGCCCAAATAGCCCTCGGGATCGGGCGACTTGCCAAGTCGGGGCTCGTAGTCGAGTGGTACGCGATAAACGTTATCTTGATCGTCAGGGGTCAGGTCTGGGGCGAGGTCGAGCCGATAGCGTCTAAGATCTGCCTTGGCCGTGTCATGGGAAACACCGAAGGTCTCAGCGATGCGGCGGCGGGTGATTTCGCCGCTCCAGTAAAGTTCCTGGTCGATGAATTGCAGCCTTGATACCTGACCAAATCTCTTCGCTGAAACTTGTTCTCTGTTTGATCGCATCGCCCACACCCCCCCCCGGGTAAATGCTCCCTCTGAGCCCTGCATGGTTCAACAGCTAAACATTATGCACAAGCTGTTACGCATCAGGAGGCAGACATGATGAGGCAGATCGAGAACTTTGGAAGCGGCCGAGTGAAGCCAGCGACATGGAAGCCCTTTACTGCAGACCATCGGAGCATTTGCGGCCACTGGAGCGCGACAGGACATCTGCATGAGCGCATCGACCAGCGACACATCCTGCCTGATGCCGTCGACGCGGTGCTCACCTTTGCAGATCTCTTCGTGTCGCTCGGTGACGGCAAGCTCAAGCTCGCTTGTTCACGGAAGGCCATCAAGCGTGCCTGCCACACCAGAACCTGCGACAGGGTGCGGCGGCAGGTAAGAAAGCTGGTGGTCATCGTCTCGGAACAAGGCGCGGTCGTTACCGCTTGGCTGGAACAGGCTCGCTCACTTCATCCAGTTGTTGATGAAGATCGTTACGAGATGGTCATCCACTGAGACCGCAGATAAAGTTACGAAAAGAATTTTAGGGGGCATCAATGGTCAGATTTATCCACACGGCGGATTGGCAGATTGGCAAGCATTTCGCCAACATTCCCGGCGATGCCGGCGCGGCGCTCCGGTCGCAACGTATCGACACCGTAAAAGCCATCGCCGCTCTCGCGCGGACGGAAGAGGTTGACGCCGTACTGGTCGCTGGCGATGTCTTCGACGCGAATACAGTCAGCGACCGGACCATCAGGCAACTTGTTAACGCGCTGTCGGGGTTTTCGGGGGACTGGGTATTCATTCCTGGCAACCACGATGCCGCACTCGCTGTTTCAGCTTGGAGCAGGCTGAGTGGCATGGGCGCTCCGCCCAATGTGAAGCTCGCGCTGACGCCAGAGCCGTTGATGGTCGCCGATGGCCGAATTGCGCTGCTGCCTGCGGTGCTCCAACGTCGACATGAGGTCGGCGACCTTACCGAATGGTTTGATGGCGCCGTTACGCCGGCCGGAGTTCCGCGTATTGGTCTCGCCCATGGCAGCGTGCCGGAATGGCTCCCGAGCCAATCCGAGGCGCCAAACCCGATTGCGCCAGATCGGCCGACACGCGCAAGGCTGGATTACCTGGGACTCGGTGATTGGCATGGAACACTAAAGATCAACGACCACTGCTGGTATGCCGGTACGCCGGAAGCGGACCGGTTCACGTCATCCGATCCTGGGAACGTGCTGCTCGTCGACGTGCAGGGAGCCGGTGCGCCCCCCGTGGTAGAGCGGCGGCGCGTAGGCCGCTATCGCTGGAGCCAGCAGGATGCGACGCTGAACGATCCGGCCGATCTGGAAGCTGTGGGCCGCCTTCTAGGCTCCCTGGAGGGCGATCATGCCGATCACCTGGTGTGGCTGCGCCTGGAGGGCTTGATTGACTTCGCTGGCCGCCGGCACCTCGACGAGATGTGCGCGGACTGGGAGGGACGCTTCCACCATCTGCGGCTCGATCAGGATGGTCTGACAGCGGTGCCGAACGAGGATGACATCGATCTGATTGACCGGTCGGGCTTCGTACGGGAGGCGATCGAGCACCTTCGCGGGATTGCTGCATCGCCGGGCCATGAGCAGGCATCCACAGCGCGTGACGCGCTTTTGCGTCTCTATCAGGAACACGTTCGGCTGGGAAATTGATCTATGTTCATTCATCGCATTGCGCTTAAGAATTTCCGTAAATTCACCGACAAGGTCGAGGTCGGCAGCATCGGCGATGGCCTGACGGTCATCGTTGGCGACAACGAAGAAGGCAAGTCGACTCTGCTCAAAGCGGTTCAGACTTCGCTCTTCGACCGGGCCAAGCTGACGGGCCAGGGGCGCGACCAGATGACGCCTTACGGTGCCCAGGTGAATCCGGAACTCGAGGTGGATTTTTCCCTTGATGACGAGACCTATCAACTTCGCAAGGTGTTCGCGAACCAGCAAGGGTCTGCACTTCTGAAATGCACTCGTGGCGGACCTTGGCAGAACGACGCCGCGGACGAGCAGCTGCAGGAGCTCCTGAAATACACACCGCGCGGCCGGGGTGAATCGTCGAACGAGAACAGGGGTCTTGCGGGGCTGCTTTGGATTGAGCAGGGCCGCGCATTCACGACGCTCGACCCGAACCGCGATAGCAAGGACGCCATATCCTCGGCGATCGAAGGCGAGGTTGGTCATGTGCTGGGCGGGGAGCGAGGCCGCCGGCTGCTCGATGCCGTATCGAACCAACTGGAGCGGTACTTCACGCCGACGGGCCAGAAGAAGGCGGCGCTCAAGGCTCCCGCGAGCCAGCTGGACGACCTTTGCGCGCGGCACGATTCCGTCTGTGCCAATCTCAAGGAGCACGAAGACAAGGTTGACCGCCTGGGAACATCGCGGCGCACGATTCGCGATATTGAGGAAGGCGGCGTGCTTGCCATGGCGGAGGCTGCGCTGACGCAGGCGAGTGCTCAGCAGGCACAACTCGGGGCGCTCGAGCAGAGCCTCAAGGAGGTCGACAATCACTTCAAGACAGCGCAGCGCGAGGAGGAACGGGTACGCAGCGAGATGGAGCAGCGCGCCAGGCTGGCGCGCCAGATCGAGCAGATCGGGCTGGGGCTGGCGTCGCGCGAAGACGACGAACGGACGCTCGGTGGGGATGTCGCCCGCCTGGCGGACACCCTCCATCAGCGGGAGACTGATCGCGAGCGTCTGCGCAGTGAGAGGAACGAGCTACGCGAGGTGTTGAGATCTGCCCGCGAGTCGCTGGATTCGGCCGTAGCGTCGGAGCGTCTGCAGGAACTCGAGGCCCTCATCGCCGAGGCCGACGCGAGCGAGCGGAAGATCTTGGAGTTCGAATTCGAACTGAAAGGTCATTCGATCGACGCAAAGGTGCTCAAGGAGCTTCAGCGCCTGTCCGACGCCGTTACGATCGCGCGGGCGGCGCTGGAGGCTGTGTCGGTTCAGTTGAGCTTCGCCCCGGATGGGTGCAAGTCGGTGAAGCTCGCCGGCAGTATGGTAAGTGAGGAGTCGATTACCGTCAGCGAACGAGTGACGCTTGCCTTCGAGGGTTTCGGCGACGTCACGGTGGCGCCGGGAGCCGGCGAGCTGACGACCCGCAGAGATGTATTCATCAAAGCCCAGTCAGCGCTGGACGAGGAGTTCACGGCGCACGGCGTGGAATCACTGGGCGACGCGCAGGCCTCTCACGATCAGCGGAGCGACCTGGCGAACCGGGTGAGGATACTGAAGGAACAGATCGAGCGGGCCCCTCGTTCGCTGGCGGACGTACGGCGGGAAGCGGCCTCGCTGCGGGAACAGATTGGCCAGTTGCCCGGCCATGCTGGTAAAGAGACGGGAGCCGTGGATGCGCGTCGAGCCCACCTGACGGCAGCTGAGGAGAATCTTGGGCGCGCCGAGAAGGCGTTCGCCGCAGCGGAACTGGCGCATGCCGGTGCCATGAAGGAATGGCAGGGGCTGTGGGACGAGTTGAACCAGCTGAAACATGACTTGGCGAGCGAAAGGTCGAAGCGCGCGACGCTTGAAGACCAGCTGATCGCGAAGCGCGAGATCTTGAGCGATGGCGATCTCGATCGGCAGACCGATGTGGCGGAGGTGGAGCGCGCCAACAGTGAGCGGCGTCTCCGCGAACTGGAGCAGGAGCTATCGGGGATCAACCGCATCGCCATCGAAGGAGAGCTCGAACGCGCCCGGGATGCCGTCGAGCAGACGCGGCGGATCATCAGCGATACCGACCGGGAGATCCTCAAGCTGGAAGCTGCGCTCGGTGAGGCCGGGCAGCAGGGGCTTGGCGAGGAACGTGAAGAGCTCGAAGGCCTGATCGAGGTACAAGCTGCGGAGGTCGCACGGCTGGAGCGCGACGCGAGGGCCTACCGGCTGCTCCACGACACGATGAGCGCCGCGGAAGTGGCCAGCAAACGGGCGTTCCTTCAGCCCATCATCAGCAGAATGATGCCCTATCTCTCTCTCGTCTTTCCTGGAAGCGACATCTCCATCGACGAGGAGAGCTTTGACATCCGAGGCATCAGGCGGAACGACAACGAGGAAAGCTTCGAGCAGCTCAGCCTCGGCACTCGGGAGCAGCTTGCAGTGCTCGCGCGGCTGGCGTTCGCCGAGCTGTTACTCGAGAAAGGACAGCCGGTAGCACTGATCCTTGACGATCCGCTGGTTAACAGCGATGACGGCCGTTTTCGGGGTATGGAGCTGGCACTGCGCAGGGCGGCAAAGAAGGTGCAGATCATCATTCTGACCTGCCACCAGGGGCGGTACATGACCATTGGTGCACCGATGATTCATTTATCAGAGTGCAGGGTCGAGGGCTGATCATGGGATGCGAGTTGCGCACCCATATACCTCTGCCTAATAATCTTCGAACTTGATATGTGATGTTTGGAATTGGGGGGCTTTTTATGCTGAATTCTCTGATAGATTTTCTGCTCGAGATATTTACACGAGCTCTTGCGATCCGACACTGGCCCTATTGGGGCAAAGTTGCCTTCCTCACGCTTTTTCCAGTTTCCGCGCCGGCGTGGCTTGCCATCACCTTTTGTGCCCTGTGCCTGCTGCTCGTGATTTACCTCGCGAACTGGGCGCTCGATGTGGTCAATGGTCGTGACAAATGCGTCTGCTATGCCGAGGGCATGGAGGGGCGCTGTGTCGACTTCGTACGGGCGCTGCGGGGAGGGGGTGGGGGATTGGCGGGGCTCTCGAAACAGCCTTAGCAAAAACCCAAAGCATCTCAACTGTCGCTAGCGTTCCTTTGCATACTCAGAACCGGAGTGTTGGACGTGAATAAGCTGCAAACAATTCTTTCAGTGTGCATTTTGGCCGCATTGATTGCCAAGACGATCTAGAAGTCGTTGGATTATGTGCCATGAAGGCCTTCTCCGTAACGTTGTGCTTGATCCTTCTCTCCGCAAGCTGGCCTCTGCGGGCTGAGCCTCAGCTCCATAGAGGCCGTACGTATCAAGAGGCGAAGGCTTGGCATGAGCGTTTCCTGGCAGGCAATCCGACCTTAGCCCCGCTCGGGAGGCGATGAGGTCGCTCGTCAGGACAGGCCCAGTCGGAGAGCGAGGTCTCCAACGGATATACGGCAACTTCGAGGGCACACGCTCTATCGATCCATCCATTCCGGGTATCGAGAAGCTCGCTCTCTTACAGCGGTCACCGAACCGATCGCAAGCCAAGGGTTACAGACGAGAACTGCTCTATGCGACCGCGACCTACAACGATCCTCGTTTCGACCTGGTGGAACTCAGCCGCGTGGTGGGCAAAGGGGAGAATCGCACGGATGCCGATCAGATTTTCCGAGATCGCCGAACCGGCCTCTATGGCCGGATCGAGGTCAAGGACGTCACCCCAGCATCCCAGAGAACAAACCTCCGCAAATACCAGCGCCAGATCGACCTCATGGCTCGAGAGGCGGCACGCACAGGCCAGCAACAGGCGTTCTTCAATCGACGGGAGATCATTCTGGGGTTGCGCGACTACGCGAACCGTCGCGGGGTCTTCATTCGCCGCGGGGTCGTGACAGGGCGGTCAACCGCTCCCAATACGGTGCCCTACAGAGTTGCGATGACCGACCTCCAGCAGGAAATGGTGCGTGCCAGCCGCGGCCGAGCAATCGGTGGCGGCGCTGGTCTCGCTTTCGGCACATGGATGTTGATCGACTCGTCTCCCGAAGCCGTTCGTGCGTTGTAAACTGTCTGGGATCCGGCAACGCGCTCTGGCGAGGCATGACGGCGTTCTCGGCTAGCACGGCTCGGACGTCGTCGCCGGAGGCACCATGGCTCTATCGGGTGGCGCGCTTCTGGCTAGCCAATACGTGCGGGAGCCGCTCCGGTATCGGCTCTTCGGCGCATAGCGCTTAGGAATCGTGGTCTCCTTGGAGGCCTTGGGCGCGGGTGAGGTCTACCTTATTTCCAGGCGCGTGAACGGTTAGATTTCCTCGCGCTTCGTATCTCGAGCAAGATCGAGCAGGACGGCATCAGGGCCGAACTGACGGACGGCGTGATGACCCTGGTGCCGCCGAAAGCTGAAATCGCAAAGCCGCGCAAGATCAGCGTCAATTAAGTTTGGCCGGGCGGCCGGTTGAGCATTGAGGCTCTTGCCCCTCGCTCGACCGGCCGTGCGGTACGGCTTCGAAAAGGGAGTGGTAACGACCAGGTGGGCGCGCGATAGTATTGATCTAATATGCTCGGAAGGAGGCGGCGCGTGACGGACAAGGCTCACGGATTGCCCCCGGTGTCTGTACCTGCGGATGTTGGCGCGCTGTTGAATGCGATGGACGGCGTGGCCTACCTAACCGCGCCCGATGGCACCATACTGGCTGTCGGGGAGCGGAACTGGTCGGATTTTGCGTCGGCGAACGGCGCTCCGCAACTGAGCACTGCTGCGGCGGTCGTAGGATCGAACCTCTTCAAGCAAACCGCTGGTGTGGAGGTACGTCAGGTGCAGGAGCATCTGCATCGGGAAGTCGCCTCTGGGCGGCGCGTGACAGTTACATACACCTATCGGTGCGACTCCCCGGGAGCCGAGCGGCTCATGCGCATGTCGGTAACTCCGGTGATGCAGGGAGGCAAGGCCGGGGCGATCCTTTACCAGTCTGTCGTACTCAAGGAGGCTCCCAGGCCGCCCATGTCGCTTTTCGCCAGCCGCGGAGAAGGCCCGGAAGCCGGGCGAGATCCTGAGATCGTGCGGCTGTGCAGTTATTGCCACGATGTCGCCTGGCCGGCCGAGCCAGGTTCCGATGTCGAATGGATCGAACCGGATGAATACTACCGGAGGGGCGGTTCCCCCGACGTGATGATCAGCCACGGCATATGCCCCGACTGCTTCGATCGCCTTGAGCTTGGCCGGGCTTGACGGATCGCTTCGCCCTTCCCTATTTGACGCGCGCCCGCATCGTCAGCGGCTTTGGAGTGATCGAAAAAGCGCATGAAAAAAGCGCTTGATGCGCTGACAGGCGAGCGTGATCGGGCCGCATCGAAACGTTCAGCAAGACCCAGAAGAGCAACTGGAAGCCCTGCGGCGTGAAGCTGCTGACGGGCGCGAGAAAGTGGAACGGGCGCTGAAGCAGTCAACCGACGACTTCGCGGCGAGCCAATGCCTGGCCAGGCAGAAAGGCGCAGCAGGGGCCGATCGACTCGGACATGTCGGCCCCAGTCGATCAAGCACGGCAGCGATCCAGCAGTTTCAGAGATCACTGAAGCGCGCTGACGTTTCGCGCTACTCGCACACGTCGAAACCCCGACCACGCACTCAGCAAGCGTCCCTGAGTCAGCAACCCGGGCTCCCGACGCTGATCGCGCTTTCGACGGCGTCGACGCACGCGACATGCTCGGCTCGCGCCAGATCGCGTCAATTTCAATTCAACGGATGAGCCTGCTGCATCGAGCTCGGCGCCCAGGTCGATGCGGTAGCCGATCACGGCTGCTTCGAGCCTTGGCTTTTGGGCTCGACCATGGCAACGGCTACCACGACACCGGAAACGAACGTGAGCCCGCCTGTGGCTCCGATCGCCCACGCGGCACCGAACAGGTCAGTGATGATGCCGGCGACCAGCGCGCCGACGGCGTAGCCGAGGTCGCGCCAGAAGCGGTAGACGCTTAGTGAGCGCGCCCGCCATGAAGGATGCGAGGCGTCGGAGACCGAGGCTATCAGTGTCGGATAGACCATCGCGGTGCCCAGGCCGAGCAGGACGCTGGCGCCAAACCACCAGGCGAAGCTCTGCGTCAACGCAGTCATAAGCAGCCCGATTGCTTGAACCCACATGCCGGCGACGATCAGCCCCTTGCGCCCCCAGCGGTCGCTCAAGGGGCCGGTCACGGTCTGGAGGACGCCCCACACCACTGGGTAGATCGCCTTCAGGATGCCGATGCGTTCGACGCCCAAGCCGAACGACGTGAAGAACAGCGGGAAGATGCCCCAGCTCATGCCGTCGTTCAGGTTGTTCACCAGCCCGGCCTGTGAGGCCGCGAACAGATTGCGGTCGCCGTATGACGCGCGCCGGAACACCTCCCGGAACCCGATCGGTGAAGCTTCCCGGGCGTGGTTCGCGATCTCCAGCCCGACGTGATCCCGGGTGTCGCGAACCAGCAGCACCGACAGCAGCAGCCCCAGCACCGCGTAGCCGATGCCCAGGTAGAACGGCTCCGGCCTGAGGCCATAGCGCTGCGCGAGATAGCCGGTCAGGAAGGCGGTGACACCGACGGAGAGATAACCGGCGAATTCGTTCAGGCCCACCGCCAGCCCGCGCGACTTGGGGCCGACCAGATCCACCTTCATGATCACCGTCATCGACCACGCACAGCCCTGACTGACGCCGAGCAGCGCGTTGGCGGCGATCACCCAGCCCCAGTTCGGTGCCCACGCGATCATGAACGGCACGGGAAGCCCGACCAGCCAGCCGAGGACGAGCATATGCTTGCGGCCGTAGATGTCGGCGAAGTGGCCCGAGACCAGGTTGGCGAACGCCTTGACGAGCCCGAAGCTGACGATGAACGAGACGATGACCGTGGTGGAATCGATCCCGAACTCCTGCGCGCCGATCAGGGGAACGACGGTACGCTCAAGGCCAACCATGCCGCCGACAAAGGCGTTGACCAGAACGAGAAGGGAGAACTGGCGCCAGTTCTCCCGCAGCCCGAGCCGGATGCCGCCGGGCGCGCCGGGTGCGTGTGCCATCATAGGGAATGTCTCTTCGTCATCTTGCTACCGGGTGGAGGTCGACCCTGTCGCCGGAAGTCTCCTAATGGCTTCAGAACACCAGCACCTTGTCGGCTTCCAGGGTGGCGGCAGCGAGTTCCTCCATCGAACTTCGCCGCGCGCCAGCAATGACGTCGTCGATAGCGAGGCCGCGCGCATCCATACACATGCCGCAGAGCAACAGCGTATGCTCGCCGGTCGTGAACCGCGTCAGCATGTGTTCGAGGTTGTAGTATCCTTCTGGCGTCTTCTGGCCCTTCCGGGCGCACCCGACGGCATCGGCCATCAGGAAGACTGTGATCTCCGCAGCCGGATCTTTGCGCACCATCGCGTTCGCCAGTCGGACACCGTTGTAGCAGCGCTCCGTGCCGTAGGGAGGATCGTTCAGGATGAACAGCACTTTCATCTCGGTGGCCTTGGTCTGGATAATGCGAGTGGAGCTGCCGTCGGCCTTGTCAAACCACCACGAGGCCGGCATTGCGGGCGCGCAGCTCGGCGGCGTGCTCGGGCGGTGGCGGAATGTCGCTGGTCATCAGATTGAGGAAGGCGCTCTCGTCGCCGACCTTGAACGCGGCGTTGTACCGGCGTTCGAAGCCGATCGTCGATGTGGTCTTGCCACTCAGGCGGCGGCCGCAGACCGAGCCGGAATAGGCGCCGGGCAGCACCTCGACATAGTCGGGCAGTTTCCTCAGCCCCTCCAGGCTGCGGAACAGTGTGCGGGCACCGTCTTCGGCGCTGGTCGCGAGCTCGGTTCTGCCGACGTCGCCGACCATCAGCGTATGCCCGGTGAACACCAGCCAGGGCTCGTCGGCTCGCGTGCGGTCGGTAACGAGCAGGGAAACATGCTCCGGGGTATGGCCCGGCGTGTGCAGCACCTTCACGGAGACGTTGCCCAGCTCGAGCACGTCGCCGTCATCGACGCCGCTGAACGGGGGCGCCGCTTCGGCGCGAGCGTGCAATACGTACTCTCCGCCTGCGGCCCGGGCCAGTTCCCTGCCAACCGAGGCGTGGTCGGCGTGAATGTGGGTGTCGATGACATAAAGGATCCGCATGCCAGTTTCTTCGGCGGCGCGAATATACCGCCCCACGTCGCCGAATGGATCGACGACGGCTCCAGCGGCCTTGCCGCCGCAACCGAACAGATAGGACAGGCCGACGGGGTCGCTATGCAGGTATTGGCGCAGGATCATGGCATTACCGACTGGCTGGGGTTGGGAATGGACACCGAAGGCCATGCCGACGCAGGCTTGACAACGGCGCCCAGAATCATTCAATTAATGAGTTGAATGTTTGTTGAGGCAGTCTCGGATGTCAATCCACAACGCGAAGAAAACCGTGCTGACCGGAGTCGCCGAGGTGGCGAAGGGGCTCGGGCATGTGCACCGGGTCGAAATCCTCGAGCTTCTTGCCCAGGGCGAGAAGAGCGTCGAAGCGTTGGCGGAACGGGCAGGCTTGTCGGTCGCAAACGCATCCCAGCACCTTCGGTTCATGCGCCAGGCGGGTCTGCTCGCCTCGCGGCGGGACGGCAAGCGCATTCTCTACCGGGTCAACGACACGAAGGTCATTGAGCTTCTTGGCGCGCTACGCCGCGTCGCCGAACTCAATCTGGCGGCAGTGCGCGAGGCCATCGGCGGCTACTTCCGTGAACACGACGCCATGGAGCCTGTCTCCCGCGACGAACTCACCCGACGGATGAAGGATGACCTGGTAACGGTTCTCGACGTGCGGCCGGAGGACGAATTCGACGCTGGGCATTTGCCGGGTTCCATCAACATCCCGCTACGCCAGTTGGCCGCGCGCCTGCGCGAGCTCCCGAAAGGCCAGGAGGTCGTCGCCTACTGCCGCGGCCCCTATTGCGTGTTCGCCTTCGAGGCTGTCGCCCTGTTGCGCAGCAGCGGGTTCCAGGCCCGCCGGCTTGAGGATGGCTATCCCGAATGGAGGGCCGCCGGGCTGCCGGTAGCGTAGATACGCGCGGCGAGGAGATTCTTCGAACAGCCGTCGCCCTGCCGGGGACGGGATCGCTCAACATGGCCAAGCCAGAGGAGGACACCATGGGTAGAATTCTCGCACTTGTTTACGGCATCGCCTGCTACGCCCTGTTTTTCGTGACGTTCCTGTATTCCATCGCCTTTGTCGGCAACTACCGGATAGACGGTCTGGTGCCGAAGACGATCGACTCCGGCGTGATGGGGGCGATCGTTCCGTCGATCGCCATCGACTTGCTACTGCTCGGCGTCTTCGCCGTGCAGCACAGCGTCATGGCTCGCCCCGGCTTCAAGACCGCCTGGACCAGGATCGTGCCTCAGTCGATCGAGCGCAGCACATACGTGCTGTTATCGAGCCTGGCACTGATCCTACTGTTCTGGCTCTGGCGGCCTCTGACACAACCGATCTGGATCGTCGACAATGCCCTTGCCCACGATCTGCTGGTGGGGCTGTTCTTCGCGGGCTGGGTCATCGTGCTGTTGTCGACCTTCATGATCGACCATTTCGAGCTGTTCGGCCTGAAACAGGTGCTCCACAATATGCGCGGGCGGAAGGCACCCTCGATGGCGTTCAAGATGGTGGCCTTTTATCGGATAGTGCGCCATCCCATCATGCTCGGGTTCATCATCGCGTTCTGGGCAACACCTTCGATGACGCTGGGCCACCTGCTGTTCGCGGTGGTGACGACCCTCTACATCCTGGTCGCGCTGCATTTCGAGGAGCGTGACCTGGTCGCGGGGCTGGGGGAAGATTACGTGCAATACCGCACGCGGGTACGCATGATCATTCCGGTTCCCAGGAAGCGCCCGTAGCGGCAACTGACTTAACTGGTGTCTCCATACCGAGCTAGGCCCGAGGTGGCCGGATATTGGAAGCGTATGTGGGAAACTCAAGCTCCTCCTCCCACCGGGAGGCCAGCCGCCTCCTCAAGGGTCGTGCTGAATGATGGATCCGTACATCGGAGTAAATATCCCGCGCCACGTACCCGGTTAACATCGACGGTGGCGTGGCGGGGGGGCGATCCGTTCCCGGGGCAATCTATTGAGGTTCTGTAGGGATAACGACTGACTTCTCCTAGACGGCTTAAGGCGTACACTGAGCGGCTTGCCATCATTGGCGGCGCGATGCGATATTGAGTGTGTGATGTGCCGTCTAAAATATGCGCGATGGTTGCTGCTTTTGACAGGACTGCTCTTCGCGGTAGCCAGTGTGCAATCATCTGTTGCGGCGCATGCGGACAGTTGGCGGGATATGTCGTCTAAGGGCGGCATTATGAATGCTGACGCGGGTCACTCGCCCTGCCACCAGTCACCCGTCAAATCCAGCCACGGCAATAAGCCGGACTGTTGCGCATCGGATATGACCTGCTTCAACAAGTGCAGTTCGGCGGTCGTGGTGATCTCCGTCAGCGATGCTGATCACGAGCTCCAGCGCAGCGAAGCCGTGTTTCGGCCATCGGCCTGGACCGACGTGACACCAAAACCCCCAACCCATCCTCCCAGCGCCTGAACGATGTTCGTCGGCGGCCAAGTGCGCCGCCGGTTCCATGACCATCGTTCAAAGCAAGAGGATCACCATGTCTCGTATCTTGATACAGGGCGCGCTCGTCCTGGTCGCGCTGTTTGGCGCCATCACCACCGCAGCTGCCGGGCAGGATGCCGCCACGAAGGCTGTCTACCACTTCACCGCCCAGCCTATGGCCGTGAAGGCCGGAGCCCCCGCCACGTTCACGGTTCAGATCATGGGGCCAGACATGCGCCCGGTGACCGGCGCAAAGGTGTCGGCGACGCGGGTCGACATGGGGCCTGACGGAATGGCGGAAATGACGGGTAAGATTGTGCCCGCCGGCTCGGCTGACCCATCCCGGTACGCGTTCTCGACCACCCTTTCCATGCCAGGGCGCTGGGCGGTCACCATCGAGGCGCAAATTCCTGGTGAAGCTGCCCCCGTTCGCGGTCAGGTCATCCTCGAGGCGAAGTAACACAAAGGCGCAAGGCACCCGGACAAAGCCGGGTGCCTTCTGCTCATGTCTTGGAGGAAACCATGACGCGAAGGGAATGGCCCGCCTCGTGCGGAATCGCCACGCTTGTTCTGTTGGCGTTTGTCTGGGCTGTGGGGGGGCAGGCGCGAGCGGCACCCTTGAGTCTGTCGCAGGCGCTGAGGTTAGCCGATCAGGAAAGTCAGGGTCTGGTGGCGGGGCGTGCCGAGGTCGCGGCATCCAGCGAAGACGCCAAGGCGGCCCAACAGCTACCAGACCCGGTATTGTCGGCCGGCATTCAGAACCTGCCATTCACAGGCGCTGACCGATTCAATTTCAACCGCGCTGACATGACAATGAAGACCATTGGGCTGTCGCAGCAGTGGGTCGGCCGGTCAAAGCGCGCGGCCCGCGCCGAACGGGCGCAGCTTCGAGGCGCCGTCAACATGGCGCAGGCGGACGCAGATCAACTGGGGATACTTCAGGAGGTGGCCACGAACTGGTTCGCGCTCTTGCTGGCCAAGCACGAAGAGCACCTGCTGGATCAGGATAGGCACCTGCTGACCACTCTCATCGCCGGTGCGGAGGCGAGTGTTGCTTCCTCTACCATGCCCGCCGGAGATGCCATTGCCGCCCGTCAGGCATTATTGGAACATGACAACGAACACGCCGAGTTGGATGCCAGGATTGGCTCCCTGAAAGCAGCGCTTTTCCGGTGGACGCTTGTGGCTGACCCGGAACCCAGCGGCACCTTGCCAGATTTCACAATGGCGCCAGCCGATCCCGCTCAGCTTGAGGTCTTGGTTCAGTCACACGCCGCCGTTCTGGCTGCGGCTGCGGCATTGCGCGCCGCCCAAGCCGATACCGCGGTCATGCGGGCGGAGCGGCATCCCGACTGGACGGCTAAACTCGGTTTCGGCCAACGGGATGGTGACAGATCGCAGATGGTCTCGCTGATGTTCTCCGTGCCGCTGCCCATCAACCGGGCCGCGAGGCAGGATCGAGTGGTGGAGGCAACCCACTCGCGTGAGATAGCTGCCGCGGCGAAGGTCGAGGCTGCGCGCCGCAAGGCTTTGGCCGAGATCCGCGGCATGTGGGCGACATGGCAGTCGGCGACAGACCGGTTGCGGCGCTTTGACGACGCACTGGTGCCGTTGGCCAGGCAACAGGCCGATCTAGCAGCTGCTCGCTATGGTGCGGGAACCGGTAGTCTCGATGACGCCATCCAGGCTGATCGCAACCAGATTGACGTCGGGCGGGAACGGCTGGCGCTGCTGGGTGATCTCGGTCGCGCCTGGGTCAGCCTGATGCTGCTTGATGCCGACCGCACGCGATCTTTATTCCGGACGAATGAGGCAAGCCAATGAACCGCAGGACACTTCAGGTTCTGGTTACCGGGGCGGGCGTTCTCGCCGCAGCGGGCTTCGGCTACTGGATCGGTCATCGTACAGCGCCATACGGCGCTCCCCCATTATCGGTGTCATCTGGCAAGGCCGGCAGCGAGAGCAGCAAGCAGGTTCTTTACTGGCATGATCCGATGGTGCCGGGCCAGCGCTTCGACAAACCGGGCAAGTCGCCGTTTATGGACATGGACCTGGTACCAGTCTACGCAGACGAAGAAGCCGCTGCCGGTGTCAAGATAGACCCTGCAATGGCGCAGAACCTGGGGCTACGCACGGCCAAGGCCTCGCGTCAGCGGTTCGGATTTTCAATCGAGGCGCCAGCCACCGTCGGCGTACCGGAAGGCAACGACGTTCTGCTACAGGCACGTACCGCCGGAACCATCGTCAGCGTGCATGTTTCCGGCAACTACGCGACGGTAAGGCGGGGTGATCCGCTTCTTACCATCACAAACCCGGAGCTGCTTGCCGCGCTGCGCGAATATCAAGTTCTCAACCAATCGGGTTCATCGGACCTTGCGCCACTCCGTCAGGCGGCAATACGGCGACTCAAGGTTCTTGGTGTCGATCAAGCCAGCATTGAAAAGGCTGAACAAGGGCTGGCACCCGACCTGACATTGGTACAACACGCACCGGCCTCCGGCATCGTTCGAGAGCTGGGAGCGCGAGAGGGAATGACCGTCGCCCCCGGACAGATGCTGGCAAGGATATCACCACTGTCTCCGATCTGGATCGAGGCGGCGCTTCCCGAGTCGAGTACCGGTTCGATCCATCCTGGGGATACCGCCTCCGTTTTGGCACCGGGTTTGATGGACATGCCGATCACGGCCAAGGTCGTCGCCGTTCTTCCCGCCGTTGACCCCGTGACGCGTACGCGAGGCGTGCGGCTTGAGGCTTCCAACCGTGACCTGACGCTGGTGCCGGGCATGACGGCTCGGGTTGTCTTTGAGGAGGGTGCCGGAGAACAGGTGCTGGCCGTACCCGACGAGGCGATCATCCGCACGGGAACACGCACGCTTGTCTACGCGCAAAATGACGCGGGACGATTTGTGCCGCTCGAGATCGACGCAGGGCGGACGATCAACGGCCAGACCGAGGTGCGCTCGGGCCTGATGGAAGGAGCGACTGTTGTCAGCTCGGCGCAGTTCCTGATCGATTCCGAATCCAACCTGCGAGCGGCGGGTAAACGGGTGCAAACGCCGACACGACCGGACCCCATTCCCGCAGCGAAAGTTGGCTATGAGGGCAATGGCGTGGTGACCGGCTTGACGGCTGACGCTGTTACCCTGCGCCACGAACCGGTGGCTGCATTGGACTGGCCGGCCATGACCATGACGTTTGCGCTCGCGCCTGACATCAAGACAACAGTGCCCTTAGGCACGGCGGTGCGCTTCCGCTTCAAGATGGATGCCGGAAAGTCGCCAACCGTCACCTGGCTCGAGCCGGTTGCGGGCCCCGCCGGCGTGGGAGACGAACCGTGATTGCCGCGATCATCCGGTGGTCGGTGGACAACCGCATCCTTGTGCTGCTGGCGGCGGCGGCGATCACGGCCGGGGGGATCTGGGGTATCCGAGCGACACCGCTGGACGCACTGCCTGATCTATCCGATGTGCAAGTCATTCTGCGTACCACCTACCCCGGCCAAGCTCCCGACCTGGTCGAAACCCAGGTCACCTACCCGTTGACGACGACCATGCTGTCGGTGCCTGGCGCGAAGACCGTGCGGGGGTACTCGTTCTTCGGTGACTCCTTCGTCTACATCCTGTTTGAAGACGGCACGGACCCGTATTGGGCTCGCTCACGCGTGCTGGAGTCGCTGGCGCAGGTGCAGAACCGGCTGCCGCCATCGGCTCGCGTCGCCATGGGGCCGGACGCCACCGGTGTGGGCTGGATCTACACCTATGCGCTCGTCGATAGAACCGGGGGCCACGACCTTGGGCAGCTTCGCTCGCTGCAGGACTGGTTCCTTCGCTACGAGCTGAAGACCATTCCCGATATCGCCGAAGTTGCCAGTCTGGGCGGCATGGTGAAGCAATATCAGGTGCTGCTCGATCCGGTCAGGCTGCTCAATGTCGGGCTCACCGCCGCGGATGTCATAGCGGCGCTCAAGGGAGCAAATGAATCGGCCGGCGGCTCGGTGCTTGAACTGGGCGAAGCCGAGTACATGGTGCGCAGCCCCGGCTACCTGACCGGCGGCACTGATATCGCTAGCACGGCCGTCAAGACCGGATCGACGGGTGGCCTCGTTCGCGTCGGCGACGTAGCGACCGTACAAGTCGGCCCGGAGATGCGCCGGGGCGTCGCGGAACTCAACGGGCAAGGTGAAGTTGCCGGGGGCATCATTGTCTTGCGGTCGGGAAAGAATGCCTGGAACGCGCTCCAGGCGGTTCATGCCCGGATCGAGACGCTACGCAAGAGCCTGCCACCGGGTGTCGAGATCGTGACCACTTACGACCGTTCCGACCTGATCGGCCGCGCGGTCGAGACGCTGACACACAAGCTGATCGAGGAGTTCATCATCGTCGCGCTGGTGTGCGGTTTGTTCCTGCTCCACCTGCGCTCGTCATTCGTTGCCATCGTCACGCTGCCGCTGGGAATACTGGCGAGCTTCCTCGTCATGCATCTGCAGGGCCTCTCCGCGAACATCATGTCGCTGGGTGGCATCGCCATCGCCATCGGCGCCATGGTCGATGCCAGCGTGGTGATGATCGAGAACGCCCACAAGCATCTGGAACACTGGCGCCTCCAGCACGACGACGCGGAGCCTCCGCCTGCCCAGCGTTGGGCGATCATCACAAGCGCCGCGGTCGAGGTCGGGCCGGCGCTGTTCCTGGCGCTGCTGATCATCACCCTGTCGTTCATCCCGGTGTTCTCGCTGGAAGCCCAGGAAGGCCGGCTGTTCTCCCCGCTTGCCTTTACCAAGAGCTACGCGATGGCCGCCGCTGCCGGTCTGTCGATCACTCTGGTGCCCGTGCTCATGGGCTACTTGATCCGGGGACGTATCAGGAGCGAGGCGGAGAACCCGGTCAACCGCGTGCTGGCGCGGCTTTATGCGCCTTGCCTCGACTGGACGATGCGCCGCCCCAGGACAACCTTGTTGCTCGCGGCCGTCATCCTGGCGGTGTCGGTCGTTCCGTTGACGCGGCTTGGTTCCGAGTTCATGCCGCCGCTGGATGAAGGCGACCTGCTCTATATGCCCACGGCGCTGCCCGGGCTCTCCATCGGCAAGGCGACGCAGCTGCTCCAGCAGACCGATCGGATGATCATGACCGTGCCCGAGGTCACCTCGGTCATGGGCAAGGCCGGGCGGGCGGACACGGCGACCGATCCAGCGCCGCTGGAGATGTTCGAAACCACGGTGCGGCTCAAGCCCCGGGAACAATGGCGACCTGACATGACCATGGACCGGGTTGTGAGCGAGTTAGACGCGGCCGTGCGGGTGCCGGGCCTTACCAACGTTTGGGTGCCGCCAATCCGTAACCGTATTGACATGTTGGCCACCGGCATCAAGAGCCCGGTGGGTATCAAGGTCAGCGGCCCGGATCTCGTGACCATTGACAGCCTGGCAGCCAACATTGCAGATGTTGTTCGATCCGTGCCTGGCGTCACCTCGGCGTTTGCCGAACGGCTGGCCGGTGGCCGATACGTCGACATCGAGATAGATCGCACGGCAATAGGCCGCTATGGGCTGACCTTGGCGAGCGTACAATCGTTTATAGCCACGGCTATCGGCGGCGAGCCCGTCACCGAGATAGTTGAAGGCCTCGCGCGCTACTCCCTGAACGTTCGCTATCCCCGCGAGATCCGTGACTCTGTCGATGGATTGCGTCGATTGAACATGCCGTTGCCGGGCGGGGGCCTGATCCAGCTTGGCGACATTGCGCAAATTGGCATTACAGATGGCCCCGCCATGATTCGCAGCGAAAATGCCCGACCGTCGGGCTGGGTATATGTGGATGTACGGGGGCGTGACCTGTCGTCTGTCGTGGCGGACCTGCGGGCAAAGGTTACTTCCAACGTGAGGTTGCCTGCAGGTTACGCGGTGTCGTGGTCGGGGCAGTTCGAATATCTCGAACGCGCAGCCAGCAAGCTCAGGCTGGTCGTACCCGCAACGCTGCTCATCGTGCTGGTGATGCTTTATTTGACGTTCCGTCGCTGGGACGAAGCGCTGCTCCTGCTGATCACGCTTCCATTTGCGCTGGCCGGGGGGCTCTGGCTGATCTGGCTGTTGGGGCACGCGGTATCCGTGGCGACAGCGGTGGGCTTCATCGCCCTGGCGGGTGTTGCTGCGGAGTTCGGGATCGTGATGCTGATCTATCTGAAGGCGGCCTGGGAACGCAAACAACTGGCGGAAGAGGATGACGACGCCAGCCTGCTGGCGGCGGTACGAGAAGGGGCGCTGCTGCGCGTCAGGCCCAAGGCGATGACGGTGGCAGTCATTCTGGCGGGCCTACTGCCGATACTCCTGGGGGCGGGCACTGGTTCGGAAGTAATGCAACGGATCGCGGCGCCTATGGTCGGCGGCATGATCACAGCGCCGCTTCTGTCGATGATCGTCATTCCAGCCGCATTCGTTCTGCTCAGGCGGAGGTCTAGAGGAAAAGATCCCGCGCCCATTAGCAAAGCCAGAACACCTGTGGATATCGGGACGGCTGTGTGATTGCTTACGAAACACGGCTTCAGGTAATGAACACCAGCAGCCATCGGATGAGGAGCCTCGGCTCTTGGTCTCGACCATGGCAACGACTTCCATGGCTCCAGAAACGAACGTCAGCGCGCCTGTGGCCCCCGCTTGGCCACGCGGCCGAACAGGTTGGCGATGATGCCAGCGCCCAGTTCGCCGCCGGCGTAGCCAAAGTCACGCCAGAGGCGGCAGACGTTCAATGAGCGACGGGTGCAACGCCTCTGCAACAACCACTGCGGTGCCCAGGCTGAGCAGGACGCTGCGACAGCTTGACCCCACACTCCGGAGACGATCAGCCCTTTGCACTCCAAGCGTTCGCTCAAGGGGCCGGTCACTGTCTGTCAACGAGACCGCGCGAGCATATCGAGTAGCTCATCGATCTTCTCGTTCCGAGCCTCGTCAGTGCCGCTCAGAATGGCGTTAGCGACACAGTGGCTGATGTGATCTTTCAGGATCTCGTCTTCGACCTGCTTGAGCGCTGCCTTGACCGCCAGCAGCTGGGTCAGGACATCGATGCAATACCGGTCACCTTCGATCATCTGGCCAATCCCGCGGACTTGGCCTTCGATGCGCCGCAGCCTCGTCTGGCAGGATTTTTTGGTTGTCGCATTCATGCTTGTCAGATACCCCCAGGGGGTTTATAAGATACCCCCATAGGGTATGTAGGGAGCCCTCTCCAGACAAGGGAATTTCCGATGAGCTCACACGACCACTCGGGCTGCAAGGTCGATAAGGCAACACCGAAGCCGGGCGCCCATGATGGTAGCGGCGACCATTCGCATGGCGGAGTAACTGGCTCCTGCCATGGCGGTCATGGCGGCACCGAGGCGGCCGCGGCACATGGCCATTCAGGCCATCACAGTGCGGCGCCCGTCGTTGATCCGGCGACCGTGCCGGCGGGAATGCAATGGACCTGCCCGATGCATCCCGAGGTCGTACGCGACGGCCCGGGTTCCTGCCCGATCTGCGGCATGGCTCTCGAGCCAATGATGCCGGTGGCCGGGGCAGGCCCCAACCCCGAGCTGGCAGACATGTCGCGGCGTTTCTGGATCGGCCTCGCGCTCACGTTGCCCGTCGTGGTTCTGGAGATGGGCGGGCACTTCCTCGGCCTCAACCACCTGATAGGACAGAGTCTGGGCAACTGGCTCCAGCTGGGCCTGGCGACGCCCGTGGTGCTGTGGGCCGGTTGGCCCTTCTTCGAGCGCGCCGGGCTCTCGCTGCGCACCATGAAGTTGAACATGTTCACGTTGATTGCCATGGGCACCGGCGTCGCCTGGCTCTACAGCATCGTGGCCACGGTGGCGCCCGGGATATTCCCTGCGGAGTTCCGGACTCCGGGCGGCGCCGTCTCGGTCTACTTCGAGGCCGCTTCGGTGATCACCGTGCTGGTTCTCCTGGGGCAGGTGCTTGAATTGAGGGCGCGGGAGAGCACGGGCGGCGCGATCAGGGCGCTGCTCGACCTGTCGCCCAAGACGGCCCGCCGGATACTCGCTGACGGTTCTGACGAAGAGATCCCGCTGGAGCATGTGGTCGCGGGAGATCGCCTACGTGTGCGCCCAGGCGACAAGGTGCCTGTCGATGGCACGGTGGTCGATGGCGCCAGCGCAGTCGATGAAGCCATGGTCACGGGCGAATCCCTGCCTGTGGAGAAGGAGCACGGGTCGAAGGTGATCGGTGGCACGATCAACCAGACAGGCGCCCTGGTCATCACGGCGGATCGTGTGGGCCGTGACACCATGCTTGCGCAGATCGTGCAGATGGTCGCGGAAGCGCAGCGCAGCAGAGCGCCCATCCAACGCCTCGCCGACATTGTCTCCGGATGGTTCGTGCCCGCCGTCATCGCGGCGGCGGTGGTGGCCTTCGTGGCGTGGGCGATCTACGGACCATCGCCCGCGTTGACATACGGACTGATTGCCGCCGTCTCGGTATTGATCATCGCGTGCCCCTGCGCTCTCGGCCTGGCGACGCCAATGTCGATCATGGTCGGCGTGGGCCGCGGCGCGCAGGCCGGGGTGCTGATCAAGAACGCCGAGGCGTTGGAGCGCTTCGAGAAGATCGACACGCTGGTCGTGGACAAGACCGGGACACTCACCGAGGGCAAGCCGAAGGTGGTGGCGATCCACGCCGCTCCCGACGCCGACGAGCTTGAGTCGTTGCGGCTGGCCGCGAGTGTCGATCGTGCCAGCGCCCACCCTCTCGCCGAGGCTGTGGTGCGCGCGGCGATCGAACGGGGTCTCACGCTTGAAGAGCCGTCACGCTTCCAGTCTGTCACCGGCAAGGGCGTTCTAGGCACGGTTGCTGGCAAGGAAATCGTGATTGGCAGCAGCCGTCTGCTCGCCGAGCATGGCGCTCAAACGGACTTGCTGGAGGCGGCGGCCGATCGTCTCAGGTCGGACGGTGCGACCGTGATCTTCGTTGCTATCGACGGCCGTACGGCGATTGCCATCGGTATCGCCGACCCGATCAAGCAGTCGACCCCCAAGGCGATCGATGCGCTCAGTGCGGTGGGCGTCGCGGTCGTGATGCTCACTGGCGATAACCGCAAGACCGCCGAGGCAGTGGCGCGCCGGCTTGGCATCACGTCGTTCGAGGCCGAGGTGCTGCCGGAGGACAAGGCCCGCGTCGTCGCTCGGCTGCGGGCCGAGGGCAGGGTCGTGGCGATGGCCGGCGACGGCGTGAACGACGCACCGGCGCTGGCCGCCGCGGACGTTGGCATTGCCATGGGCACGGGTACCGACGTGGCGATGGAGAGCGCCGGCGTCACCCTGCTGAAGGGCGATCTCACGGGCATCGTGCGCGCCCGCCACCTGTCGCGGGCAGTCATGCGCAACATCCGCCAGAACCTGTTCTTCGCGTTCGCCTACAACGTGGCCGGCATCCCGATCGCGGCGGGAGTGCTCTACCCTGCCTTTGGAATATTGCTCTCGCCGATCGTGGCGGCGGCGGCCATGGCGCTCAGCTCGGTCAGCGTCATTGGGAACTCGTTGCGCCTTCGCGCGATGGACTTGGACTGAACGCAAGACAAGGAGCGTACGATGAGCCGCTTGATCACGAGGCGCGGGCTTCTGGGCGCCACGGCCGCCGGGCTCGCCCTGAGCGGGTTGATGCCCGCGTGGGCACGCTCCGGGTCGCCCGGCCTCGGCCCGGCAATGCCGCTGCTGTCAGGAAATGAGTTCAGGCTTCGGGTGGGTCACAGCCCGTTCTCGCTCAAAGGACGAACGGGTCATGCCATCACCCTCAACGGGGTCTTGCCCGCGCCGCTGATACGTCTTCGGGAAGGCCAGCGCGTGCGCATTCATGTCGAGAATGGCCTCGACGAGGATACGTCGATCCATTGGCATGGGCTTCTCGTGCCGTTCGAGATGGACGGCGTGCCGGGCGTCAGCTTCCCAGGCATACCCGCCGGCGCGACCTTCACCTACGACTTCTCGGTCATACAATCGGGCACCTACTGGTATCACAGTCACTCCGGTCTTCAGGAGCAGATGGGCCACTACGGCCCCATGATCATCGATCCGGACGGAGCAGATCCGGTCGAGTACGACCGCGAGCACGTGCTGGTGCTGAGCGACTGGAGTTTCATGCACCCGCACGAGATTTTCACGCGGCTGAAGCAGAAGGGCGGGTTCTTCAACCGGCAAAAGCAGACCATCGCCGGCAGGCTGCGCGACGCGGGCGGCATGACCCAGCAGGACAGGGCCATGTTCGCCGGCATGCGCATGGATCCGACCGACATCGCGGATGTGACTGGTGCCGCGTACGACTACCTGATCAATGGACATGGGCAGGTTGACCGCTGGACGGGGCTCTTCTCGCCAGGCGAGCGCGTTCGTCTGAGGATCATCAACGCCGCCGCCCAGACAATCTTCAACTTCCGCATTCCCGGCCTGCCCCTGACTGTCGTGGCGGCCGACGGGCAGAATGTTCGACCCGTCACCGTCGATGAGTTCCAGATCGGCAACGCCGAAACCTACGACATCATCGTGCAGCCTGATACTGACCAGGCGTTCTCGGTCGTCGCCGAGAGCATCGACCGTTCGGGCATGGCGGTCGCGACGTTGGCGCCGCGGATGGGAATGTCGGCGCCGGTGCCGATGCTGCGCGAGCGGCCCCTGCTCGGCATGAAGGACATGGGCATGGATCATGGTGCCCATGGCGGAGCACATGCGCATGCTGCATCCGGTGAGGCCAAGGCCGGCCATGATGAGATGGACATGCGGGATGAGTCGAAGGTCGCGTTCGATCCCGGCGTGGGCGTCGACATGATCTCGCCCAACCCGGTCGATCGCACCGGCGAACCGGGCATCGGTCTGGAAGACGTGGGCCACCGGGTGCTGACCTACCGTGACCTGGTTTCACTCGCACCTCGCGCCGATCGGCGAGTGCCGTCTCGGAACATCGAGATCCATCTGACCGGCAACATGGAGCGCTTCATGTGGTCGATCGACGGCGAGAAGCTCAGCGAGCGCCCCGAGCCTTACCGTCTTGCCCGGAATGAGCGTGTGCGCCTCACCCTGATCAATGACACGATGATGACGCATCCGATGCACCTGCATGGCCACTTCTTCGAGATCGTCAACGGCCATGGCGCGCACCAGCCGTTCAAGCACACGGTCATGGTGTTGCCCGGCGGGAAGGTGAGCCTCGATCTGACGGCCGATGCGCCGGGCGACTGGGCGTTTCACTGTCATATGCTCTACCACATGCACGCGGGCATGATGCGCGTCGTCACGGTGCGGCCTCTCGATGGAGGCGCCGCATGAGGACGTTAGCCGCACTGCTTGTCTGGACTGCGATGGCGACATCGGCCTTGGCGCAGCATAGCCACCAGGGCCATGCGGCGCCGGAGGAACCGGTCAACCCGCACGCTGGGCATGTGGGGCACGGCACCGCGCCCGCCACGGGACAAGGTCAGCCCGCTCCGATGGTGCACCCTGAACCCGGGCATATGGACGCTGCTCCCTCCGGCGACGCCGGCCCCGCTCTGTCTCCGGGCGCGGACGGCCATGGCGCCCATCAGGGGATGGATCATCAGACAGAGCCGGCGCCCCACGCCGAGCCTACGAACCAGCACGAGGGTCACTCACCCGCAGCGAGTGATGGCGAGGGGGCGGCCGTACCTTCCGGCCCGGCCCCGGCTGAAGCGAGCGCAGGACCGGCACATGCTGCCGATACCGTGTTCGGTGCATCGTCGATGGAGGCCTCGCGGCGCGAGCTTCACCGCATGCACGGGGGTGGCAAGGCCTACAAGGTGATGATCGATCGTCTGGAAGGTCGGGTTCGCGGCGGACACGACGTCATTCTCTGGGACGCGCAAGCCTGGTACGGCGGCGACATAGACAAGGTCTGGCTCAAGACGGAGGGCGAAGGAGAGTTTTCCGGTGGCGTCGAGAGCGCTGAAGTACAGGTGCTGTGGAGTCGCGCCGTTACGCCCTGGTTCAATCTCCAGGCCGGCGCGCGCCACGACTTTCGGCCCGATCCGGAACGGACGCATCTCGTGCTCGGCCTCCAGGGTCTTGCGCCTTACTGGCTCGAAGTCGACGCTGCGTTGTTTCTCTCGGACAAGGGAGACCTGACCGCCAGGCTCGAGGTGGAGTACGACCTACGCATTACGCAGAGGCTGATCCTTCAACCGCGAGCCGAACTGGAACTGAGCGCCCAGCAGGTGCCGGAACTCGAACTCGGGAGCGGCCTCAACAAAGCGGAACTGGGGGTGCGGCTCAGATACGAAATCCGGCCTGAGTTCGCGCCCTATGTCGGCATCGAGTACGAGCGGGCGTTTGGCGAGACAGCCGACCTGAAGAGGCTGGACGGTGAAAAGGCGGGCGATTGGTTCCTGACCTTCGGCGTCAGAGCGTGGTTCTGATGCGTCGAAAAACTTACTTCAGTGCTTGTGATCGTTTTCCTTCGTCGCGCGAGAGAGCGACCTGAAGCCCGTTACAGGTTTGCGCCAGCCGGTCAGGAACTTTGGCGCTCCACGTCATCGACCTCGATATGGGCGCAGCAGTGTATCTGTTCGCGGGCTTGAGATGGTGGGGTTGGGGCGACTGTGTCGGGGCGTGCCTGACTGTTGGCCAGTGGCTACGGGGCTATCAGACCTTGCCATCGTTACACAGATCGTTACACAATGGCCCTTCGAGGCCCGTTTCGACGGCCCGCAACTCGCAGAAATCTTAGGGTTTGCGAAATTGGTGGAGTTCCCGTCTGGCTCCACAATTTTCCCCTGAATGACACCCGGTAAATTCTACTCGGCCGTGCCGAGACCTCAAATCGCGACCGGGGCGTCCGTGCGGCGGGGTCGGTGCGACAATACATCATGATCCACGCGCTGCGCCCGAAAACGTCCGCGGAACGGGACGACGGCCGCGCCGCATCGCTTTGCTGGCCAAAGGCGGCAGGGGGTGTCACCGTTGCCCCGCTGGGGTGGCCGGTGGAATATGGGCGGTCGCCTGGCGCAGGCTCTAATCCCAAACGGTCGGTGTTCCACACACCTATCGACCTCACAACGCGCATACATCGCCTCCGCCAGACGGAGAATCGGGGAGACATCACGTAAATGGTCAAAGCTGAAATTATCGAACGCCAGAGAGCGATTTCGAAGACGCCCATGCTCGAGCGGATCGCGTCCATCAGGGACTCACTCGTTGCGGCGGGGGACGAGGCCCAGCAGCTTCGGCACCTGCCGGGGTGGGCGTCGAAGGAGATGGCGGAAATCGGGCTCTATCGCTATGCATTGCCCGCCGAGCTTGGCGGCGAGAATCTTCGGGCGCGCCAGCAGATCGAGATCGTCGAGGCGGCAGCCGCCATCGATGGATCGGTCGGCTGGTGTGTCCAGATCTCGTCCGAGATCAATGCCCTGGTCATCCGCCAGATGGGGCCGGCGCTGGCGACCGAGATCTTCGACGACTGGTATGCGCTGGTGTGCTCAGGCCATGGTCCGGCAAACGGGCCCAACCCGGGGCGCAAGGCCCGGCGGGACGGAGATGGCTGGCGCCTGAACTATCAGGGCAGTTTTGCCAGCGGCTGTCAGAACGCTACATGGAACTACCTGATGGGTCCCATGTGCGTCGATGAGGCAACCGGCGAGACCGCCCAGGCCTCGTTCATGATCCCCAAGGGCGAATTCGAAATCGTCGATACCTGGAATACATCCGGCATGCGCGGCTCGGGCAGCCACGACGTGCGGATGGTGGATTGTTATGTCCCGCCCCATCATCTCCTGCCTGGTCGATCGCTGGCGCCCAGCGAGCTTTGGGACAACCCGACCTACCGGAACCCGACCCATGCCATCTACAACAAGGCGGCGGTGGCGCTGGGCGTGTGCCGGGGCGCCATCGACAATTTCATCGGCTTGGCCATGGGCAAGGTGCCGTGGGGCCTCAGCACGTCGCTGAAGGATCAATCCGTGGTCCAGTACCGGGTCGGCGAGGCGCAGGCCAAGCTCATGGCCGTGCGCAGCTTCGTCATGGAAACGCAGGACCGGCTCGAGGACCATCTCGGGCCGCTGCCGGCGAAGGGCGGCCGCCTGATGCCGGAATGGGAATATTTCTGGCCGGCACTGCTGGCCTGCGCCCATGCCGCCCAGACCTGCCGGGAAGTCGTCAGCATGATCAACAACACGGCAGCCACCACCGGGTGCCGGATGGACAGCCCGCTCGAGCGTCAGTTGCGGGACGCGCAGCAGGCGGCAAACCATGCGCTGATATCGTACCGGCACTATGAACAGCTGGGCGCGACATTCCTCGGTCACCCGCCCGCGAGCAGTTACCTTGCTCTTTGTGAGCCGGTCTGAGCCCACAGTCGAGAAATTCGCGACATGGCAACCGGTCTGGAGGACGCCTTGCGGCCTTCAGGCCGGCCGGCATTCGCCTGCCGGTGGCGTATCTGGCGTGCCGCCGTCGTCCTGCCGACGACAGGGGAGCATCCAGCAACGCCTGCTATTGCGTTCGCCGCGAATATCCAATCCAGCTAGTATGAGGCGACCGGGCAACCGACTTCCGATCCGATCGGCGGAATCCTCCATCGGCCGCGTGCCCGGACATTATTGAACGAGATCGGCGTTCACGACGGGAAGGCGTCGGTGTGAATGACGTACCGCGTTATCGACATTCTGGCCCCGAGCGGCAGTGCCGATTCACTGCTCGCACTGGCGGAGCAGCACAAGGCCATCGAATATTATGTTTCTCCCTGCGGCGAGCAGGAGCCGAGACGCTGTGTCGTCCGGATCCTGTGCGAGACCAGCCGCGTTCAGGTCATGACCGATGCCGCCGAGCAGGTGCTGGGGAAGGGCGATCCCTGGCGGATCGTGACCTTGCCGGTCGAAAGCTTTGCGCCGAAGGCCCTGCCCGACGATGCGGACGAGCCGGCCGCGTTCCGGGTCGGCGCCGCCAGCCGCGAGGAAATCTACGAGGAAGTGGCGCGCAACGCCCGGCTGGATTCGGACTTCCTGATCCTCACGGTGCTGTCGGCGGTGGTGGCGTCCATCGGCCTGCTCAAGAACAATGTCGCCATCATCATCGGCGCCATGGTGATCGCACCCTTGCTGGGCCCGAATCTTGCGTTTGCGCTGGGCACGGCGCTGGGCGACCAGAAGCTGATGCTGTCGGCCATCCGGACCAACGCAGTCGGCCTTGGCCTGACCATCTCCCTTGGCGTCGTGACGGCGCTGTTCTGGGTGAGCGATGTGGGCGGGAGCGAACTGGCCAGCAGGACCACCGTCGGCTATGGCGATATCGCGCTGGCGCTCGCCTCCGGCGCGGCGGCCGTGCTGTCCCTGGTATCGGGCCTGTCCAGCACGCTGGTCGGCGTGATGGTCGCCGTCGCGCTGATGCCGCCGGCGGTCACCTTCGGCATCATGCTGGGCGCGGGCGAGATGCAAAAGGCGATGGGCGCGATCACATTGCTGAGCGTGAACGTGGTCTGCGTCAACCTGGCGGCGCAGACCGTCTTCGTCAGCAAGGCAATCCGGCCGCGGACATGGTGGGAAAAGCAGGCATCGAAAAAGTCGGTGCGGACGAACTTTGCCGTGTGGCTGGCTCTGTTGGGCGCGCTGGCGGCCGCCATTGCCTGGCTGCAGGGAATCGGGGATTTATGATCCGCGGCTGCGGCTGGAGCCGGCCAATGGAGTACGCCGATGCCTGAACCGGACGACGATCGCCGCCGCAGCCGGCAGGAGCAGGCCTTTGCGGTGCTCTACCCGCATTCCCTGAAATATCTGAGCGAATCCCTGCACGTCTTGGTGAAGGGGCGGCTGTGGCTGCAGGTCATCGTCGGCATGGTGCTCGGGCTGGCGACGGGTATGGCGCTGGGCCCATCCACCGGGTGGGTCGATCACGATCTGTCGACCCGCATCACGAACTGGCTGGCGTTTCCAGGCCAGCTTTTCCTGGCGCTTATCCAGATGATCGTGATCCCGCTGGTGTTCGCGTCGATCATCCGGGGGCTCTCGGCCAGCGAGAATCTGGATCAGTTGCGCCGGATGGGCTCGATCGTGGTGGTCTATTTCGTCGCCACGACCGCCGTCGCCATCACCATCGGCCTCTGGCTGGCGCTGCTGATCGAGCCGGGCCGCTACGTTCCCGGCGATGCGCTGCTCCAATCGTTCAATATCGATGCCGCGGCCCAGACTTCGGGGACCCGTACCCCGGCCTTCGATTCCCTGCCGGAAAAGATCATCACCCTGCTCCCCAGCAACCCGCTGACCTCGATGGTCGAGAGCAACATGCTGCAGGTGGTGATGTTCTCGGCCATCGTCGGGGCGGCGCTGGTCATCATGTCGCCGCGGCAGTCCAGGCCACTGCTCGAACTCCTGGGGTCGGTGCAGGAAGTGTGCATGACCGTGGTGCGCTGGGCGATGATGCTGGCGCCGCTGGCGGTTTTCGGCCTGCTTGCCCAACTCACGGCGCAAATCGGACTCGATGCGCTGGCTGGCATGGCAGTTTACGTTGGCGTCGTGCTGCTGGGATTGTTTCTGCTGCTCTGCATGTATCTGGCGATCGTGTTTCTGGGCGCGCGAATGCACCCGCTGCGTTTCCTGCGCGACATCCGGGAGGTGATGCTGCTGGCGTTCTCAACCTCCAGTTCGGCCGCGGTCATGCCGTTGTCCATCCGGACGGCCGAGGAAAGACTGGGGGTGAGGCCGTCGGTCTCGCAGTTTGTCATTCCTGTCGGTGCCACCCTCAACATGAATGGCACCGCGCTCTATCAGGGCGTGGCAACCATATTCCTGGCGCAGGTCTTCGGCGTCGAGATCGGCTTCAGCGGCTTGCTGCTGATTGTCGTCACCGCCGTGGGCGCCTCGATCGGTTCGCCGGCGACGCCGGGAGTAGGGATCGTCATCCTGTCCATGGTGCTGACATCGGTCGGGATACCGCCCGCAGGCATTGCCCTGATCATCGGCGTCGACCGGATCCTCGACATGAGCAGGACGGCGATCAATGTCAGCGGCGATCTGGTGGCGTGCGTGCTGATGAACCGCTGGGTCGGGGGTGAAAACACCCCGGAGGAAATCGCCGGCCTCGAGGCTGCGGCGGTGCGCCAGAAGGCGGAGACGGGTGAAAACGTCACGCTCGAGCAGGGCAAGGGGAGCGGCGGTTGAGCGAAAGGCCGCTTTTACCATCGTCTGCCGGTGCTCTAATGTCCTTCAGTATGAAGCAAGTGTCGTGCGATGTCGGATAAGGCCGCGCTGCCGGCGGAGGCGCCGCGAGGCCTGACCCGAACCCTGTCGCTGACCCATGCGGTGCTCTACGGGCTGGGTGTAACGATCGGTGCGGGCATCTATGTCCTTGTGGGGGTGGCCGCAGGACGCAGCGGCATGCACGCGCCGCTGGCCTTTGTCGGCGCCGCTTCCGTCATTGCGCTGAGCGCCGCCAGCTTTGCCGAACTGGGCACCCGCATGCCGGTAAGCGCCAGCGAGGCCGCCTATGTGCAGGCGGCCTATCGGCGCAACTGGCTGAGCCTTGCCGTCGGGCTGCTGGTTGTGTTCACAGCCGTCATATCCGCAGCGACCATCAGCGTCGGCAGCGCTGGCTACATCGCCGTGTTCGTGCCGTTATCCGAGCCGGTGATCGTCGCGGGCGTGGTTCTCTTCATGGGCGTGATCGCCTGCCTCGCGACGATCCAGTCGGTGACCTTCGCCGGGGTGATGACGCTGATCGAAGTAGGCGGGCTGATGCTTATCATCGGCGCCGGGTTCAGCGTTGCGCCGGCGGCGTTGACCCGCCTGCCGGAGATGTGGCCGGCATCCACCGAACTTTCGGTCTGGATCGGCATATCGGGCACCAGCCTGATCGCGGTCTTCGCGTTCATCGGCTTCGAGCATCTCGTGAACATCGCCGAGGAAATCAAGGATCCGCGGCGTACGCTGCCGCGCGCACTGTTTCTCACGCTCGGCATAACGGCGTTCATTTATGCAGCGGTCGTCTGGGTGTCCCTGATCGCTGTGCCGCCGGAGGAACTGGCTACTTCCTCCGCGCCGCTTGCGCTGGTATTCGAGCGCCTGACCGGGATGCCGCTGGCCAGCATGAGCCTGATCGCCGTGGTCGCGACGTTGAACGGCATCATCGTCCACATGATCATGATCGCACGGGTGATCTATGGTCTTGCGGACCGCGGGCATCTCCCGCCCGTGCTCAAGGGGCTGAGCCCGGTGACGGGAACTCCGCTGCTGGCGACGGCGATCGGCGTGGGTGCGATCCTGCTGTTTGCTCTCGTCGTGCCCATTGAAGGTCTCGCGGACTGGACGGCGCGGCTGACGCTGGTGATATTCGTGATCGTCAATCTGGCGCTCATCCGGATCAAGCGGCAGGAGGCGGCGCCGCCGCCCGGCGCGTTCATCTGCAAACCCTGGGTGCCGGTAGCGGGGCTGATATCGAGTGCACTGCTCCTGGTGCTGGACCTGTTCATGCGCTGAAGGCCGCCATGCCATCGACTTCCTTGCCGAAGCCGGGGAATATGAGGGCAGCCATCGCGGAAGGCCGTAGCCTTTACTAGGCGCCCTATGCCGATGGGCGGATATCACGCAAAGGCAGGAAGTGACTGTTGCCTCCACCGCCATATTGATGACCCTGGCCGCCATTCCCGTTGCGGCGCTGGGCGGCGATCTCTTTCTCAAAGGCATGCTCGGCCTGGCCACCTGGTCCCGTCTGCCCCGGTTTCTCGTGGCGACCACCCTGGCTGCATTCGCGACATCGAGTCCCGAACTGACGCTGTCGACCATGGCGGCGCTGTCCGGCAAACCGGAAATCGGCCTGGGCGACGCTCTGGGCAGCAATGTCGTCAATATTGCCCTGATCCTGGGCCTGTCGCTCGCCTTTGGCGCAATGCCGGCGAGCCTTGAAGGGCTCCGGCGCGATTACTTGCTGGCTGTAGCCACGCCTCTCGTCACCCTGGTGTTGTGCCTCGACGGGACAGTATCGAGACTCGATGGCGGGATATTGCTTGCTCTGTTCGCGTCATGGCTCGCGATGGTCTTTCGCCAGGGCATCGCGTCGCGGCGCACCACCGAACACGCGCCTCAGTCCGAAATCAGTCTGGTACTGGCATTGCTCGGCGGCATTGCCGGATTGGCGTGCCTGATCCTCGCTGGCATACTTTTCGTCGACGGCGCATCGGACATCGCCGCCGGCCTCGGGGTGCAGGACTATGTGATCGGTGCGACCATCGTCGCGATCGGGACATCCATGCCTGAACTGGTCACGACGCTGCTCTCGCGCCTGCGCGGCCAGCACGATCTGAGCCTGGGAATTCTTCTCGGAAGCTGCCTGTTCAACGGGCTGGCGGTAATCGGGATCGCATCCGCCATCCAGGCCATCCATGCGCCCCAGCCAGAGGTTGGACTTGCGCTGGTCTTCGGCGTGGTTGCGGTGCTGATGATGCAGCCGCGCGGTGGCGAAATCGCGCGGTACCGCGGCGCCATCCTGCTCGCCCTGTACCTGGCCTTTGTCGTGACGACGGCGGCAATGTGACGCGTCTGCCGGGGACCTGGCGCCGGAACGTGTTGGCCAAACGGCGCACTGGCTTTAGCATGCCCATTCCATGATGGGCCACAGTCGGGAGAGTTTGATGGAGTTGGTGAGATGCGTGTGATCCTCGTGCCGGTGGCTGATCGGCCGGAGTGCGTCCACGCTCTGAACACCGCTTTTTCCCTGGCGCGGCAGCTTGGCTCGAATGTGGTCGGCTGCCATATCAGGCCGCATGCATACTCGGAGGTCGCACTGCCGGCCGGACTGGATGCCTATGCGGAATACGACGTGGCCTGGGAAGCCGTTTGGTCGGGCAAAAAGGCTTCACCGGGCTCGGCCGAGGCCAAGGTGCTGTATGCCAGGATGGCTGAAGACAACGGGTTTTCGATGATCGCCAAGCCTCGCCGGGAGGCCGGCGCCGTCTGGATGGAGAAGGCAGGGTCGCCGGACAGAATCCTTGCCATCGAGGGGCCGGTCTCCGATCTGGTCGTTGTTTCCAGGCCGGCACAAGGCGGCGGCACGGTGGCCCGCGTGGTCTTGATGGCGGCGCTGCTGAATTCCTCGAAGCCCGTTCTGGTGCTGCCGCACTCGCGTCCCAGTGTGACCGGAAAGCGTATCGCCATTGCCTGGAACCAGAGTCCCGAGGCGGCGCGGGCGGTCACGGCGGCGCTGCCGCTCCTGCAGCTTGCCGAACAGGTCAGCATCATCACCTCGGGCCGAGAGACGAAGCCGGGCCCCAAATCATCGCAGCTTGCCAATTATCTCCGATTCTGGGGAATCGACAGCAAGCGCGTCACCGTACGGAAAGCACATGATGCGCAATCGATCCTCGACGGATATCGGAGCAGCAAGTCCGACCTTCTCGTCATGGGCGCCTACAGCACCAGCCGCCTGAGGCAGCGCATGTTTGGCGGTGTCACGCAATTCATGCTGCAGCATGCCGACATACCGGTCTTCATGCTTCACACATGAGGCTGATGCGCTGCCTCATGCGTGAAGATCCGGCCGGCAAGCGGCTTGCCCCTGGCCGGCCGCCAGGGCGGCCTTATCCCATCGGATAGAGGATTTCCTTCGACACCTTGTCGATGGCATCCATGACATCCTTGCTCAAGGTCAGGTCCGCGGCGGCAAGAATGTCGGGCACCTGTTCGACGGTCGTCGCCCCGACGATGGTCGACGCGACGAAGTCGTGCTGCTTGCTCCACGCCACTGCCATGGTCACCGGCGACATGCCTGCCTCGGCGGCGATATTCATGTAGCGGGCGGTGGCATCCACGCTCTTGTCGTTGACGAAGCGCCTCGCCATGGTCGCCTGACGGCCGCCCATGCCGAGATAATTGGTAAACCGCGCGCCTTCCGGGCGGGCGCCGTTGTTGTACTTGCCCGAAAGCACGCCGCCGCCCAGCGGTGAATACGGGATCAGGCTGACGCCTTCGTTCCTGCAGGCCGCCGCGAGTTCGTCCTCGAACCGGCGGTTGTTCAGGCTGAAATTGTTCTGGATGGTCTGGTGCCGCGCGTAACCGCCGCGCTCGGAGGCGGCGATGGACTTCATCAGGCCCCAGGTGGTCTCGTTGGAACAGCCGACAATGCGAATCTTGCCGGCACGGATCAGGTCGTCGAGCACTTCCATGGTCTCGTCATAGGGTGTGCCATGATCCGGCCAGTGGGTCTGGTAGAGATCGACGTAATCGGTGCCCAGCCGCTTCAGGCTGGCCTCGAGCGCGCGGGTGATATTGTGGCGGTCGAGCGCGGTCATGCCGGCGCGCAGGGCGCCCTTGATCCAGCCGTGGCTCGGGCCGCAGACCTTGGTGGCCAGGATGATGGCGTCCCGGTCCTTGGTTTTCATCCACCGTCCGAAGAACTCCTCGGTGCGCCCGGCATATTTCGGATCCGGCGGCACCGGATAATTCTCGGCCGTATCGAAGAAGTTGATGCCGGCATCCAGCGACATGTCGAGGATCCTGAAGGATGTCTTCTCGTCGGCCTGATTGCCGAATGTCATGGTGCCCATGCAGATGTCGGACACGGTGATAGGGCTCTTGCCCAGGCGGCGGTACTGCATTCCTATTCTCTCCCCGAAGATATGTATGCGGCGGCAGCTTAAGGGGGCGTGCCCGGCTTGGCCAGCCCTCCGATCCGGGCGGTAACTTGTCAGGCAGCGGCCCGGCGTTTCCAACGTTTCGGCGGCGTGCTACATCCATGGGGCACCATCGGAGGAACGGCGACGTGAAACCTGAGGGGAATGCCATGGCCGGCGCGTCCAGCATGCCGGCGCGCCACAAGCGCCGTCACAAGCGCCACGACCTGCTGAGTCTTATCCGCCACCACAAGAAGTCCGTCGACATGCCGGCAGGCACCATCGCGGCCGACCAGGAAGCGGCCCCGACCAGTGTCCGCACCGTGTCCTACGATGCCGCGGCGCTCCACGAACATGATGGTGTGGCGCCGTCCCAACTGGCGACTCTGCGCAATGCCAGCGACGTCCTGTGGATCGACGTTACCGGCCTGAGGGATACCAGGACCATAGAGGAAGTCGGCGCAGCCTTCGGTATCCACAAGCTGACCCTCGAGGATATCACCAACACCCACCAGCGGCCCAAGGTCGAGACCTTCGACCATTACGTCTTCATCGTGATGAAGATGCTGGACCATTCGGATGCGGGCCTGACCGAGCAGATGGCGATCATTGTGGGCGACGACTATCTGATCACCTTCCAGGAACGGCCTGGCGATTGCTTCGATGCCACCCGCGCGCGGCTGAAGCGTGTCGGCGGCCAGCTCCGCTCGGAGGGGCCGGACAGGCTGGCGCATGCGCTGATTGATGCGGTTATCGACAATTTCTTCCCGCTGCTCGAGAACTACGGCGAGTTGATCGAGAACCTGGAAGACCTTGTGGTCTCCCAGCCGGAGCCGTCGCATGTGGAGCGTCTGCACGCGATCAAGCGCGACCTGCTGGAAATCCGCCGGGCGGTGTGGCCGACTCGGGAGTTGGTCAATGCGCTGATCCGCGACGAACATCACCTGTTCTGCGACAGCACCCGGATCTATCTGCGCGATTGCTACGACCACGCCATCCAGCTGATGGATATCGTCGAGACCTACCGCGAAATTGCCTCGGGCCTGCTGGACGTCTACCTGTCGAGCATGAGCGCGCGCATGAACGAGATCATGAAAGTGCTGACGATCATCGCGACCATCTTCATTCCGCTCAGCTTTTTCGCGGGCATCTGGGGCATGAACTTCGAGAACATGCCCGAATTGAAGGAGCCGTGGGCCTATCCGGCCGCACTCGCCTTCATGGCGACAATCGCCGGCGGTTTGCTGGTGTACTTCAGGCGCAAGGGATGGCTGGGCGAACGCGCACCGCGGAAAGCGGAATAGAGGTCAGCTGCGGGCGGAAAGCGGCCAGTGTGACGGGCTCAGCATCACGCCCGTCAATGCCTGGGCCAGATCCTGCAGGCCGGCGGCATGGGCCTCACGCACCAGGTATTCCAGTCCGCCCAGGATGGCGTCGGCCGCCTCTTCCGGGGTTTCGCATGCCGGCGGGTACTGGCGGTCCGAGCGGGTGCCATTGCTGTGGCCGGGTTGTCTCACTGGGCGGTCTCCATGGGGCCGGCCCCTGCGGCCGGATCAGGTCATAGGCTGCCATTGGACACAATTCCGCGGCGCGGGGAAACCTAGCCAATCCAGTAGGTTTCGGCCGCCGCGCCCATTGCGGCTTCAGGGGACGATCAGGCCCAGGCGGATCGCCTTGACCACGGCGGCGACCCGCGAATTGACGCCCAGCTTCTTGCAGACATTCTGCAGGTGGAACTTGACGCTGTGCTCGGATATGCCGAGCCGCTCGCCCGCCACCGCGTTGTTCAGCCCTTCCACCAGGCGCAGGAGAACGTCGCGTTCGCGTTTCGTCAGCGGCGATCCGGCATCCGCACCGGCAGTCTCATCAAGGGCCGTGTAGGCCTGATGGAACTGAACCGCCAGAACCCGGCCGATATGCAGATCCCTGGCGGTGACGCCCTGCGCGCTGCTGCGCATGTAGCTGACGCCGTTTACCTGGCCAAACGGGCCATGGATGGGCACCGTGACGCCATCGTGCAGCGACGCCTCCCGGATTTCCTTGATCAGCCGCTTTTGCCGTCGGGTCAATTCCATCGTGCCGATGACCTTGTCCCATTCAAACGGGACGTGGCTCTGGATCACATGCTCGCTCAGGGGGTCGATTTTCTCGTACTGCTCGGCGTCATAGTGTTCGAACCATTCGGGCGGGATCATCGTGAACAGGGTCACCTCGGTCGAGGGGCCGCGCGTCATGGCGTTCGGGTAGCCGAAATAGTGCACACGGTCGAAACCCAGTGACAGCATGGTCGCGCGAAAACCCTCTATCAGGTCGACCTGCGTCGTGGCCTGGGCCGTGGTCTGGAAGAACTCGTCGACGAGCATCAGCGGGCCTGCACGGTTGCGCTGGCGCAGACTGTCGCCGCGCCCGTGTTCGGCCGTATGGCCTTGCCCCTGTGGGCAAGGCACGGATGCGACCGGTCCCCCTCCATCGGCCTTTCGGCCAAGGTGCTCATCGTCATGTGTCAGCCTCTGACGTCGCCGCCCGGCATGCCAGCCGCCCCGATCAAGTGCAGACCCTCAGGAACTGGGCAGTCTGGTGTTGTCGTCCTCATGGGTAATTAGCGGACAAACGCGCGGGCCGCGCAAGCGAAAACACAACTCTAAAGTGTGCTTGGTGGCGCGAGCCCCGGAGCTGTGTGTCCTGTCCGCCAACTCTGTTCGCGGCGCGCGCGCCGTCATGTATAAGAAATTCAGCGTCAAACAGGCAAACGAGGGCGGTTTATGTTCGGACAGATGCAGGATGTTCCCCTGCTGGTTTCTTCCTTGATCGAATATGCGGAAAAGTTTCACGCCGAGCAGGAAATCGTCACCCGCACCCTGCAGGGGCCGATTCACCGCTATACCTACGCCGATGCCGGGCGCCGGTCGCGCCAGCTTGCCAAGGCGCTGGTCGCGCTGGGCGTGGAAGAGGGCGACCGCATCGGGACGCTGGCCTGGAATACCTACCGGCACCTGGAAGCGTGGTACGGCATCACCGGCATGGGAGCGGTAACCCACACGCTCAATCCGCGCCTGTTCGCCGAGCAGCTCTCCTACATCATCCACCACGCCGAGAACCGGTTCATCGTGCTCGATCCGACCTTCACCGGCATGATCGAGGGCATCCTCGACCAGATTCCGACCGTGGAAGGTTTCATCATTCTTGCCGACCGGGCGGACATGCCGGAAACCAGCCTGCCCAATGTCATCTGCTACGAGGATTTGCTGGCTGCCCAGGATGACGGCTACCAGTGGCCACAGCTCGACGAGCGGGCGGCGGCGGCCATGTGCTACACCTCGGGCACGACAGGCAATCCCAAGGGCGTGGTGTATTCCAACCGCTCCTGCGTGCTGCACGCCATGGCGGCGGCGCTGCCGGATGTGATGGGGTGCAGCTCGCGGACGACGATCATGCCTGTGGTGCCGTTGTTCCATGCCAATGGCTGGGGCATCGCCCATTTCGCGCCGATGACGGGCGCCAAGATCGTCATGCCCGGCAAGGAGATGGACGGCGCCAGCATCTATCAGCTCCTGAACGACGAGAAGGTGAGCCTCACCGCCGCCGTGCCAACGGTCTGGCTGATGCTGCTGCGCCATTTGCAGGAGCACGATCTGGACCTGCCCTATCTCGACCGCGTGGTGATCGGCGGCTCGGCGGCGCCCCGGTCCATGATCGAGACCTTCGAGACCAAGTACGGCGTCTCGGTGAACCATCTTTGGGGCATGACCGAGATCAATCCCATCGGGTCCGTCGGCGCGCCCAAGGCGGCCATGGACGGCATGGACTATCAGGATCAGCTCGACCTGAAGATGAAGCAGGGCCGCGCCATGTGGGGCGTCGACCTGAAGATCACCGACGACGAGGGCAACCGCCAGCCCTGGAACGGCGAGGCCGCCGGCCACCTGATGGTGCGCGGGCCGTGGGTTGTCAGCGAGTATTACAAGGGCGAGGGCGGCGTGATTCTCGACGACGAAGGCTTCTTCGACACCGGCGACATCGCCAACATCGACCGATACGGCTATGTCCAGCTGACCGACCGGGCCAAGGACGTGATCAAGTCGGGCGGCGAGTGGATCAGTTCCATCGACATCGAGAACACCGCCGTCGGCCATCCGGGCATCGCTGAGGCAGCGGTGATCGGAATCCATCACCCGAAATGGGACGAGCGTCCGCTGCTGGTCTGCGTCCGGGCGGCAGACTCGGGCGTGGGCAAACAGGACATGCTGGATTTCATGGCCGGCAAGATCGCCAAGTGGTGGATGCCCGACGATGTGGTGTTCGTTGAGGAACTGCCTCACACCGCCACCGGCAAGCTGCTGAAGATCAAGTTGCGCGAGCAATTCAAGGGCTACAAACTGCCGACATATTGACGAGGCGGGAGGCGAGGCCCCTGCCTGCAAAAGCCGGGGTGATCCTTTCGGTAGGTCCCCGTGGGGGATAGTCGATGCGCATATTGGTCTGCGCCATGGCGACGGTGCTGTTTTTCCAGTCTGGCGGCGGTGCGGCCGCCGCTTCCCGGGACGTGCAATACGGTCCTGCGGCCGAATGGGTATTTGTCCCGCCCACGCCGACAGTAACCACCCCGCCGGAAGGTGCTCCGGTTCAGGTGTCATATTCGGACACGCAGATCCGGCTGGATTTCGACGAACAGCAAACATATTCCGCGCAGCGGGTGAAGATTTTGACGCCGGAGGGCCTGGCACTTGGCAACCTTGCCCTAGCCTGGGACCCGTCCACGGAAGACATCACGATACATAGCCTAAAGGTCTCGCGCGGGAACCGTACGATCGACGTTCTGACGACGACGAAGTTTCAGGTCATCCAGCGAGAGGACCGGCTCGATTATGCCATGCTGGACGGGCAGCTCACCGCCACCATGCAGATTCCTGGACTTCAGATTGGAGATGAATTCGAATTCGCGGTGACCATCAGGCGGCGCGACCCACTTTTCGGGGATCGGCCCAGCGGCTTTGCACAGATGCCGGTGGTCACGATGCCAGGAGCATATCGTGCCCGCTTCACGTGGCCGGCTGAAAGGACCCTGCATTGGCAGGTGTCGCCGGACATGAAAGAGGAGACGCCGGTCGAGCGCGATGGCTGGAACCAACTGACCTACGAAATCCGCGATCCGAAACTGGCCCATGCCACCGACGGCGCACCCTGGCGCTTTAACGTGCGCCGCCTGATCGAATATTCCAGTTTCACCGATTGGTCCGGTGTTTCCAGCGTGCTATGGCCGCTTTTCGACAAGGCGGCCACGCTCGCTTCGGACTCGCCGGTCCGCGCCGAGGCCGCCAGGATCGCTGCTACGACCGCCGATCCCGCTGCCCGCGCCGAGGCGGCGCTGGCGCTGGTGCAGGACCGCATTCGATATGTTTATGTGGGACTGGACGGCGGAAATTATCGGCCTGCCAGTGCCGACGAGACCTGGGTCCGGCGCTTTGGTGACTGCAAGGCGAAGACAGCTCTTTTGCTGGCGCTGCTGGGGGAATTGGGCATCGCTGGAGAGGCCGTCCTTATCCCTGCCATTGGCGGCGACGGTATTGACGAGCGGCTGCCGACGCAGGTGGTATTCGATCATGTGCTGGTCCGCGCAACAATAGCTGGGCGCGCTTACTGGCTCGACGGGACACATATCGGCGAGCGCCTTGCGACCTTGCCCCCGCCAACATTCCGCTGGGTGTTACCGCTAAGGTCAGGCGATGTGAGCCTTGAGGCAGTGCCCCCGGAAGCACCCGCGCTGCCTGACGTCATCCAGGTGCTGGATGTCGACGCACGGGCCGGCTTCGATGCGCCCGCCAAGGTCGCCGCAGAACATATCCTGCGGGGTGAAGGCGTGGTGGGGCTGAAAACCCGGCTCTCGGCCATGGCACCCGAGGATGCCGAACGAGCTCAGGATGCGTTCTGGCGGCAGGCCATTGCATGGGCCGAGCCGGTCACCACCGCCTGGCGCTATGACGAGGGGCAGGGAATCGTGGTTCTTAGCATGAGCGGCGAGGGCAGGCTGTTCTGGCAGGGAGATGCCCTGCAGGGACGGACACTGGAGATTTTCGATGCCGGCTTCGTAGCACCGACGCCGCTTCGCCGGCCGAAGAGCCAGGACCAGACGGCGCCCTGGGTAACGGACTTTCCAGCCTACAAATGCTGGGTGACGACCATGAGGCTGCCGCCGGAAGCGGGACGATGGCGCTGGAGCTACGATGCCGCGCCCATCGACCAACGTCTCGGCGGCATCGCCTATTGGCGTAGGGCAAGCCTACAAGACGGCGTCATGCGTACCGTCATGAGCAAGCGCACCCTCGTTCCGGAAATATCGCCAACCGAGGCGCAGGCGCTCAACGATAGCCTGCCTAGGTTCGACAAATATGCCTCCCGCGTGATCCAAGTCGACGGGGGAAGCCGGCAGTCCAGTACCGCAGTATCGATTGGCCGCATCAACCCAGGCGGCGAACAGGCTGCGATCGACTGGACAAGTCCGGCGGCGCCATGCGCCGCGCCCGATGGGCGGGATATGGCGTCCGATACTGCCCCGCTACCGGCTGTGCAGGCAGCCGAGGTAGCCGAGACAGAGCCCGTACCTGCGTCACAGGCCAAGAGTGATGACGACGTCACGACACCGCCGGAGCAAGATCCCGACTATCCCGTGACACAGCCTTATTATCCACGACAGGCGGTGATGGAGTCGCAGGAAGGTGCGGTCATCCTGCATTTCACGGTCAGGAGGGATGGTTCCGTTGATCCGGAGAGCATCGGCGTGGATGAAAGCAGCGGATATCCCCTGCTGGACGTCGCCGCCATATCAGAGGCGGCGACATGGCGGTTCAAACCCGCGAGAAAAAAAGGCAAGCCGGTAGCCAGTCCGCACCAGTTCAAAGTGGTGTTCGCATTGCGCCGGCTGCAGCAGATCGACTTTGGGGTCCCGGAGACGCCAAGTATTCTAAGCGAAACCTATGAGGACTCTGGCAGTCCGTCGGCGGATCCAGCACGGCCGATAACCCAACCACCTTACCCGAATGATGCGCTCATTGCGGGCCAGGAAGGTGAGGTGATCCTGCAGTTCATCGTCGAGGCGGACGGCTTCGTCGATCCGAACAGCATTGTGGTCAAGCAGAGCAGCGGATACCCGTCTCTCGACAAGGCGGCCGTATCCGAAGCCGCTGTAAACTGGCGGTTCCAGCCCGCCATGCTTAATGGCACGCCGGTCAGCGCGCCTCACAGATTCCGGGTTGTCTTTGAAATCAGCCGGCCGTCGCAGGAGGAATAGCGTCGGACTCGCGCCGGTGCAGGCATGCTAGTCGGCGGGCCGGTCGATCGGGCCGGCGTCCAGCAGCGGGGCGACGTCCATGTCGCCCGCGTCCAGCAGCAGTGCCAGCTTTTCCAGCGCGGCGAGGATCATCGCCTGCTCCCATGCGGGAAGTGATTCGAAACGGTCCGTGAACCGCTCCTGCAGGAGATCGGGCGCCCGGTTGACCAACTGTCCCGCGGCTGCCGTCGGGCGCAGCAGGATCTGGCGCTTGTCCCGCTCGCCCCTGCTTCTGGTCACCAGACCCGCGGCTTCGAGACGGTCGACGATGTTGGTGACCGTCGCCTGGCCGAAATGGAGCGTGGCGGCGATGACGCTCGGAGTCGTCACGCCGGTCTTCTCGATCTGCTGCAGCACCAGAAGCTGTGACGGCGTCAGCCCGGTGGTTGCGGCAAGCCGGCGCCCGCCCTGTTCCGCCGCACGCAGGATGCGCCGAATCGCCCGTAGCGCGCCATTGGTGATCTGGTCCGTCATGACCCAAGCACTAGACATTTCACGGCCTGCTGTGAAGCGGCAAAAACAGTTCGGGAATAGAAGTATTTTTTAGCATTATATCGTTATCGAAATGAACTTTGAGCCTGCTAGGGGTTGAAAAGTCATGGCTTTCCCCCTAGATATGCACCTCCCAAGCGGCAGACGCCTCGCCGCGACTGAAGAAAAACTTCGGGAGTTGAAGCAATTTTAACTGAAGACGACGAACGGAATACTACATTCCGGCGTAACGTCACGTCGGAAGAGGATCGGATCACCACGCCGATCCTGTTTCGCAGTCCGCAGTCCGCGGACGGTCCGGCGGTTTCTGCGCTGATCGAGCGCTGCCCGCCTCTGGATACCAATTCGACCTACTGCAATCTGCTGCAGTGCACGCACTTCGCCGATACCTGTGTGCTCGCGCAAGCCGACGGTGAGATCGTTGGCTGGATTTCCGCCTACCGTCCACCATCCGCGCCGGAGCAGATCTTTGTTTGGCAGGTAGCTGTCGACGCCCGGGCACGGGGAATCGGACTTGCCAGCCGCATGTTGTCGGAACTGATAAAGCGGCCAGCCGTTCGTAACGCGACCATGCTGACGACAACAATCACCGAGGCCAATGACGCCTCCTGGGCCCTGTTTGGCGCTTTCGCGAGCCGAATTGGTGCCCCTGTCAACAAGTGTCCGCTGTTCGAGAAGGACACCCATTTCGCCGGTTTGCACGACACGGAGTTCCTTGTGTCCATCGGGCCGTTCGAGCCGCCGGCAACAGCCGCAAAGGAGTTATCATGACCAGTCAGCCAAGGCCGACCAGGAATGCACCCAATTTGGCCATCTACGAGCGGATGGAATCCGAGGTGCGCAGCTATTCCCGTTCCATGCCGCGCCAGTTCGGCCGCGCCGAGGGCGTATGGATGTACGATGATGCGGGCGGACGATACCTCGATTTTCTGTCGGGCTGCTCGACCCTGAACTATGGCCACAACCACCCGGTCCTCAAGCAGGCGCTTATCGACTATATTTCCGGTGACGGGATCACCCACAGTCTCGATCTTCATACCGAAGCGAAGGCCGAGCTACTCGAAGCGTTCGAGAACCTGATTCTCAAGCCGCGCGGCCTGGACTACCGGATGATGTTCACGGGCCCCACGGGCACCAATGCCGTCGAGGCCGCGCTCAAGCTGGCGCGGAAGGTCACCGGCCGCCAGCAGGTGATCGCCTTCACCAACGGCTTTCACGGCATGACGCTCGGCGCGCTCGCGTGCACCGGCAATGCCGGCAAGCGGGGCGGGGCGGGTGTTCCTCTCACCCATGTGAGCCATGAACCCTTCGACGGATATTTCGGCGATGGCATCGATACCGCCAAGATGCTCGATCGCCGGCTTGCCGATCCGTCCAGCGGTCTGGATGCGCCGGCGGCCATCCTGGTCGAGACGGTTCAGGGCGAGGGCGGCCTCAACGCCGCGTCCCCGGAATGGCTGCGCAGCATTGCCGCGATCGCCAAGCGCCATGGCGCATTGCTGATCGTCGACGACATCCAGGCCGGTTGCGGCCGCACCGGCGGCTTCTTCAGTTTCGAGGGAATGGGCTTCACGCCGGATATCGTGACGATGGCGAAGTCGCTGTCGGGCATGGGGCTGCCTTTTGCGCTCACGCTGTTCAGGCCGGAACTGGATCTGTGGATGCCGGGTGAGCACAACGGCACCTTCCGTGGCAACAATCACGCCTTCGTCACGGCGACGGCGGCGTTGCGGCACTTCTGGACGGAAGATCTGTTCGCCCTTGACGTCGCGCGCCGGGGTGAGCAACTGGCCAGGCGTCTCACCACCATGGCCGAGGAACACAACCTCGCGGTTCTGGGACGCGGCATGATGCGCGGCCTCGACGTCGGCTCGGGCGAAGTTGCGGCCCAGATCACTCAGGCCGCTTTCAAGAAGGGCCTGATCATCGAGACCAGCGGACCCAATGACGAAGTGATCAAGGTGCTGGCGCCGCTCGTCATCACCGAAGAACTCCTCGATTCCGGCCTTGATATCCTGGAGACGAGTGTCCGTGAGGCGCTGTCGCCGACCCTGGTCGCGGCCGCCCAGTAAGGAAAAAAATATGATCGTTCGCCATCTCGACGTGATCCGCGACTCAAACCGGAACGTGGTCACCGATGATTGGGAAAGCGCCCGCATGCTCCTCAAGGACGAGGGCATGGGCTTTTCCTTTCACATCACGACCCTGTATGCCGGCAAGGAGCTGCGCATGCATTACAAGAACCACCTGGAGTCCGTTTACGTGTTGCAGGGCGAAGGCACCATCGAGGATCTCGCGACCGGCGAGATTCACGACCTTCGTCCCGGCATGCTCTACGCGCTGAATGAGCATGACCGCCATGTCGTTCGACCAAAGACCGACATCATCACGGCATGCGTATTCAATCCGCCGGTCACCGGACGAGAAGTTCACGACGAAACCGGCGCCTATCCACTTCCTGAAAAGGAGCTGGCGGAGAGCCAGTAATATCCCAAATGCGTGACGACTATCCTTCCCGCCGATCGGCACGCCCCGAATTGATGCCTCGCCTCGACCCCGTTGTGCACAGCGATTGGGAGGCCGGCGCGCCGTTGAGCCAGGCAGATGTCAAACGGTTCGATGCCGACGGTTATCTTGTGCTCGAGAACCTGTTCACCGCCGACGAAGTGACGGCATTGCAAGCCGAAACGGCGCGCATTCTCGGCGATCCGGGCGATCTTGACCCGGCGACCGTGATCCGTGAGCCCGATGCCGACGAGATTCGCTCGGTGTTCCGGATCCACGAGCAGAGTGCGCTGATCTCCAGGCTTGCCGCCGACGAACGCCTCGCTGGCGTGGCGCGCTTTCTGCTTGATGACGACGTCTACGTCCATCAGTCCAGGTTGAATTACAAGCCCGGCTTTCAGGGCAAGGAATTCTACTGGCATTCGGATTTCGAAACCTGGCATGTCGAGGACGGCATGCCCAGGATGCGGGCATTGTCCATGTCGGTGCTGCTGGCCGAGAATACGCCCAACAATGGACCGCTGATGCTCATACCTGGGTCGCACCGTCACTTCCTGACCTGTGTCGGCGAAACCCCGCCCGACCACTACCTGTCTTCGCTCAGGCGGCAGGAATATGGCGTGCCGGACGACGACAGCCTGGCCGAGTTGGCCCATACCCACGGTATTGCCGCCCCCATCGGCGCGCCAGGGACAGTCATCATGTTCGACTGCAACACCATGCACGGCTCGAACAGCAACATCACACCCTGGCCGCGGGCAAATGCGTTCATCGTCTATAACGCGGTTTCCAACCGTCTGGTCGAGCCGTTCGGTGCGCCCGCACCCCGGCCGGACTTTCTTGCCGCCCGCAAGGTAAACCCGATCCGTGTCGAAAATGGTCCACTGAAGAAAAGCCGCTCATGAGTCAGACCGCGCCCACATCGGGGCAGAATGCCGGCGCCGCGACCCCGCCCTGGATTCTCAGGCGGGCCATCGCGGCCTCGTCAATTGGCAACGCGACCGAGTGGTTCGACTACGGCATCTATGCCTATGGGGTGTCCTACATTTCCGCAGCCCTGTTTCCGGGCAGCGCGGGCGAGGCGACCCTGTTCGCGCTCGCGACCTTTGCCATCTCGTTTCTGGCCCGTCCATTCGGCGGATTGTTCTGGGGGCCGCTCGGTGACCGTTTCGGCCGGAAGACGATCCTGGCGGCGACCATATTGCTCATGTCAGCGGCCACCTTCTGCATCGCGCTGATTCCGTCCTATGCGACCATCGGCATGTGGGCCCCGGTCCTGCTGGTAACCCTGCGGCTGATCCAGGGGTTTTCCACGGGTGGCGAGTACGGCGGCGCGGCGACCTTCATGGCCGAGTACGCGCCAGACAACCAGCGCGGCTTTTGCGGCAGCTTTCTGGAAGTCGGCACGCTGGGCGGGTTTTCGCTGGGTGCGCTCCTGATGCTGGGATTCTCGCTTCTGCTGGGCGACGCGGCGATGCATGACTGGGGGTGGCGTCTGCCGTTCCTGGTGGCGGCGCCCATGGGGCTCGTCGGGCTATATCTGCGCTCGAAAATGGATGACACGCCGATCTTCAACGAGGTTGTCAGCGCGGGGGTGCAGGAAAAGCGGATGACCACCGAACTGTGGCATCTGATCTCGACCTATCGCAAGCCGCTGCTGGCGCTGGGCGGCCTCGTCATCGCCCTCAATGTCGTCAATTATACGCTGCTGAGTTATATGCCCACCTACCTGGCCAGACGGCTCGGTCTCTCGGCCGAGGCGGCGCTGGTCGTCCCCATTGTCGGCATGCTGTTCATGATGATGTTCCTGCCCGTGGCGGGGCGTCTGTCGGACAGGATCGGGCGCAAGCCGATGTGGTGGGGGTCCCTGGCCGGACTGTTCATCCTTGCCATTCCGCTTTACCACCTGATGACGCTTGGGCTTGTCGGCGCTGTGGCCGGCTTCGCGCTGCTCGGCCTGCTTTATGTGCCGCAGCTTGCGACCATATCGGCGACGTTTCCGGCCATGTTCCCTACCCATGTGCGGTTCGCAGGCTTCGCCATCGCGTATAATATCTCGACGTCGGTGTTCGGCGGTACGGCCCCGGCGGTGAATGCCTGGCTGATTACGCTCACGGGCGACGTGCTGGTTCCCGCCTATATGATGATGGCCGCCTGCGCCATCGGTGGCGTCGCCTTGCTGTTTGTCGTCGAGACAGCGGGGCAATCGCTCAGGGGCACGGGGATTCCCGGTACCGCTTCAGGGGGAATGAAACCGTCTGATCCACTGCCCGGCGGTATCCCGGTTCAGCCAGGCGGAGGCGCCGGAACGCCCTGATGCTGACAGCGATCCTGTCTGTGCGCAGCCTGCTGCTCGCCGTCTTCATGCTGATGGCGGGAAGCGGCTTCATGGCGACGCTGATCAGCCTCCAGCTGGAAGCGGCGGGGACGTCACCGCTGTTCATCGGACCGGTCGCGACCGCATATTTCGCCGGGCTGACAGTCGGTGCGCTGAAGGTGACGCCGCTGATCCAGCGGGTCGGCCACATCCGTGCCTTCACCGCGTTCGTCTCGCTTTTTTCGGCAAGCACCCTGACCTATGCCGTGCATCAGGACATCATGCTCTGGGGCGCCCTCCGGTTCGTCGATGGTTTCTGCATGGCGGGCGTCTTTGTCTGCCTCGAGAGCTGGCTGAACGACAAATCCGGGCCCGAAACGCGTGGCGGCGTGCTGGCCGTCTATATGACGGTGCTTTATTCGGGCCAGGCGGTCGGCCAGTTCCTGCTGACGCTCAGCAGCGATAAGCCGTCCATGCCGTTCCTGGTTGCCGGGATCCTGCTGTCGCTGGCGGTGCTGCCCATTGCGCTGACCCGCAGGAATGCGCCGGTGCTCGATGAAGCGCCGGCCATGAGTATCCGCAAGCTTTATGAAAGCTCGCCGCTGGGCATCATCGGCGCGGCGGCGACCGGCATGATGCTGGGCGCCTTTTATGCGTTGGGTGCGGTGCATGTACGCAGGCTCGGCATGGACCTGTCCGGGGCGGCGCTGTTCATGAGCGTGGTCATCCTGGGCGGCGTCGTGCTCCAGTGGCCGATCGGCTGGCTATCCGACGTGTTCGATCGGCGTCGGGTGATCGTTTCTACCTTTGCCGCGGCCGTGCTGGCGAGCGGGCTGATCTCGCTCACCGGCGCGCCCGGAACGGCATTGCTGGTGCTGGGCGGGTTGTTCGGAGGCCTGACCTTCGCGCTTTACCCGCTTTGCGTCGCCCATACCAATGACCGTTTGTCGCCGGCAGACCGTGTCGGCGCAAGTGGCGGACTGGTGCTCGCTTATTCAGTCGGCGCCGTCGCCGGCCCGATGGCGGGCGCGGCCGCCATGTCGGCGATGGGGCCGCCCGGCCTCTATGTCTTTATCGCGTGCTGTGCCATCGGCGCGCTGGCTTTCGCCCTGTGGCGCCAGGCTGCCAACATGCCCGTGCCCGGCGAACTGCAGCAGCACTATCAGATACTGCCTCGAACAACGCCAATGCCGGCGTCGCTCGACCCGTTCGCTCCGGACGGGGACGACGATCCGGCACCGGACAGAAAGGAAACATGATGGAGCCCTTCTGGGAGTTCTGGATCATCGTCCAGGATGTTTGGAACCGGGGACTGCTGGGCGCCACGATCGGCCAGCTGGTTATCTCCGTAGGCATCATTACGTTGGCGCTTGTCTTCCGGCACCTGTTCGCCCGCATCGTCATCGGCAATCTGCGAATGCTGGCCAAGCGCACAAGCGGGACATTCGATGACCTGATGGTCGACGCGATCGCGCCGCCGGTCAGGCTCGTGCCGGTAATCCTGGGTATCTATCTCGCGTTCCGGATGCTCGAGTTGGCGCCCGAATATTGGGACGTCGTGCTGCAACTCGTCCGATCCATGGTCGCGTTCTGCATCTTCTGGGCCTTCTTTCGGCTGATCACGCCGTTGAGCCAGATATTCGAGAAACTGGCGGGCATGCTGGGCGAGGCGACCCTCTCCTGGCTGGTCAAGGCCGTGAAGGGCATCATCGCTTTCCTGGGCGGTGCGGTGATCCTGCAGATGTGGGGCATCGAGGTGGGGCCGCTGCTGGCGGGCCTGGGACTGTTCGGCGTCGCGGTGGCGCTGGGTGCACAGGACCTGTTCAAGAACCTGATCGCCGGGGTCCTGATCCTCGTTGAAAAGCGTTTCGCGCCCGGCGAGTGGATCCAGGTCGACGGCGTTGTCGAGGGAACGGTGGAGTCCATCGGCTTCCGCTCGACCTTCATCCGGCGTTTCGACAAGGCGCCGGTGTTCGTGCCGAACGCCAAGCTCTCGGACAATGCCGTGACGAACTTCACCCGGATGACCCATCGCCGGATCTACTGGAAGATCGGCGTGGAATACGGGACGACGGTGGATCAGCTGCGCCAGATATGCAGCGAGATCGAAACCTACCTGGCCGCCAGCGAGGACTTCGCCGGCAGTGACGAGGTGTCGACCTTCGTGAATGTCGACAGCTTCAACGATTCAAGCATCGATATCATGCTGTATTGCTTCACCAAGACGACGAGCTGGGGCGAGTGGCTCAAGATCAAGGAAGAGCTGGCCTACAAGGTGAAGCACGTCGTCGAGGAGGCCGGTACCGGTTTCGCCTTTCCCAGTCAGTCGCTGTATCTGGAAAAAGTGCCGTTCGACATGCCCGAGGCCTTCAATCCGCCCGGCGAGAAATCAGACGCGGACCAGGCGGGACGCAAGGCCGCGTAGGGCCTGCCGCCGGAAACCTGCCGCCATTGCCCTGCCGCGCCCGCAAAGGCGTGGCGGGCGCCTAGCTCCAGACGTCCGTCCCGTCCCGTTCAGCCTTGAACAGGGCGGTCAGGTCGTGGGTGAGCACCTTTTCCACATGCAATTGCATCATGTGCCGGTCCGGCGCGTCGAATTTTCCAATCTCGGTGGCGAGGCGCTCGGGCGAAGGCGGCTTGCCGTCGTTGCGCTGGGTCAGGAACGTCTCGGTGAAGCGGCGCAGAAGGTCCGCGCTCTGGACAATTTCCACCTGGCCCCGGAGCGTGACCTGCCGGCCGATATTGTCGGGATCCCAGATGCAGAAACATGCCGCCGGGTTTCGCCGCCATGCATGGTATTTGGCCCGATTGGTGGTGGACGTGATGGTGATAACCCCGTCGATCAGGACATAGACCACCACCGCCGAAACCGGCTTGCAGTCCTTGGTGACCCAGGACACCACGGCATGGGTGGCCTTGCCGAGCACCTCCTTGACCGCGTCGTCGTCCAGCGTGAACGGGCTGATCTCGCGCCTTGCGAACCAGGCCGGGCGGGTTGTCTTTTCATTCACGATCGGTTCTCCCGGAAGCGATGAGTTGAGCCTGCATCATTGTTTTCATGAGGCTATCGAGTGTCTCTGCCGCTCAGGCTCAGAGGCGGGGACAATGGAATACAGGCATGAAAGCTATCGCATCACAAATCCATAAGCATTGATTAATTTATTGTCCTGCATGGTTTCCACGCTGTTTTCCGCCGCACCGGGCCATTAGGATAGGCGGCAGGGGAACACGAAACGGGGATGTTGCATGAAAGTCGATCCGACCAGAACCTGGGCAGCCGTCGAGGCTGCCTACGAAGCCGAGACCAATCCGCGGCACAAGACGCTGCTGAAGGAGGTCCGTGACCATATGAAGACGGAGATCTGCGGCGAGATCGAACTGTTGATGGCCACGCTGACCGCCGAGCCGCAATATCACATCTGGGGCCAGGGGCCCGACCGGGGCCCCAAGGGCCGCCAGGCTGTACGCGGCTTTTACGAGATGCTGATCGCGTCGGGTGGCAACCTGTTCGAATTCAACGTCGAAAAGGTCGTCGTCGATGATAACGCGGTGGTGACCGAAGGCCGGCTGCGCAACACCCATCCCGGTTCGGCCCTGCTGGCCGCGGGCGTGACGCAGGTGAACGGCGACGCGGTGGATGCCGCCGCCCGCTATGTCTCCAATGCCCAGCTTCTGACCGTGTGGCCCGCCGATCCAGACGGCAAGCTGATCGGCGAGGACATCTATTTCGGCACCAACCCGTTCGATCAGCTGGAAAAGCTGGCGCCCGGCGACGAGCCCCGGCCGGTCGCGTTCGACAGCGTCTGATCGCCCGGCCTTGCCTGCCCATCGCGCCTTTGCCTTGCCGGCAGGGTCTGGCACTATGAGTCGGTGAAAAAGCCGTTGCAGACAAAGCCGGAAGCGGCGCTGTTCGTTACCTGTCTGGCCGATCTGATGCGGCCGGAGGTGGGGTTTGCCAGCGCGTCGCTAATCGAGGCCGCAGGGTTCGACGTGGTCGTGCCCCGGGGGCAAAGCTGCTGCGGCCAGCCCAATTACAACAGCGGTGACCGCCGCGCCGCGCGCAGCATGGCGCGGCGCACCATCGAGCTCCTCGAGCCCTATGAATATGTGGTCGTGCCGTCCGGCTCGTGCGCGGCCATGATCAAGGTGCATTATCCGTTACTGTTCGACGAGGCCGACGCGCTGTTCGGCAAGGCGCAGGCGCTGGCCGGCAAGACCGAGGAACTGACCGTGTTCCTGGAGCGGCATGGCTATACGCCCGACGCGGCCCCGGCGGCAGTGCGCGTCGCGTATCACGATTCATGCTCGGGCCTGCGCGAACTGGGCATCCGCCATCAGCCGCGGGCGCTTCTGAAACGGTCGCCGTCGCTGGAGTTGCTGGAGCTGGCCGAACCGGAGGTGTGCTGCGGTTTCGGCGGCACGTTCTGCGTCAAATATCCGGATATTTCGGGGCGGATGGCCGAGAACAAGACCGCCGACATTGCCGCGACCGGCGCCGGCATCGTCGCCATGGGAGATGTCGGCTGCCTGCTCAACATCGAAGGCAAGCTGCGCCGCGAAGGCAGGGATATCCGCGCCTGCCACGTGGCCGAGTTGTTGGCCGGCATGCTGGAGCGCCCTGATGGACGGTGATCGCCGTGGAGGTTGAAAGCGGTGCGTTCGTCGAGAAGGCACGGGCCGCACTGGACGACGCGACCCTCCAGCACGCGCTGAAGCACATCAAGCACGGCTTCGTCGAGGCCCGGGCGAACGCCGCCGCTCGGCTGCCGGACTTCGAGGCCATGCGCGACCGCGCCCGCGACGTCAAGGCGCACACCATCGCCCATCTCGCCGACTATCTCGAACAGTTCGAGGCCAACGTCACCGCGCGGGGCGGCAAGGTGCACTGGGCGCGGGATGCCCGGGAGGCGCGGGCGATCATCCACGGCATCTGCCGCGCGGCCGGTGCGCGCACGGTCACCAAAAGCAAGAGCATGGTGACCGAGGAGATCGAGCTCAATCCGTATCTGGAAGAGCACAGCATCGAGCCGATCGAGACCGACCTGGGCGAATACATCATCCAGCTGCGCGGCGAGAAACCCAGTCACATCATCGCGCCGGTTATCCACCTCTCGAAGGACCAGGTGGCCGACACCTTTCACGAACACCATGGCAGGCACGGCTTCCACACCCGGCTGACGGAGCGTTCCGGCATGGTGCGCGAGGCCCGCTCGATCCTGCGCCAGCGCTTCGTGAAGGCCGACGTGGGCATCACCGGCGCCAACTTCCTGGTGGCCGAGACCGGATCGGCGGTGGTGGTCACCAACGAGGGCAATGCGGATCTGACGGCCTCGCTGCCCGACACCCACATCGTCGTCACCGGCATCGAGAAGCTGGTGCCGACGCTGGACGACTGCCACCTGATGCTGCGGTTGCTGCCGCGTTCGGCGACCGGCCAGGACATCACCGCCTATGTCAGTTTCTTCACCGGACCGAAGCGGACGGACGACCTGTCCGGGCCGTCGTCCTTCCATGTGGTGCTGCTCGACAACGGGCGCTCCGACATGATGGGCACCGAGTTCGAGGAAATGCTGCGCTGCATTCGCTGCGGCGCCTGCCTCAATCATTGCCCGGTGTACTCGAATATCGGCGGCCACGCCTATGGCTCGGTATATCCGGGGCCCATGGGCGCGGTGCTGACGCCCAGCCTCGCCGGCATCGACAAGGCGGGGCATTTGCCGAACGCGTCGAGCTTCTGCGGCCGCTGCGAGGCGGTGTGTCCGGTGCGCATCCCGCTGCCGAAATTGATGCGCCACTGGCGCGAGCGTGAATTCGAGCGCCACCTGAGCCCGAGCGGCACGCGATGGGGCCTGCGCGCCTGGTCGATGATCGCGGCCAGTCCGCGCCTTTACCGTTCCATGCAGTGGACGGCGTCCCGCTTCCTGCGCCTGATCGCCAGCAATGGCTGGATCAGACGGCTACCGCTGGCCGGCGCGGGCTGGACCGGCGAGCGCGACATGCACGCGCCGGCGGGCAACAGCTTCCAGCATCAATGGAGGAAACGCGGTGGCCGCCGGTAGCCGCGCCGAAATTCTGGGCAAGCTGCGCGCCGCCGTGCCGCGGCATGCCGCCTCACTGGCGCCGCAGGGAACCGGATTTCGCGTCGCGCCGGCCGCAGACGCGGCCGAAATATCCGTCCGGTTCGCCGAGCGCCTGGCGGCGGCACGCGGCACATTAGAGCGGGTCGGCCCGCTTGCCGGCGTGCCGGGTGCGGTGGCCCGCTATCTGGCGGACCAGAGCCTTCCGGCGCGGCTCAACGTGGCGCCGGAACTCAGGCCGCTGCTCGACTTCAGCGACGGCGCGCTCGCCATCGACGAGGCGCTGCCGATCGCTGACGGCCGCGCGGTGCTGGCCGGATGTATCGCGGGCGTTGCCGAAACCGGCACGCTGGTTGTCGTCAGCGGACCGGAGCATGATCCCCGGCTCAATTACCTGGCCGAGACGCTGATCGTGCTGGTCGGTGCCGGACAGCTTGTCGAGGCCTACGAGGATGTCTGGAAACGGCTCGGTGTGCCGGGTAACGGCATCGCACCGCGTCTCGTCAGCTTCATCACCGGGCCCTCCCGTACTGCCGATATCGAGCAGACCATCGAATGGGGTGCGCATGGCCCGCGCCGCGTGCATGTGCTGATTTCGGATGAAACACCAACGTGAGCAGCGGAAAAGGCGAGAGAATGCGCAAGCCGGTGTGGATGGCCATGATCCTGGCCGCGGGCCTTGCCGCAGCGTCGGTTGCCCATGGCGACGTGATCATCAAGCTGAAGAACGGCGTCGAGATCAAGGTCCCGGTGAACAACGATGACATCGCGTCGATAAATCTGGGTGAAGGCGGCAAGTCTGCATCGCCGCCCCCGCCAGCCGCGCCAGCCGCCCCCGCGACGCCCGCCAGGCCTGCGGAATACAAGCAGGCGCCGCCGTCGCCCGAGGATCTGGCGAAGGCGAAAGGCCCCGAATTGCCCGGTGCGTCCAGCTTCAAGACCGGGGCCTTCGGCAAGGACACCGCCGAAGGCGGCGGCAGCGGCCGGATCATTCATGTGGGGCCGGGCAAGGACTACGAACGTCTTGGCGATGTGGCCGGCAGCCTGCAGAACGGCGACGTGGTCGAGATCGAAGGCGGCCTTTACCTCAACGACTTCGCCGAGATTGCCGCCAGCGACGTCACGTTGCGCGGCGTGCACGGCAGGCCGCACTTCCGCGCCACCGTCGGCCCGCCCAACAACAAGGGCATCTGGGTGCTGAGCGGCGACAATGTCAGCGTCGACAACATCGAATTCTCCGGCGCCGTGGTGCCGGATTTGAATGGCGCGGGCATCCGCTACGAGGGCGGCAAACTCGACGTGCGCAATTCCAGCTTTCACCACAACCAGAGCGGCATCCTGACCATCAACCGGCCGGACATGGTGGTGGAAATCCGCAACTCCGAGTTCGCCTATCGCGTCCATGCCGGCAGTGGCCAGGCCCATGGTATCTACATCGGCACCGCCAGGCGGGTTGTGGTGATGAATTCCTATTTCCATCACAACGACGTCGGCCATCACATCAAGGTGCGCGGTGCCGAGAACTGGATCCTCTACAACAAGGTCACCGACCAGAATGGCGGCGCCAGCTATCTGATCGAGGCGCCCAATTGCGGCGCGACCTTCGTCATCGGCAATGTGCTGCACAAGGGTGCGAACGCCGAGAATTCCAATGCGGTGTCCTATGGGGCCGAGGGATGCGAAGGCAAGCCGCTGGGGCTGTATGTCACCAGCAACACCATGGTGAACGACCGCCATGCCGGCACCTTCGTGCTCAACCGGTCCGGCGCCACGGCGTTTGTCGCCAACAATCTGCTGGTCGGCAGGATCGGCGTGTCCGACGGACCGGCCAAGGACGTGAACAACAGGATCGAGTCCAGCGAGAAGTTCGTCGACCGTGCGGGCTACGACTACCATCTGGCCAAAGACGCCGACGCCATCGATCAGGGCGTCAAGGTCGGCAATGCGGGCAAGACTTCACTGATGCCCGCCAACGAGTATGGCTTCCCCAAGCCGATGACGCCGCGCAAGGCGCTCGGCAAGCTCGACGTGGGCGCCTTCGAGTATGGCGGAGCCGCTCGCTAGAAGCCCACCTGGAGGGATACCCGGATATCCCGGCCCGGCAGCGGTGCGAATTCCTTGAGGAACGAGGTATAGGCGCGGGCTATGGCGTTGGTCAGGTTGCGGCCGCGCAGCATGATGGTCACGTCAGGCCGCGCGGTGAAGGGACGTACCGAGAGGCTGGCGTTCAGCATGGTGTAGCCTTCGGTCTCCTCCTCGAACGCCGCCACCCGGTCCTGACGCGACAACCGCTGCACCTCGACCCTGCCGGTCAGCCAGTCGCGCCGGTATTCCGCGCCCAACTGGAGGCGGAACGGGGGAATCCTCGGCAGTGTCCCGCCGGAGATGGTGTCCGTCGCCCGCACATAGTCGGCCGAGGCGTCGAAAGTCAGCGACCACAGGTCGGTCTGCACCGCCTTGACCTCGACCTCGGCTTCGAGGCCGACGAACCGTGCGTTGGTCTGGCCGCGCAGAAGCACCGGCAGGCCATCCATTTCCCCGCCGGTGAACGCTTGCGTGATGAAGTCGTCATACCAGGTGACAAAGCCGCTGATCGAGCCGGTCACCACGCCGGCGCGCTTTCTCAGGAATGCCTCGACGTTTACCGCCGTCTCCTGCCGAAGGCCCGGGTCGCCGATCTCATAGGCGCCGATGGCAAGGTGGGCGCCGTCGGCGAATAGTTCCTCGGCTGTAGGCGCGCGCCTCGACCGGCTGATCGTGACGCCCAGCAGCCAGTCCTCGTCCGGCGTCCACGCCAGTCCGCCCGATACGTTCAAACTGTCGAAGGTCCGCCGTTCGCCGAGCGCCTCGACGCGCTGGTTCTCGAAGCGCGCGCCGAGTTCGACGGTCACTGCTCCCAGCTTCACCTCCTGAAAGGTGAACAATCCCCAGTTGAAGGTCTCGCTGGGCGGAACGAACGCTTCGTCGCCAATGGCCTCGAAGTCGCGCGATGTAAGCTGGACGCCGCTTGCTCCCCTCCAGATGCCGTCGAAAAGGGGTTTGTGGACCAGTTCGAGGCGCCCTTCCCATGCCTTGTTGCCGAAGATCGTGCCGATCTCGTCGCCCTCTATCTCGACATGCTGGTAGTCGGCGTAACCGAACCGGACCCGTGCGGCCTCGAACGCGAGGAGGTCTCCGCGGACCTCGCCGGCGATATCAAGACGATCCTGCACCAGATCGACCGCGACGTTTTCCTCGCCGTGACCGGCTTCCTCATCCTCATCCTCGTGTTCGTCGTCGTGGTGCTCGTCTTCCTCGTGAGCGTGGCCCCCGCTTGGGATGCCATACTTGCTGTCGAGCCGCGAATAGGCGAGGCCAAGGAAGCCGTCGTCCCATACATAGGACAGACCGGCCGTGGCGCCCTGGCTCCGGTTGGCGCTGTTGGCCACGCGCCGGGGGTTTTCTTCCTCTTCCTCGTGTTCGCCGTACTCGTACTCATCCTCGTCGTGATCGTCTTTCAGGGCGCCGAGGGGCACACGGTAGTCGTCCGACTCGCGGTAGAAGCCTTTCAGGTGCAGGACGAACTTTCCCATGGTGACATCGACATGGGCGGCGCCGGCACGCTCATCTGCCGCGCTGCCATAGAGCACGTCCACCTGGCCACTGACGGGATCAGCGGGGAGGCGCTCGGAGATGCGGCCGTCGAGTAGGTTGACGACGCCGCCGACGGCATTGCTTCCATACATCAGGTTCGCGGGGCCCCGGACCACCTCGATCCGCTGCGCGCCGAGCGGGTCGGCGGCCACCGCGTGGTCGGGACTAACCGTCGAGGCGTCGATGGAGCCGATGCCGTTGGTGAGTACGCGGATGCGGTCGCCGTCCAGGCCGCGAATGATCGGGCGCGACGCGCCGGGGCCGAAGAAGCTGGAGCTGAATCCCGGCAGGCTGGCAAGCGTCTCGCCGATGGAGCCTTCGAGGCGCAGCTGCAGGCTCTCGGCGGTCAGGACGGTTGTGCTCTGCAGGACGCTGAACGGATCCGCGGCGCTGGGGCGCGCCGTCACCACGATCTCCTCGCCCGGCGCCACGGCGACGCCGGTTTCGGCCGCCATCGCCGGACCGGCGAGGGCCGACAGGGCTGTTATGGTGACAAGGCGGTTCATGGGTATCCCTCCGGCAGTGCGAACAGAGGATGTAATAACATAACATTACAGGAGGTCAATCCTTCATCTCCGGCACACCCGGCCACCGATAGCCGCGCTTGCTTTTCTGCGGCGCGGCGCATAGTTGGGGTTCATGGCAGGCGAAGCGAAAGTCTATCTCGTCGGCGCGGGTCCGGGAGACCCGGAGCTGATCACCCTCAAGGCGTTGCGCGTGCTGCGCGCTGCCGACGCCGTGGTCTATGACCGGCTGGTCTCCGACGAGATTCTTTCCGAGATTCCCGATCATGCCGCGCGCATCTATGTGGGCAAGGAAGGCGGCACCCACTCGCTGCCCCAGTCCGAGATCAGCGACCTGCTGGTGACGCTCGCCCGTCAGGGCAAGAGCGTGGTGCGCCTCAAGGGCGGCGACCCGTACATTTTCGGCCGCGGCGGCGAGGAAGCCCTCGTGCTTGCCCGGGAAGGCGTCGATTTCGAAGTGGTGCCGGGCGTGACCGCCGCGTCGGGCGTCATGGCGGGCCTCAATGTGCCGCTGACCCATCGCGGGCTGGCGAACGGCGTGCGCTTCGTCACGGGTCAGTGCGGCAAGAATGTGCCGCTGGATCTGAACTGGAAGAGCCTGGCCGATCCCGACACCACGCTTGTCGTTTATATGGGGCTGGCCAAGCTGCCCGAGATCAGCGCCGAACTGATCAAGGCGGGCATGCCGGCCGACCAGCCTGCCATGGCCGTCTCCAAGGGCACGCTCCAGACCGAGACCGTCGTCGCCGGCACCATCGCGACCCTGCCGAAGCTGGTGAAGGACACGCGCCTCGCGCCGCCTGTGCTGATCGTCATCGGGCGGGTTGTGACGCTGGCCGAGAGCCTGGGACGCGACCTGGTCCGGCAGATCCGGGAGTCCCCGTGAACGCCGCGCCCCTCTATCTGGAAAAGGAAGGCGATCTCGCCTGGCTGGTGATCGACCGGCCCGACAAGCTTGGCGCCATGAGCCAGTCCATGTGGGAGGCGCTTCCCGGTATCGCCGCCGAGGTCGAGGCAGACCGGGCGTTGAAGGTTGTCGTGGTGAAGGGCAGCACCGAGAAGGCGTTCAGCGCCGGCGCGGATATTTCGGAGTTCGAGGCGCTCAACGCCGACAGCGCCCTGCGTGACGCCAACCGCGCCGCCATCACCAACGGGCTTCGGGCGCTGACCCGCATTTCCAAGCCGACCATCGCCATGGTGCGCGGCATCTGCATAGGCGGCGGCTGCGCCATCGCGCTGACCTGCGACGTCCGCTTTGCGTCGCCCGAGTCGCGGCTCGGCATTCCGCCCGCCAAGCTCGGTCTGGCCTATACGCTCGAGGACATGAAGCAATTGGTCGACGTGGTCGGCCCGTCCCATGCGAAAAGCATGATGTTCACCGGCCGCGCCGTACCGTCCGCCGAGGCGCTGGCGATCGGATTGGTCAACGCGGTTCACCCGCTCGATGCGATCGAGCAGGAGACGAGGGACTTCGCCGCCCAGATCGCGTGCAACTCGCAGTTTTCGGTCCGCGTGCTGAAGCAGATCATCGGCATGATCTCGGGCGGCGCTGACGCCGAGACCGAGGAAAGCTGGCAGCTGGCCATGCAGGCCTATGAGGGCGAGGACTACCGCGAAGGCGTCGCCGCATTCCTCGGCAAGAGGCCGGCGAGGTTCACGTTTTCCTGACGCCTACTGCGTCTCGGCGGCAGGTGTCGCCGGCGCCGGTTTGGGCCGCTCGGGGAAATCCACCTTGATATCCGGCAGCTTGGCGTCGACCCGCCGGATCACCTCATCGGTCACATCATAGGGCGAGCCGGGCCGGATATAGAGCACGGACGAGCTGTCGAGGAAACGGCTGACGCCGTAATCCTGACGGACCTGCTGGCCGACCAGGGTGGCGATGCTGTTGAACTGTTCGACGGCTTTTTCACCGGCCTTGTTCATATCGTCCTGGACCTTGGCAAGCGTGCCGTCGATCTGGGCCCTGATGCCGTTGTACTGGTCCACGGCCTTCTGGTACTCGGCGGCGTCCATGGTGCTTCTGGCCGACCGAACCGGCTCGAATTCATTGTCCAGCTTGTCGAGCGCCAGATTGTACGCGGCCGCCTCGGTATCGCGGCGCGCGGCCATCTGGTCGAAGATGCTCCGCATGGCGGCGGCCTCGGTGGCCAGCCGTTCGCCGTCGATCACCAGAAATCCGGCCGTTGCGGGCGCGGGTGCAACGGCCTGCGGCGCGGCGGCCGGGGCTTGTGCGTGGGCGGCGAGCGGCAGCGCGAGCGCGGCCCCGATAAGGATGGCGCGGATCATGGCCGGGATGCTCCCTCGGGCGGCAATTCCACCGTCGGCACCTCGGCGTTGAGGAACGTGCCGATCAGGCCGGTGATGTCATTGGCGCCGGGCGTGGCCAGCTTGTCGGCGACGAGGCCGTCATAGGCCTGTTTCTCCAGCACCATGTCGAGGGACATGCCTGCAGAAACACGGCTGATGATTGCATCGAGTTTCGGCTGCAGGCTCGCCATGGCCGCCTGGCCGCGGGCTTCGATGGCCTCGACGCCCTTCTTGTCGTCCTCGCTGACCTGGGCGATCCGCTGTTCCAGCGATGCCTGCCGCTGCTGCCGTTCCTCGGGCGCGAGATTGGCCGAATCGACGCGGAGCGAGCGCAGTTCTTCCTGCAGCGCCTCATACCTGTACCGGGTGTTCAGGCGGTAGTCGGCCTTGGCGGCCTCGACCTTTTTATCCAGGTCCTGGGTGACGAGCGACTTCTGGCTCAGTGCCGCAAGGTCGATCACGGCGATCTTGGGCGTCGGAAGGGAGTCCGCCATGGCCGGCACGGGGCTGGCGAGGGCGATGAGGAGCAGGGCTCTTCCAAGCATGATGTTCATGGCGCACGTCTATAGGCACGCGGGTCCGGGCGGTAAAGCCGGTCATGGGACTGTCACGGAAAATTCACGGAACGGGCACGGGGGCCGATCTCGGTGCGGCGAGGAAGGCGGCGACCCGATTGGCGACGTTGTCGCGGATGTTCATGTAGAACAGATTGTAGTCGTAGATGTGATAATTGCCGCCCGGCAGCACCAACCCGCTATAGCCCTTGCCGTCCGGCGGCGAGGCATAGAGGACGCCGTCCTTGCAGTGCGCGCCGGTAATGCCGGTATCGGGCACGCCGAGCGGGTCGTCCGTGGTCGGCAGCGCGCCCAGGTTCAGGACGGCGGGCGCGTTCTCGTCCGAGGTATCCCAGCGCAGCGGGTTGACGCAAAGCAGGGACTTGCCACGGTTCGCCTCGTAGACGCCGTCATAGTGGAAGCCCACATTGTCGAACAGGCTGGCCGGATCGGCATCCTGCAGGGCGAAGCTGTTCCAGCTGGCCAGGCAGCCCGTCTGACGCGGCGCGGTGCACGGCTGGATATCCTTGTAGACGCGCGAGAACAGGTCCATGGGAAGGGCGTAACCGACCGCATAGGCCGCGACCATGCGCCGGGCCAGCGGCGTGCCGTCGATCTCGTCGCGCAGCAGGTAGGACAGGTGCCGGCTGCCCTGGCTATGCGCGGCCAGGATGAATGGCCGGCCCTCGTTGTCGTTCTTCATGTAGTGGCGAAAGGCGCGGCGCACGTCCTCGTAGGCCAATGCCAGCGCCTTGTCGCCGTCGTCCCGGTTCTCCGGAAAGAATGCGCCCAGCGTGGCCTGCCGATAGAGCGGCGCATAGACCCTGGCCGAACCGTTGAAGGCGCTGGCCTGGTATTTCAGCACGAAGCCGTCGAGGCGCTCGCGTGCATCGGCATCGTCGATCGGCGCATTCCAGCCGGCGCGATTGTAGTAGGTGGTCGGCGCGATGAAAAACACGTCGACCGGCGCGGTCGCCTGGTTGTCCTGTGCGGCGGGCGTCTTCGGGACCTGGTCGGCGGCGTCCTGCGTCGTCGGCAGCGCCGCCCATGAGGCGGCATCGGCATAATCGGGCGCCGGCGGCGCCTGTGCGGCCTCGAAGGGGTCACCGGGCGTCATCGCCCAATAGCTCAGATCGTCCTTGAAGGCTCCGAGCAACAAGACGACGACGACGGCAAGCACGACAAGGCCGGCGACGATATAGAGGAAAATCCTGGCCACGCGGCGATGCTCCCTGACAGGTCGGTCCGGTCTTATCATGCTGCGGCGGCCGGTCCAGTGTTCGCGGACCGCCCGCCGTTCTAGTCGTTGTCCCAGATCGGCCTGCCACGACCCGGCAGGCCCAGACGATGCCATTTGTCGGTGACGGTTGCGATCACGTCGTCGCTCATGCGGATCTTGCGGCCCCACTCACGCTTGGTCTCGGGCGGCCACTTGTTGGTGGCGTCGAGACCGATCTTGCTGCCCAGACTTTCCTCGGGCGAGGCGAAGTCCAGATAGTCGATGGGCGTGTTCTCGATCAGGGTGATGTCGCGGGCAGGGTCCATGCGGGTCGAGATCGCCCACATCACGTCCTTCCAGTTCCGCGCGTCGATATCGTCGTCCACCACGATCACCCACTTGGTGTACATGAATTGCCGCAGATAGGACCAGACGCCGAGCATGACACGCTTGGCGTGGCCCGGGTAGGCCTTGCGCATGGACACCACGGCGATGCGGTATGAACAGCCCTCGGGCGGCAGCCAGAAGTCGGTGATCTCCGGGAATTGCTGGCGCAGCAGCGGGATGAACACCTCGTTGAGCGCCTCGCCGAGCACACTGGGCTCGTCCGGCGGGCGGCCGGTGAAGGTCGACAGGTAGATCGGATCGCGGCGCATGGTGATCGCCGACACGGTGAACACCGGGAATTTCTCGACCGAATTGTAATAGCCGGTGTGGTCGCCATAGGGGCCTTCGTCGGCGTAGTCGGTCAGCGACACATGGCCTTCCAGCACGATTTCGGCCTCGGCCGGCACCTTCAGCGGCACGGTCCTGCAATCGACCAGCTCGACCTTCTTGCCGCGCAGCAGCCCGGCGAACTGGTATTCCGACAGGGTGTCGGGCACCGGTGTCACGGCGGCGAGGATGGTCCCCGGATCGGCGCCGATCACCACGGCGGCGGGCAACGGCTCGGATTTCTCCTGCGCCCAACGCTGGTGGTGCTGGGCGCCGCCCCGATGCTTCAGCCAGCGCATGATGGTGGTGTTCCGCCCGGTCACCTGCATGCGGTAGATGCCCAGGTTGAAGTCGTCTTCCTTGCGTTTACCCGGCCCCTTGGTGACCACCAGCGGCCAGGTGATCAGCGGCGCCGGCTCGCCGGGCCAGCAGGTCTGGACGGGCAGGGCGGACAGGTCCACGTCGTCACCCTGCAGCACCACCTGGTGCACCGGCGCCGAGGTGGTGGTCTTCGGCTTCATCGCCATGACCGTGCGCAGAACGGGCAGCATGTCGAGCGCCTCGCGCCAGCCGCCGGGCGGCTCGGGCTGGCGCAGGAAGGCCAGCGTCTCGCCCACTTCGCGCAGCTGATCCGGCCTGCGGTCCATGCCCATGGCCACCCGCTCGACGGTGCCGAACAGATTGACCAGCACCGGCATGGCGCTCGGCGTGCCGTCCGCCATCAGCGCATTCTCGAACAGCACGGCGGGGCCGCCCTCGGCCAGCAGCCTGGTCTGGATTTCGGTCATCTCCAGCACGGTCGATACCGGCTCCTTCACCCGCACCAGAAGGTCGCGGCTCTCGAGCGTGGCGATGAAGTCGCGCAGGGAGGAATAGGGCATGGTTTATCCCAGTTGGCCGGCAATGATGGCAGCAAAGATGATCCAGCCAAAGCGTATGTTGGACCGGAACAGGCGCAGGCAGATGGCCGGATCGTCGATGTCGAGGCGGACGATCTGCCATACGAAATGGGCGCCGGCCAGGGCAAGCCCGGCAAGGAACATTGGTCCGAGTTCGCACAGCAGGCCCGCCGCCGCCCAGAATATCAGCGCCGCGCCATACACCGTCCACAGGAACGGCCGGGTCCGCGCGCCCAGCGCCAGCGCCGACGACTTCACGCCGGCCGTGACATCGTCGGCGCGGTCCATATGGGCGTAGATGGTGTCGTAGCCCAGGGTCCAGCAGAAGCAGCCCAGATAGAGCAGGAAAGCCGGCCATCCCGGATACTGGCCGGTCACCGCCGGCCAGCCCAGCAATGCGCCCCAGTTGAACACGGTGCCCAGCACCACCTGCGGCCAGTACGTCACCCGCTTGGCCAGCGGATACAGCACCACCAGCGGCAGCGACAGCACGGCGACGATTATGGTGCGCGGCGTGAACGACGCCAGGATCGCCAGCCCGACAAGGCCGAGGACGATCACCAGCGCCACGGCCGCCGGCACGCCGATGGCGCCGCTGGCGATGGGCCGCCCGGCGGTGCGCGCCACCATCGCGTCAATCTTCCTGTCCCAGATGTCGTTGATCGTGCAGCCCGCGCCGCGCATCACCAGCGCACCGGCGGCGAATGCCAGCAGGATCAGCAGGATGTCCGGCGACCACGGCCGCGCGCCCGTGTCGGTCACGGCCAGCATGGTGCTCCACCAGCACGGCCACAGCAGCAGCCAGGCGCCGACCGGCCGGTCGAGCCGCATCAGCCGCGCCCAGGGCCGAAGTGGACCGGGCAGCCAGCGGTCGACCCAGCCGCCGGGAATTGCGTCGGCGGGGCGGGATGTGGCCGACTCCATCAGGGGTGCTTCCGCTTTGTCATCGAAGTGTGTTAGCGCTATCCCCAGTCAGGAGCAACCGCCCGTCATGGCCTACGACCACTCGAAAATCCGGCTGTTCGTCGACGCCCCGCTGGCCGCGGGCGCCGTCATCGACCTGGCCGCCGATCAGGTCCACTACATGCGCGCGGTGATGCGCCGGCGCGAGGGCGACCGGTTCCATGTCTTCAACGGCTGTGACGGCGAATGGATCGCCGAGCTTGCCGTGCTGGGCAAGAAAGCCGGTACTGCCCGGCTCCACGAGCGCGTCCGCGAACAGACCGCGGTGCCCGACCTGTGGCTGGCCTTTGCGCCGATCAAGGGCGCGCGGCTCGACTTCGTCGTTCAGAAGGCGACCGAACTGGGCGTGGCCGTGCTGCAGCCGGTGCTGACCGAACGGAGTGTGGTGCGGAACGTCAATCTTGACCGGCTGCGCGCCAACGCCGTCGAGGCGGCCGAACAATGTGAATGCCTGAACGTGCCGGAAATCCGCGAGCCCCAGACATTGCGCAACCTGCTGGGCGGCTGGCCGTCAGCGCGCGGCCTGATCTTCTGCGACGAAGGCGGCGACCGGCCTGCGCTGGCGACGCTGGAAGCGGTCAAGGGGCAGGGGACTGCATGGGGTATCCTGACCGGCCCAGAAGGCGGCTTCTCCGATGGCGAGCGGGCGCTGATTCACGCGCAGAAGGTTGCGCTGCCCATCAGCCTGGGTCCGCGGATCATGCGCGCCGACACCGCCGCCGTCGCTGCGCTGGCGCTGTTTCAGGCCGTGCTCGGCGACTGGAGCACCAGCGCCGTGCACCGCTCGGCGTGATTGAGGCTTGAAAGCTGCCTCGGCAGCCGTTACTTGGCGATACTCAAATGGGGTGGAGTGCAGCCATGGCCGGCGTACCGGGCCAAGCGAACCAGACATTGATCGAGTCGAAGGCGCAGCTCGTCGAATATATCGAGAGCGGCAACAAGCCCAAGGAATACTGGCGGGTCGGCACCGAGCACGAGAAGTTCGGCTTCAGCTGGTCCGACAAGCAGGCGCTGCCTTATGACGGGCCGGCGGGTATTCAGGCTGTCCTCAATGGCATGGGCCGTTTCGGCTGGGAACCCGTCTCGGAAGACGGCCACGTCATCGCGCTGAAACAGAACGGCGCCTCGATCACCCTGGAGCCAGGCGGCCAGTTCGAGCTGTCGGGCGCGCCGCTCGAGAGCATCTGGCAGACCTGTGACGAGGTGAACACGCATCTCACCCAGGTACAGGAAGTGTCCCGCGAACTCGGCATCGGATTCATCGGCCTGGGCATGACGCCCAACATGCGCCGCGAGGACGTGCCGATGATGCCGAAGGGCCGCTACGAGATCATGCGGCGCTACATGCCGAAGGTCGGCAGCCTGGGCCTCGACATGATGTTCCGCACCTGCACGGTGCAGGCGAACCTGGATTATTCCTCCGAAGCCGACATGGTGAAGAAGTTCCGTGTGTCGCTGGCGCTGCAGCCTGTGGCGACGGCGCTGTTCGCCAACTCGCCCTTCACCGACGGCAAGCCCAACGGCTACCTGTCCTGGCGCAGCCATATCTGGGAAGACACCGATCCCGACCGCTGCGGCGTGCTGCCCTTCGTGTTCGAGGACGGCATGGGCTACGAGCGCTATGTCGATTACGTGCTCGATGTGCCGATGTACTTCATCTACCGCGACGGCCGGTATATCGACGTGGCCGGCCAGTCGTTCAGGGATTTCATGAACGGCCGGTTGCCGGGACGGCCGGGTGAACTCCCGACCATGGACGACTGGGAACAGCACATGACCACGGTGTTCCCCGAGGTCCGGCTGAAGAAATTCCTGGAGATGCGCGGCGCCGATGGCGGCCCGTGGAAGCGGCTGTGTGCGTTGCCGGCGCTGTGGGTCGGACTGCTCTACGACCAGGGCGTGCTCGACGCCGCCTGGGATCTGGTGAAGGACTGGACGCTCGAGGACCACAATCGCCTGCGTTCGGATGTGCCGCGCCTCGCGCTCCAGGCCCGGATCGGCGACGAGACCATTCAGGATGTATCGAAGAAGGTGCTCGCCCTCGCGTCCGAAGGCCTGCGCCGCCGCGCCCGGCTCGATTACAAGGGTGACGACGAAACCGGTTTCCTGGCCTCGCTCAAGCACATCGCCGAAACCGGCCGCACCCAGGCCGACGACCTGCTGGACGCCTACAACACCCGCTGGAACGGCAGCGTTCTCCCGGTGTTCGAGGAATTCGCCTACTGACGGCTTTCCGCCTACAGGATAAAGGCCACCAGCAGCCCGGCGAACAGGCCCAGCACGCCGAACACCAGAAAGTATTTCGGGCTGGCCTGCTTCAGCGCCCACAGCACCACCGACACCAGGTAGATGACGCTGAAGCCGACCGCCGCAGTGTTGAGCAGCATGCCGAGCAATCGCTTCCAGGTCGCGACTTCGCCGGCCTCGGGCCGGTCGAGGAAAGCGACGTCGCTGGCCCAGTAGAGCAGGGCTATGGCCGCGAGGTAAAGCGCCGCGCCCGCCGCTGCCGCCAGCCAGCGCAGGCGCGGATCGGGCACCAGATGTTCCTCGACGCTCTCCCGCTGTTCGGAAAGTATGTCGTGATAGGTTTTCTGGCGCCTGAAATCCATGCGCTGTCCGACAAATGAGCGAACCTCGTCCTGACTGGCAGCTTGATCCCTTTGCGTCCGGGCCGCCACCCCAAATTGGGCGCTATTCGGCGGCAATGCCGGTTTTGTCGGCGCGCCACTTCGCGCGGCAGACGAGACATATGCGGCTTGAAGTAGGGCGCCGTGCCAGCAACCCGAGCAATGCGACGACCAACACGCCCAGCAGGAAACTGTCGGGCCGGAAGATATTATCACTACCGCACGATGGACAGCATTCCCCGGCCGGTGTTGCGAGTGCACCCTCCGTGAAAGGGGAGATCAGCAGCAACGCATCCTTGGCGTCCTCCTCCATCACCTGGACGCCGATGCCATGAATCGCCGCCGTCATCCAGGGATTGATGCTCGACAACCCTTCGCCGTCGAGCACGCAGACGATGCCATGTTGCTCGAGAAGGCCCCGTATCACGAGCGCCTCCGTGTGGTCGAGGCAGCGGGTAATGGTTACCAGCCGCCCCACGCGGGATCAGGCCGACGCCGTGCCGCCCACCGTCAGGCCGTCGATCAGCATGGTCGGCTGGCCGACGCCGACGGGCACGCCCTGGCCGCTCTTGCCGCAGGTGCCGATGCCGCTGTCCAGCTTCATGTCGTTGCCGATCATGCGGATGTGCTTGAGCGCCTCGGGGCCGACGCCGATCAGGGTGGCGCCCTTCACCGGGGCGCCAACCTTGCCGTTCTTTACCCGATAGGCCTCGGTGCAGGTGAATACGAACTTGCCATTGGTGATGTCGACCTGGCCGCCGCCGAAATTCACCGCATAGATGCCGTCCTTCACCGCGGCCAGGATTTCCTGCGGATCCTTGTCGCCGCCCAGCATGAAGGTGTTGGTCATGCGCGGCATGGGCATGTGGCCATAGCTCTGGCGCCGGCCGTTGCCGGTCGGGGCCATGCCCATCAGCCGGGCGTTGAGGCGGTCCTGCATGTACCCTTTGAGGATGCCGTCCTCGATCAGGACGGTGGAGGAGGTGGGGGTGCCCTCGTCGTCCACGGTCAGCGACCCGCGGCGGCCCTCGAGCGTGCCGTCGTCGATCACGGTAACGCCGGGCGCCGCAACCCGCTCGCCCAGCAGGCCGGCGAAGGCCGAGGTCTTCTTGCGGTTGAAGTCGCCCTCGAGGCCGTGGCCGATGGCCTCGTGCAGCATGACGCCGGGCCAGCCGGCGCCGAGCACGACTTCCATCTCGCCCGCGGGCGCGTCTTCCGAGTCCAGGTTGACCAGCGCCTGGCGCAGCGCTTCATCGACCTGCATGCGCCAGTTGGCCGGATCGAGCAACTCGGCATAACCCCAGCGGCCGCCGGCGCCGAAGTGACCGCTTTCCTGCCGGTCGCCCTTGCCGGCGATCACCGACACGTCGAGGCGCACCAGCGGGCGGATATCGCGGACCCGCTTGCCGTCGGCCCGGACGATCTCGACCACCGACCATTCGCCGGACAGCGAGGCCGATACCTGGCGCACGCGCTCGTCCAGCGAGCGGGCATAGGAATCCATGCTTTCGAGAATGCCGACCTTGGCGTCGAACGCGACCTGATCGAGCGGGTTGTCGGGAATGTAGAGCTTCTGGTTGGTGCCGTTGGGCGGCGGCGTCATGATGCCGGAGCGGCCCCGGCGCACGGCCTGCACGGTATCGGACGCGCGCTTCAACGCCTGCTCGGACAGATCGGAGGCGTGCGCATAGCCGGTCGATTCACCGGACACGCTGCGCAGTCCGAAGCCGCGCGCGGTATCGAAGCTGGCCTTCTTCAGCCGGCCGTCATCGAATACGAAGCTCTCCGACTGGGTGTATTCCAGATAGAGTTCGCCGTCATCACAACCGGCCAGCGCCTCTTCGGTGATGGACAGCGCCGACGCCTCGTTGAGGCCGGTCTGTGTATAGAAGAGGTCTCTGGCGATTGATTCATCTGACATTTCGACTCCGATCCGGAACGTGCATCCAATTGGGTTGCCCTAATATGGACCGGGGCCATGCGCATTTCGACCATCAATTATGCAGGCCACGCAGAGGCGCTGGCGGCCAATCCGATGTACAGCAGGCGCACGTGAATTGGGCTTGCCAGCCCGCCGCCGGACGCGCCATAACCGGTTGTCGGGGCAAAAGTCTGGGTGTAGTGTCGCGCCGACTTTTCAGGGCCCCTCGGGGTGAGCTTTGAGAACCGAAGGACGAGAATGTCTAAAGTAAAAACAATAGCGGCCGTCATGAGTTCGCTCTTCTCTTTCGCCACTGCCGGTGCGGCGTTCGCCGACATCGCGGTGCAGGGCGAGGCCAAGCCGTGGCAGATGGGGTTCCAGGTCGCGGCGACCGACGTGATGCAGAAGAACGCCTGGTTCCACGACATCATCCTGCTGCCGCTGGCCGTCGTGATCACGATATTCGTCGCGGTCCTGATGGTCGTGACCTTTGTCAAATTCAATGCCAAGGCGAACCCGGTTCCCAGCAAGACCACGCACAATGCTGCGATCGAGGTGGTGTGGACGGTTATCCCGACCATCATCGTCGCCATCATCGGCATCATCAGTGTGCGCTTCGTGTACTTTCAGGATGCGCCGCCCGCCGATCTGGCCTCCGAGTCCGGTATTGCGCCGGCTGCCAACGAAATCGTGCTCAAGGCGACCGGCAACCGCTGGTACTGGGAATACGAATATCCGGAAGAAGGGATATCGTTCGCCTCGATCATGGTCGAGGACGCCGACCTGAAGCCGGGCCAGCCGCGCCTGCTGACCGTCGACAACCACATCGTGATTCCTGTCAACACGGTGATCCGCCTCCAGGTTACCGCCAACCCGCTGGATGTGCTCCACGCCTGGACCATCCCGTCGTTCGGCGTGAAGGTCGACGCCGTCCCCGGACGCTTGAACGAGCGCTGGTTCCGCGTATTGCCGGGCTTCGAGGGCCGCTACTACGGCCAATGCTCCGAATTGTGCGGCCAGCGCCATTCCGCCATGCCGATTACCGTCGACGTGGTGTCGGACGAGGAATACCAGGCGTGGCTCGCCACGACCAAGGAAGCCGCGAACGGTTCGCCCGCCGGCCAGACGACGATTGCCCTCAACATGGGGGCCGCGGAGTAATCCGCGCCGAGAGAAGAAGGACCTAGAAGATGGCTTACGGGGAATCCGCCCACGCCGGACACGACGACCACCACACGCCGACAGGTTTCCGGCGCTGGGTGATGTCGACCAACCACAAGGACATTGGGACGCTGTACCTGATCTTCGCCATCGTGGCGGGTCTGATCGGCGGCGCCCTGTCGGTGATGATGCGCATGGAGCTCCAGGAGCCCGGCCTGCAGATATTCACCCAGTTGGCCGAGAATCCTGACGACGCACGGCAAATCTTCAACGTATTCGTGTCGGCCCATGGCCTGATCATGATCTTCTTCATGGTTATGCCGGCGCTGATCGGCGGCTTTGGCAACTGGTTCGTGCCGCTGATGATCGGCGCGCCGGACATGGCCTTCCCGCGCATGAACAACATCAGCTTCTGGTTGCTGATTCCGGCGCTTGGCCTGCTGCTGATCTCGCTGTTTGTCGGTGACGGACCTGGCGGCGGCTGGACCATCTATCCGCCGCTCTCGGTGCTGGGCAACGGCTCCACGCCGGGCGGCAACGCCTCGATCGACTTCGCGATCTTTGCCCTGCATGTCGCCGGTATCTCGTCGATCCTGGGCGCTGTCAACTTCATCACCACCATCCTGAACATGCGGGCGCCGGGCATGACCTTGCACAAGATGCCGCTGTTCGTGTGGTCGGTGCTGGTTACCGTTTTCCTGCTGCTGCTGGCGCTGCCGGTGCTGGCGGGCGCCATCACCATGCTGCTGACCGACCGCAACTTCGGCACGCACTTCTTTGACGCCCAGGGCGGCGGCGACCCGATCCTGTTCCAGCACCTGTTCTGGTTCTTCGGTCACCCTGAAGTGTACATCCTGATCCTGCCCGGCTTCGGCATCGTCAGCCAGATCGTGTCGACCTTCTCGAAGAAGCCCGTGTTCGGTTATCTGGGCATGGCCTACGCCATGGTCGGCATCGGCGTCATCGGCTTCGTCGTGTGGGCGCATCACATGTTCACCGTCGGCATGAACGTCGACACCCAGGCCTATTTCGTCGCCGCGACCCTGGTGATTGCGGTGCCCACCGGCATCAAGATCTTCTCGTGGATCGCCACCATGTGGGGCGGCTCCATCGAGTTCAAGACGCCGATGCTGTTCGCCCTGGGCATGATCTTCCTGTTCACCGTGGGCGGCGTGACAGGCGTCGTGCTGGCCAACGCGTCGGTCGATCAGTCCATGCACGACACCTACTATGTGGTCGCGCATTTCCACTACACCATGTCCATGGGCGCGCTGTTCTCGATCTTCGCCGGTTTCTACTACTGGGTCGGCAAGATGTGGGGCGTGCAGTACAACGAGACCCTGGGCAAGCTGCATTTCTGGATCACCTTCATCGGCGTGAACCTGATCTTCTTCCCGCAGCATTTCCTGGGCATGGCGGGTATGCCGCGCCGCTATATCGATTATCCCGATGTGTATGCGGGCTGGAACCACGTCTCGTCGATGGGCGCCTACTTGTCCTATGCGGGGGCGATCCTGTTCCTGTTCATCATCGCCGAGGCCTTCATGCGCAAGCGCAAGGTCGCGGATAATCCGTGGGGCGAAGGTGCGACGACGCTGGAATGGACGCTGTCCTCGCCGCCGCCGTTCCATCAGTTCAATGACCTGCCGCGGATAAAGTAACCGGGAGAAACAACGTGTCCGACGCGATCATCGCATCGGTCCGATCCACTGAAGCACCAGGCGATATCGGCGACATGGAACCCCGTGTCGCCGATTATCTGGCGCTGCTGAAGCCTCGGGTCATGTCGCTCGTGGTGTTCACCGGCCTGGTCGGCCTGGTGGCGGCGCCCGGCGGCATCCATCCCGTGCTCGGCCTGCTGGCCATCCTGTGCATCGCGGTCGGTGCCGGCGCATCCGGCGCGCTCAACATGTGGTACGACGCCGACATCGACGCCCGCATGACCCGCACCATGGGCAGGCCCATTCCCTCGGGCAGGCTCAACGACCGCGAGGCGCTGGGTTTCGGCATGGCCTTGTCGGTCGGCTCGGTCATCGTCCTCGGTCTGTTCGTCAACGTCCTCTCGGCGGCGCTCCTTGCTTTCACCATCGCCTTCTACGTGCTGGTCTACACGATGTGGCTCAAGCGCCGCACGGTGCACAACATTGTCATCGGCGGCGCCGCAGGCGCGCTGCCTCCGGTGATCGGCTGGGCGGCGGTCACCGGTTCGGTGACCTGGGAGCCGCTGCTGCTGTTCGCCATCATATTCATGTGGACTCCGCCCCATTTCTGGGCGCTGTCGCTGTTCGCCAAGGGCGACTATGAACGGGTGGGCGTGCCCATGCTGCCGGTGGTCGCCGGCCCGCGCGAGACCCGCAAGCAGATCCTCATCTACAGCCTGCTGGTCACGCCGCTGGCCGTGCTGCCGGCCGCGCTTGGCATGGCGGGCTGGCTGTATGGTGCGTTCGCCGTCGCCTCGGGCGTCTGGTTTCTTTACCTGGCACTGCGCGTCTGGCGGGGTGAGGACATGATCCAGCCTCGCCGGCTGTTCCTGTTCTCGATCTTCTACCTGTTCGGCCTGTTTGCCACCTTGCTGGCCGAGAAATTGCTGGGGCTGAGCTGATGCCGTTGCACGACGAGCACCGCAAGCGCCGGGTTCGCAACTGGACCATCGCCGGGCTGCTGTTCCTGCTGGTCTTCCTGTTCTACGTGGCGTCGATTGCCAAGATGGCCGGGGGCGGGCATGTCTGGGGCCAGTGACGGCCACGCCGCCGGGCGCCATCGTCGCACCGTTATCGTGCTGTCCGGCGTGGTATTGGGCATGATCGCTCTCACCGCCGCTTCCGTGCCGCTCTACCGCATCTTCTGTCAGGTCACCGGTTATGACGGCACGCCGCAGCGGGCCGAGGTCATTCCCGACCAGACGTTCGACCGCGAGGTCAAGGTGCGCTTCAATGCCGACACCGACCCCAACCTGCCGTGGCGATTCCGGCCCGAGCAGCATTTCGTCGACGTCAAGGTGGGCGAGAACAAGCTGGTGTTCTACAGCGCCGAGAACAATTCGGGCCAGCCGGTCACGGGCCAGGCGGTGTTCAATGTCACCCCGGCAAAGGCCGGCGCCTACTTCACCAAGGTGGAGTGTTTCTGCTTCACCGAACAGACGCTCCAGGCGGGGCAGAAGGTTGACATGCCTGTCAGCTTCTTTATTGATCCCGCCTTCATGGACGATGCCAACATGAAGGATGTGACCTCGATCACGCTGTCATATACCTTCTATAATCAAAATCAGGAGGCCGGCGGCAAGACCGCGGCCGTGCAATAAGCGAGCAGGGACGAACAATGGCCGACGCGCACGCCAAACCCAATCACGACTATCACCTGGTTGACCCTAGCCTTTGGCCGTTCGTGGGCGCCATGAGCGCGTTCGCGCTGTTCGGTGGCGGCGTGATGATGATGCACGACATGGGCTGGTGGCTGGCCGCGCTGGGCATGATCGGCGTGCTCTATACCATGTTCGTGTGGTGGAAAGACGTGATCAAGGAAGCCAACCAGGGCGATCACACACCCGTGGTTGCGCTGCACCTGCGCTACGGCATGATCCTGTTCATCGCTTCCGAGGTGATGTTCTTCGTCGCCTGGTTCTGGGCCTACTTCAATGCGGCGATCTATCCCACCGATTTTATCGGCAGCAGCTGGCCGCCCGAGGGCATTCAGACCTTCGATCCCTGGCATCTTCCGTTCATCAACACGCTGATCCTGCTGCTGTCGGGCACCACGGTGACCTGGGCGCACCACTCGCTGCTGGAAGGCGACCGCAAGGGCCTGAAGCAGGGCCTGTGGTGCACCATCGTCCTGGGCGCGCTGTTCACCTGCGTGCAGGCCTACGAATACAGCCATGCGGCCTTTGGCTTCACCGACGGCATCTATGCCTCGACCTTCTTCATGGCGACCGGCTTCCATGGTTTCCACGTGCTGGTCGGCACGATCTTCCTGGCCGTCTGCCTGATCCGCGCCTATCAGGGCGACTTCAAACCCGAGCAGCATTTCGGCTTCGAGGCGGCAGCCTGGTACTGGCACTTCGTCGATGTGGTGTGGCTGTTCCTGTTCATGGTCATCTATGTGGGTGGCCAGGGCGCCGGCGGCGCGCATCACTAGGCGACACGCCACGTTCATTCTGTTTTGGGTCGGTCCCGCCTGATGGCGGGGCCGAACCTGTTTTGGGGAACATGACAACACTTTTTCTGCAGAAGCCTCGTCCCATCCCGGTCATCTTCACCGTGGTCGCCATCATCGTTTGCACAGCCTGCGGCGTCTGGCAGCTTCAGCGCATGGCGTGGAAGCACGACAAGATGCAACTGATCGAGGAGCGGATCGGCCTTCCCGAAGTCCCGCTGCCGGCGACCATCGAGCATCCGGAAGCCTGGGAATACCAGCACGTCACGCTCAGCGGCACCTTCCTGCACGACAAGGAAAGCTATACGCCGGCGCAGTCCACGCGCGGCAATTACGGTTTTCAGGTCATCACGCCGCTGGTGCGTCCCGACGGCTCGATGGTGATGATCAATCGCGGCTGGGTGCCCGATTCGCAACGTGATCCGTCGACGCGCACCGAAGGTCTGGTGCAAGGCGAGACAACGGTTGCAGGCATCGTGCGGCTGCCCTGGCATCAGAAATGGATCGCGCGGCTGGTGATGCCGCCGGCCGACCTCGAGCAGAAGATATTCTTCGACGGCAATCTGGCGGCCATGGCCAAGGCGCAGGATGTCACCGTGCTTCCGGTCTTCGTGGAAGCGGACGGGCCGCCCACGCCCGGCGGCTGGCCGAAGGGCGGGCAGACGGTCATAAAGCTCAGCGATCCGCATCTGTCCTATGCCATCCAGTGGTTCGCCTTCGCGATCACTGCGGCGGTAATCTTTGTTCTCTATCATCGGCGGAAGGGCTGATATCCATGCGCCCAGATTCGATCCGCTATGTCAGCACCCGCGGCGCCGCCCCCGTCCTGGGCTTCGAGGATGTGGTTCTCGCCGGCCTGGCGCGCGACGGCGGCCTCTATGTTCCCCAGTCCTGGCCCACGGCCACGGCGGACGACCTGAAGCGCTGGTCTTCGTTGTCCTATGCGGATCTGGCGGTCGAGGTGATGCGTCCGTTCGTCGAGGGCATCCCCGAATCCGATTTCGCCGCCATCGTCCATGAGACCTATGCCGCGCCCGCCGTGTTCCACCATGCCGCGGTGACGCCCCTGCGCCAGCTGGACGCCAACGAATGGCTGCTGGAGCTGTTCCACGGCCCGACGCTCGCCTTCAAGGATGTGGCGCTGCAGCTGCTCGGAAGGCTGTTCGAGTACATCCTGAGGAAGCGCGGCGAGCGCATCACCGTCGTGGGCGCCACATCGGGCGATACCGGCTCGGCCGCGATCGAAGCGTGCCGCGACCGCGAAAACGTCACCATCATCATGCTGCATCCGGCGGGAAGGGTGTCCGAAGTTCAGCGCCGGCAGATGACCACGGTGCCATCGGCCAATGTCCATAACGTCGCCGTCGAAGGCACGTTTGACGACTGCCAGGCACTGGTGAAGGCCATGTTCAACGACCACGCCTTCCGCGATCGGCTGAACCTTGCGGCGGTCAACTCGATCAACTGGGCGCGTGTGCTGGCGCAGGTGGTGTATTACGTCCAGTCGTCGCTGGCGCTGGGCGGCAGGCCGGTCGATTTCGCCGTTCCCACCGGCAATTTCGGCGACGTGTTCGCCGGCTATGTGGCCGCCCGCATGGGCGTGCCGGTCAACAAGCTGATCGTCGCGACCAACATCAACGACATCCTTTCGCGTGCCCTGCGCAGCGGCGACTACAGCCGCGGCACGGTGCAGCCGACCATCAGCCCCAGCATGGACATTCAGGTCTCGAGCAACTTCGAGCGCCTGCTGTTCGACCTTTACGACGGTGACGGCGTCCGCATCCGCCAGCTCATGGATGACTTCTCGGCGACCGGCAAGCTGGCCATCGGCAACGCGCAGATCGCCCGTGCCTCCGGCCTGTTCGTGGCCGACAAGGTGGACGAGGACGAAACCCGGGCCACCATCGCCCAGGTGCTGAAGGACAGCGGCATGCTGATCGACCCGCATACGGCCGTCGGCGTCGCGGCGGGACGGCGGCTGCGCAGCGGTCCCGACGTGCCGTTGGTGACGCTGGCGACGGCCCATCCTGCCAAGTTTCCCGATGCCGTCAGCGCGGCCAGCGGCGTCCATCCGGCGCTGCCGCCGCATATGGCCGACCTGATGTCCCGGACCGAGCGCTTTGAAATTCTCCCCAACGACTTGAAGTCGGTGCAGGACCACATAGCTGCACGCGCATCATGAGCGTTGAAATCACCACATTGCCCAACGGTCTGCGCGTCGTCAGCGAGACCATGGACCGGCTTCAGACGGCCTCCATCGGCGTCTGGGTCGGCGTCGGCGCGCGCGCCGAATCCGCCGAGCAGAACGGCGTCTCCCACATGCTCGAGCACATGGCCTTCAAGGGCACAGCGAGCCGCTCGGCCCGCGACATCGCCGAAGCCATCGAGGACGTGGGCGGCCACCTGAATGCCTACACATCGCGTGAGCAGACCGCATATTACGCCCGCGTGCTGGGCGAGGACGTGCCGCTCGCCGTCGACCTGCTGGGCGACATTTTGCAGCGCTCGACCTTCGATCCGGTCGAACTTGAGCGCGAGCGCGGCGTGGTCATCCAGGAGATCGGTGAGGTCCAGGACACGCCGGACGATCTGGTGTTCGACCTGCTGCAGGAAGCCGCCTATCCCGACCAGTCCGTGGGCCGCTCGATCCTCGGCACCATCGAGACGGTCTCGGGCTTCTCGCGTGAGTCACTGGCGGGCTATATGGGACGCCATTATGCCGCCGACACCATGGTGGTCGCGGCCGCGGGCGCCGTCGATCACGCCCGGCTGGTCGATCTCGCCGCGCAGCAATTCGGCGATCTCAAGCCGGGCGCGCCCGAGGCGCTGCCGCTGGCCGAATACCGGGGCGGTGAAGCGCGCTGCAACCGCAAGTTCGAGCAGGTTCACCTGACCTTCGGTTTCCCCGGCGTGTCGTTCCTCGACGACCGGTTCTTTGCCATGCAGTTGATGTCGACCGTCCTTGGAGACGGCATGTCGTCGCGGCTGTTCCAGGAGGTGCGCGAGAATCGGGGCCTTGCCTATTCGGTCTATTCGTTCACCGCCGCGCTGGCGGATGGCGGCATGTTCGGCATCTATGCGGGCACCAGCCCGGACCAGATCGGCGAGCTGGTGACGGTAATCGGCGACGAGGTTCGCAAGATGGGCGACAAGGTCGAGCCGCGTGAATTCGCCCGTGCCCGCGCCCAGATCAAGGCCGGCACCCTGATGGCGCTGGAAAGCTCGTCCAGCCGGGTCGAACAGATGGCGCGCCAGTTGCTGATGTTCGGCCGGGTGATCCCGCTCGAGGAAATCGTCGCCCGCATCGACGCGGTAACGCCCGAGGCGGTGAGGGAGATGGCCGGTCTGCTGCTTACCGAAGGCAAACCCACCATTGCCGCCGTCGGCCCGCTGAAGAAGCTGCCGGACTACGACACGATCACGAAGCGCTTCGCGGCCTGACCGCTCAGGCGTGGCCGGCCTGGGTTGACAGCATGGACAGGTCGATGCCCAGCTTGGCCATGGCAAGCGGCCATTTCAGCGTGGCTTCGGTGCCGAAGAGCAGGTCCGGGTCCGCTTCCGTGTGCAGCCAGGCGTTTTCCTGAATCTCGGCTTCCAGTTGTCCCGGTCCCCAGCCCGCATAGCCCAGCGCCAGCAGGCTGTGCTGTGGCCCGGTACCGTGGGCGAGAGCCTTCAGGATGTCGACGGTGGCGCTCAGCGCCACCAGCTCCGATACGATCAGCGACGTGTCGTGCAAATAATCGGCCGAATGCAGCACGAAGCCGCGATTCGGCTCGACCGGTCCGCCGGTGAAGACGCCGACCTGCGCGCAGTTGGGCGGCGCGGGGATTTCCAGCTGGTCCATCAGTTCGGGAAAGGCGATGTGCTCCGCCGGCTGGTTGACGATGATTCCCATTGCCCCTTCCTCGGAATGTTCGCACAGACAGATCACGCTGCGTTCGAAACGCGGATCTCCCATGTTCGGCATGGCCAGCAGCAACTTGCCGCGGAGGTAATCGGGCTTGCGGGAGCGCACTCGGGTAAAGGTTTGCTTCGACATTGTCTGTAAGTGTGCCTTCCGGCGCGCCGCTCAAGAGGGAACGCGGAAAATCCCGCGCAGGCATGCTATTATAGCCCTATTCGGCGCGGGCGTGTAACCGGTCGGCTCGGCGTGAATTCCCCCATGCAATTCGGGTGGTGCTGCTGCTATGATCCCGCCCGCTGCCGCCGACCGGCGGCGACGAAATTCCGAGATATGGCAGGAACAGGGAGATTCCCATGACGATCAAAGTTGGTGACAAGATTCCCGAGGGTACATTGACCCAGATGACCGAGAAGGGTCCGGCCCCGATCTCGACGTCCGAGCTGTTCGGCGGCAAGAAGGTGGTGCTGTTCGCCGTTCCCGGCGCGTTCACCCCGACCTGCTCGGCCAAGCATCTGCCGGGCTTCGTGCAGAATGCCGACGCCATCAAGGCCAAGGGCGCGGATGTCATCGCCTGCATGGCGGTGAACGACGTGTTCGTGATGAATGCCTGGGGCAAGGACCAGAATGTGGGCGAGAAGGTGCTGATGCTGGCTGACGGCAGCGGCAACTTCACCAAGGAGCTGGGCCTTGAATTGGACCTCAGCGGCCTGGGCCTCGGCCACCGCTCGCAGCGCTTCTCGCTGATCGCCGAGGACGGCGTGGTGACGCATCTCAACACGGAAGAGGGCGGCGCCTTCCAGAACTCCAGCGCCGAAGTGGCCCTGGGTCAGCTCTGAGTATTGCTTACGGGCAATGAAAAGGGGCGCTTCGGCGCCCCTTTTTGTTGGTTTCAGGTGGCCCCGGCTAAGCCCACCTGATCTCTTCCAGTCCCCTGCGCGCCAGTTCGTCGGCCCGCTCGTTCTCTAGGTGGCCGGCGTGGCCCTTCACCCAGTGCCAGGCGACATCGTGCATCTGGATCAGCGCATCCAGTTCCTGCCACAGCTCGGCATTCTTCACCGGTTTCTTGCCGGCGGTGCGCCAGCCGTTACGTTTCCAGTTGTGGATCCATTTGGTGATGCCGTCCCGCACATAGATGCTGTCGGTGTAGAGATCGACCTGGCTGCGCTTCTTCAGCGCCTCCAGCGCCCTGATCGCACCCAGCAGCTCCATGCGGTTGTTCGTGGTCGGCTTCTCGCCGCCCCAGATTTCCTTTTCGGCGCCGTTGTATTCCAGCAACGCGCCCCAGCCGCCCGGACCGGGATTGCCCGAGCAGGCCCCGTCCGTATGGATTCGCACCCGCGCCGTCACAGGCCGTATTCTCCCGGATTCTTCACCCGCCGGTGGAACAGCAGCTTCTCGACATATTCCGACGGGTCCTTGGGCCGTACCAGCGCGCCCTCTACCTGGTTCACCCAATCATACAGCCGGGTCAGCAGGAAGCGCAGCGCCGCGCCCCGGGCCAGCGCCGGCAGGGCGTCGATCTCGGCCGGCTCCAGCGGCCGCACCGACTGGTAGCCGGCCAGCAGACGGCGGGTCTTGGTGGCGTTGAACGACCGGTCGGATTCGAAGCACCAGGCGTTCATGGCAATCGCCAGGTCGTAGGCCAGGAAGTCGTTACAGGCGAAATAGAAATCGATCAGGCCGGTAAGTTGCTCGCCGATGAAAAATACATTGTCGGGGAACAGGTCGGCGTGAATGACGCCGGACGGCAGGACCTTTGGCCATGCCGTGTCCAGCCATGCCAGTTCGTCGTCGATCATGCTCATCAGGCCGGGGCGCACCTGCTCGGCCTGATCGCGACAGGCATTGGCAAGCTGGCGCCAGCCGGCAAGACCCAGGCCGTTGTTGCGGCTCATGCCGAAGTCCGCCACGGCCATGTGCATCTCGGCCATGCCGCGGCCGACGCTGGCGCAATGGGCCGGCGAGGGGCGCACCACCGAAAGGCCGCGCAAGAACGAAATCAGCGCCGCCGGACGGCCGCACAGCTCTCGTAGCGCCTTGCCGTCGTCGCCCGTGATCGGCGTGGGGCAGGCCAGTCCCTTGTTCGCCAGATGTCCCATCAACCCCAGGAAAAATGGCAGCTCGTCGCGGTTCACCCGCTTTTCATAGAGTGTGAGGATGTAGCTGCCGCGCTCGGTCTGGAGCAGGAAGTTGGAGTTCTCGACGCCCTCGGCGATGCCCTTGAACGCGACGACGTCGCCTACGTCATAATGGGCCAGGAAATCGGCCAGGGCGTCCTCATCGACGTGGGTGTAAACGGCCATGATGGGGTGCAGTCGCGGGTTGGAGGGGCTCGCCGGCGGGTGATCGTGGAAGCCGGGGGCGGGCGCGCTTGTCCTGACCCCTGGCGTTCTCTAATATGCCGCTCCGACGCGTCATTTGATAGCAGCGCAAGGGACATACCATCATGGCAGAGCCGGTCATAGCCCAGAAAGAGCCCTATGGCATCGACGTCAAGGCCGGCAAGAGCTACTGGTGGTGCGCCTGCGGGCAGAGCAGCAAACAGCCGTTCTGTGACGGCAGCCACAAGGGCTCGGAGTTCGCGCCGGTGGAATATCAGGCGACGAAGGACAGGACGGTATGGTTCTGTGGCTGCAAGCACACCGGCAAGTCGCCGCAGTGCGACGGCGCGCACAACAAACTCTAGAGCAGCCGCGGTCGCCGCAGGGGACACGCTGCTCAGGCACTGAGAATTGATCATTGTCCCGCATTCGGGTGAATCACCTGGAGCCGGGCAATCCAACCAACCGGACACGGTCGAAAAGGCGGATTGATGAAGTTTTCCATGGGTTTGCCGCGGATCGCAGCGGTTGTGGTCGGGGCGCTGGCGCTGTCGGGATGCGGTATTCTCGGCGGCAAGGTCGACATGGGCATGTCCGAGGCCATGAAGCAGCACTGCCCGCCGGTCGGCATCGTCGCTTATACTGGTCAGTTGACCCGATTTGCCGGAGACGGGCGCCAGACGGGTGACGTGGCGCTCCGCGCCGAGGTCACGAACCTGAAGATTATCTGCAGCAGCCCCAAGGACCAGACCCAGGTGAATGCCCGGATCACCTTCGACATCGTCGGCGAGCGTGGTCCCGCCTCGACCGATTCAGGCGCGACGTTGAAATATTTCGTCGCCCTCGCGGATGAGAACCAGAAGGTTCTCAAGAAGGATGTCTACGACACCAGCCTGACGTTCGGCTCGAGCGACGTGGTCATTTCCCATGAAAAGCTGAATGCCGTGCTGCCGCAGAAGGGCGATGACGTTCCCTATGAGGAGGTGCTCATCGGGCTCCAGCTCGAGCGCGGCGAGTTCGGTTACAACGTCGCCCGCGGGGCCGGAAAGTAGACTTGAGACGCTGCTGCCGGCAGCCGAATATGGTCGCCGGCTGAAAGCCTCCGGGGACAACGACCATGCCGCCATCCATGCTTGCCGCGGAACCATGCTTTGCCTCGCCGATCTTCACGTTCGAGATCGATGGCGCCGAGGCCCTCAACGCGGCGATGATTCGCGACATCGAAGCCTATCGCCATGACAACGAGGGGATGCAGCGGAGCAACCAGCATGGCTGGCATTCCCCGACCGACTTCTTTCGCCGACCGGAAGCATCGTTCCGGGCGCTCGCCGATCAGATCAATTCGTCCATCGCTGCGGCGACACGGCAGATCGCCCCGAAGCTGGATCTGAGCAAGCGGGTCTTCATCCTGCAGGGCTGGATCAACGTCAATGGTCCGGGCGCCTACAATACGCCGCACGCCCATCCCGACTACGAATGGTCGGGCAGCTATTATGTCAAGGTGCCGGACTCGCCGTCGGACAGCCGCAGCGGCTGCATCGAATTCCTCGATCCGCGCGGGCCGGTCCACCAGATGGAAGGCCTCGGTTCGACGCACTTCGTGCCCAAGATCCGCAAGCGACCCCGGGCGGGCCTTATCTACCTGTTTCCGTCATATCTTCGGCATTGGGTCTATCCGAACGAACAGGACGATTCGCGCATCTCCATCGCCTTCAATGCCAAGTTCAGGCTCAAGGAGCCGATCCGCCAGACCTCATGAGGTTGACGGCGCCAATGGCGCGGTATCCTCGATGAACCGGCGTATGCCGTCCAGGCTGCCTGCCTTGCCGCCGCTCATGGCCGGCATCAGGACCAGCCGGTGGACGCCCATATCCTCGAAACGCCTGATCCTGTCGGCGTCCACGGGGCCTCTTGGGGTCACGGAAATTTCGAGCGCATCGAATCGTTCCGGCCGGCCTGCCTCGGCCGCAGCCGATTTGAGACCGGCCAGGGAGGCGGCGACATCTTCCTCGGTCTGGCCGAAGCCGAACCAGCCGTCGCCATGCCGGATGGCGCGCCGATAGCCTGCCTCGGACATGCCGCCAATGATGATTGGCGGGTGCGGTGTCTGCACTGGCATGGGCTTTGACTGGATATTGGCGAATTTCGTGAAGCGGCCATCGAAGCTGGGCCGGTCCTGGGTCCACAGGGCCCGGATCGCCTCGATGTGGTCGTCGACCCTGGCGCCTCGCTCGCTGTAGGGCACGCCGATCGCGTCGAACTCGCCTTTGACATAGCCCACGCCGACGCCGAACAGCAGACGGCCGTTCGACAGGACATCCACGCCCGCCAGTTCCTTGGCCAGGATCACCGGATTGCGCTGGGCCAGCAGGATGATGCCCGAGCCGAGCTTCAGCCGTGTCGTCACGGCTGCCGCGAACGCCAGCGAGGCGATCGTGTCGATGATCGGAAGGTCGGGCGGGATGGGCGAGGGCGGCGCCTGCGGGTCGATGGCGACCACGTGTTCGCCGGTCCAGGCCGATTCGAAGCCGGCGTCCTCGGCGCATCGCAGGATGGCGGCAATGGTGTCCGGCCTGGCGGTCGGGCCGGTGTTGATGGCGTAGTACCCGAGTTTCATGATCTTACTTCCACGCGACGGGGAGCTTGCGGCGGCCCCACAGGAAAAACGGCCCGATGCGCTCGCCCGGATCGACCAGCCGCAGATCGGGCATCCGCTCGGCCAGCGCCCGCAACGCTACTTCCGCCTCGAGACGGGCGGTCGGCGCCCCGATGCAGAAATGGATGCCGTGGCCGAACGCCATGTGTCGCTTGCGCGGACGGGTGATATCGAACTCGTCCGGCCGCTCGAACACCGCCGGATCGCGGTTCGCCGCAGCGTAATTGATAAGCACCTTGCTGTTGGCGGGAATGGTCTGGCCGTGCAGGGTCACATCCCGCGTGGTGTTCCGGTACAGGCCCAGCACCGGGGGGTCGTAGCGCAGGCTTTCCTCGATGGCGGAATCGATCAGGTCGGGGTTCTCGACCAGCATCTTCCATCGCTCCGGCCGCTCCAGCAGGCGCCACATCAGGTTGGTGATCAGCGATGTGGTGGTTTCGTTGCCGCCCACCAGAAGCTGGTTCAGCACCGAGAGCGCGTCCGACTGGGGGACGAACTTACCATGCTCGTCGCGGGCGTTGGCAACCAGGGTCAGCAGGTCGTCCGGCACGGCCTCGCCTGCCGCGATCCTGGCCTGGCGTCCCAGCAGGTGCGCGGTCATGTAGGACTGGAAGACCGCCTGTTCGGCGGCATAGGGCGCCGGGTCCTTGGCGCCCATGATCGAGACTTGCATGTCCGACCACATCTTGAACCGGTCGAGGTCTTGCTCGGGCACGCCAAGCAGCCGTGAAATGATGATCACCGGCAGGGGAAAGGCGATGGCATCGTGCAGGTCGAACGCGGCCGGGCCGCGCAGCACGTTCTCGATCAGCCCGGCCGTCAGCTCGACCACGGGGGCGCGCAGCTCGTTCACCTTTTTCGGCGTGAACGCTCCCTGGACCAGCTTGCGGAAATAGGAATGCTGCGGTGGATCGCACAGCATGCCGATGGGATCCTGGAACGCCGGGCCCTGGCCATGCCGGCTCGAGAATGTCTCGATGTCCTGCAGCGCATTCGCCACGTCCTCATAGAGCGAGAGCGTATAGAACGGCGGGTTCAGCTCATCGCATCGATGAACGGGGCAGGCGGACAATAATTGGCGATGACCGTTGGCCGGATCGGCCATCACCTCTTCCGAAAATGGACTCCAGCTCATAACGACTCCCCCGTTCCTGACCCTGTGCAGGATTCTCCGGCACGGCCTCGCCTACTTTCCTGCTTTAGCCGCCATCATGCCAGACAACCTTGTAGAGGTCGAAGCGCCGGTCGCGCAGGTTGCGCACCGTGCCCTGGGCGCGGGCCCACGACAGGTCGGTCATGTCCAGGTCAGCGATCGCCACGGTTTCCACGTTCTCGGTCGTTTCCGCGGCAATGCCGTCGCGGGCGAACGGGAAGTCGCAGGGCGTCAGGATGCATGACTGGGCATACTGGATGTCCATGTTGTCCACGTTGGGCAGGTTGCCCACATTGCCCGACATCACCACATAGCACTGGTTCTCGATGGCCCGTGCCTGGCAGCAATAGCGCACCCGCAGATAGCCCTGGCGGCTGTCGGTGCAGAACGGCACGAACAGCAGCTTGGCGCCTTCGTCCACCAGCCGCCGCGCCAGCTCCGGGAATTCGGAATCGTAGCAGATCAGCACGCCGATCGGCCCGCAGTCGGTCTGGATGGTGGCGACCTTGTCGCCGCCCTTGATGTTCCACCAGTGCCGCTCGTTGGGCGTCGGGTGAATCTTCTCCTGGGCGTGCACCGAGCCGTCGCGCAGGAACACATAGGCCACGTTCTGGATGTCGCCGTCGTCGGTCCGGGTCGGGTGCGAGCCGCCGATGATGTTGATGTTGTAGCTGATGGCCAGCTGGCGCAGCGCGGCCACGAAGCGCGGCGTGAAATCGGTCAGGGTTTCCAGGGCCTCGGCCGGAGTCAGCTTGCGCTTCTCGAATGCCAGCAGCTGCAGCGTGAACAGTTCGGGAAACACCACGAAGTCGCAGCGGTAATCGGCCGTGACGTCGACGAAATATTCCACGTTGGCGATGAATTCCTCGAAGCTGTCGATCTTGCGCTGCTGGAACTGCACGGTGGCGACCCGCACGTCCTCCTTCTGTCCCTGCGGCGGATGATGCGGGCTGCTCTCTTGCGGTGCATAGGGGTTGCGCCACACCATATGCGTCGCACATCCGCCCGAGGCCTTGTCGGATTCCAGGTAATTCCTGAGCACCCCGATGGGCTCGAATCCGGCGCGGATATGGAAGGAGATCACCATGTCCTCGACACGGCGGGCCTTGACCGCCTCGACGTAGTCCATGGGATCCGGATAGGCTTTCCTGCGCCGCTGCCAGCCGGGCATGCGGCCGCCGAACACGATGCCCTTCAGCTCCAGTGCCTCGCACAGCCGCTCGCGCTCGTCGTACAGCCGCTGGCCCAGGCGCAGACGCCGCCGCGACGGGTCGACGCAGACTTCCATGCCATACAGCCACTCGCCGTGCGGGTCGTGCCGCGATCCGTAGCCGCCGCCGGTAATCACGCTCCAGCTGTGCTGGTTCAGCGCCGTGGTCTCGTCGATGCGGAAGCTGGCCGCATAGCCCACCACGGTGCCGTCATATTCCACCAGGAACTGGCCTTCGGGAAAGTTGACGATCTGGCCCTGGACCATGCCCGGCGTGTAGGGAGGCATGTCGGGGTAAACCCGCTGCACCAGCGCGATGATTGCCCCCACGTCGTCGAGCGTGGCGTTGCGAACCACCAGCTTGGCGGAGGCGCCGCGCGGCGCGGACGGCTTTTTCTTTGCCGCCGCCCGCGGTTTCGCGGGCTTGGCGGTGGCAGGCTTTTTTGGGGCGGGAGCGCGGGCCATAGAGATTCCTTGTTGGTTTTCTACCCCACTATATGCACCGGATTGACGCGATGGAAACCGGCGCGACCAGACCCGCGGCGCCGTTCGGCGCGCGACGCGGGTCAGGTGCCGCCTGCAATCGCGTGACAGCGGGGTGGTGCTGCGCATAATACCGCGACCAATCCGCGATAAACCGACCGATGACGGAGTCCGCCGTGAAGACCGCCAATAACAGCGTAGCCACCGATGACGTCATCGCCCTGCTCGATCTGGAGCCGCTCGAGGTCAATCTGTTCCGGGGAATCAGTCCGGACGTGACCTGGCAGCGGGTGTTCGGCGGGCAGGTGATCGGCCAGGCGCTGACCGCCGCCTACCGCACGGTGGAAGGCCGTATTTGCCACTCGCTCCATGCCTACTTCATCCGGCCCGGCGATCCGAAGGTGCCGATCATCTACGAGGTCGACCGCTCGCGCGACGGCAAGAGCTTCACGACGCGGCGCGTGGTGGCGATCCAGCATGGCAAGCAGATATTCAATCTGGCGGCATCGTTCCAGATTCCCGAGGAGGGCTTCGAGCACCAGTTCGACATGCCCAATGTGCCCATGCCTGAGTCGCTGCCCACCGACGAGGAATTGCGGATGGCGATCATCGACAAGGTCCCCGAGGCCATTGCCAAGCACTTCGCCCGTCCGCGCCCGATCGAGATGCGGCCGGTCAGCCGGCACGATTTCATCGACCCGGTCAAGGCGCCGCCCTATCAGCAGGTCTGGTTCCGCGCCCGCAACACGGTGGGCGACAACCTGCCGCTGAACCAGTGCATGCTGGCCTATGCCTCCGACATGAGCCTGCTCGACACCTGCTTCCGGCCCCATGGCATTTCCTGGCTGTCGGGCAAGCTGCAGTCGGCCAGCCTGGACCACGCCATGTGGTTCCACCATCCGTTTACCATGGACGACTGGCTGCTCTACGACATGGACAGCCCCAGCGCCTCGGGCGCCCGCGGATTCAACCGGGGCAGCGTCTATACCCGCGAGGGTCTGCTGGTTGCCTCCGTGGCGCAGGAAGGCCTGTTCCGCTACCGGGGTTAACGGGGGCCGGACCGGCTGCCAATCCCCGGTTCCCATTGCCGCATGGCGGGCGTCCCGGGGCGGGTGTATCATCGCGGGCAATGCATAAAGCGCGCGAGGGCGTGGCCAATGAATACAGTTACTGCAACTGTTCGACGTTGTCTGACGGCGGTGGAGGCCATGCGATCGGTCACGCTTCGCTATCATGATGCGGGCGTTAGCGCTGTGTGCGAGGCGTTGTGCCGGGGCATGGGGCTGGGCCCCGATCTTTCCGCCAGGCTGTCTTATGCCGCGAGCCTGCATGATATCGGCAAGATCGTCGTACCGGATGCCATCATCAACAAGCCGGGACCGCTCGATGAAGCGGAATGGGCGGTGATGCGGCAACATCCTGTGATGGGGTTCAACATCCTGCGCGATTCCGAAGACATCACACTGAAAGTGGCGGCCAACGCAGTGCTATACCACCACGAATGCTGGGACGGTTCGGGCTATCCTCATGGACTGGCGGGGGAGGCAATTCCGCTGGAGGCGCGCATTGTCGGCATCTGCGATGTCTATCATGCGCTGCGTGAGGCCCGGCCGTACCGGGCCGCGCTGCAGCATGACCACGTCATGGGCATGATCCTGGAGGGCGACGGCACCGGCCGGCTTCATGCCGGCAAGTTCGATCCAGAGGTGCTGGCGGTCTTTCGTGCAAGTTCGGACGCGGTTCGCGAGGCATTCGATGCCTTGGGCTGACGGTTTGCGGGGCTTGACGCGAGCGGTACGGACGGTGCTCCATTCACCTGATTGATGCAGGGAGCCTGCGATGTCCAACGCGTGCAGCCATGCCGATTCCATCCATCCTGTCACGCCCAGCGCCAAAGGCTGCGAGGACTGCCTGAAGATTGGCGCGCCCTGGGTGCATCTGCGGCTGTGCCGCACCTGCGGACATGTGGGCTGCTGCGACGACTCGCCCAACCGGCATGCGACCGCCCATTTCCACCAGACCGGCCACCCGGTCATCGAAGGTTACGATCCGCCGGAAGGCTGGGGCTGGTGCTATGTGGACGAAGTGGTGCTCGACCTCACCGATGACATGACGCCGCAACTCGGCCCGATCCCGCGCTACCTCTGACGCTTTTCATCAGGCCGTCGCCGACGCCGTGCCCAGCCAAGGCATGACCATGTGCAGCGGCGGCATGCCGTCTTCCTTGCGCTTGAGCAGGTCCTCGATCTTGTGGCGGACGTCGTCGCCGATCAGGAACTGGCCGCTTTCCCAGAATTCCTGGCCGCCCCTGGTGCGCAGGATCAGCATGGCCGTGCGCTCCTGCATGGCATAGACCGCATCTGGGCAAACGCCCGCCTGCCGGAAATAGATGGCATTCTCCAGGCCGGTCAGGAAGGCCGAGAACACGGTGTAGACCAGATGCTGCTCGTTCGGCGGCAGGTCGTGGAATCCGCCCACGGCGCGGCGCAGGATTTCAATGCGCTGCGGGTCCTCGCAAATCCAGCGATTGTGGTCCGTGGTCTTGTCGATCAGCATCTGCTGGCTGGTGGCGCGGGTGAAATTGGCGCTCTGCCGGAGCTGCCGCGCGACATAAAGCAGCGAAATCACGACGGCGGCGGCACCCGCCACTTCGGCGAGCGCCGTTACTGCGTCCCAGTTCATGAATTGGCCTCCGGTGGCTGGACGATCACAGGACAGCCTGTCACAGGCCGGTCACCGAGGCCAAGGGGCAGAGTACCCGCATTGATCGGCCAGGCCGTCAGGTAACCAGCATGGTCACCCCGAGCATGGTGAAGATGATGCCGAAATAGACCAGCGGAAACGCCCACCGGCTGCGCTTGTCGATGCGGTCGGACAGCGCCGCCTTGCCCAGCTGGTCCAGCCGGCCCGCCACCAGATTGACCACCACCGAGGCGACCATGATCAGGAAGCTGATGGTCAGGAAGCCGTGCATCAGGGTGAAATACGAGATTGGCGGCAACAGCCCGCTCATCACGATCTGATAGGCGACGGCGGTCAGGATGCCCATGAACGACACGCTCAGCCTGTCGCCCAGCGACGACCGGTCCATCCAGAACACCGAGAACGACAGCAGCACGATCAGCACCAGCGGCAGGGTGATCAGCCGCCGCACATAGAACGACTCGCGCTCCACGTCGACGCTCACCGTCAGGGCCGAGCCGACGCCGCCACTGCCGGCATGGGTGGCGAGGCGGCTGCCGGAGGTCAGGCGTCCGCCAAGGATGCGCCATTGCGGAATCTTGACGCCGCGGGTCAGCGTATCCGCGTCGCCCGGGATGGCCTCCAGCACGATCTCGTCCACGCCGAAGCCCAGCACCTCGAAGACGGCGTCCAGGCGTTGCCGGTCGAAGGGGAAGCGGCGCATGTCGAAATCCCCTTTCGCCACCGCGTTCACTGTCTCGATCAGGGTCGAGGTGCCGTCCGGCTTGACCCGAAGCACCACGCCGCTGTTCTGGTACAGGCCGGATTCGTTGACCAGCACCACCTGCGGATACCAGCCCGGGGCAACCTCGGCGAACTGGTACCCGCCCTGGTAGACCTTTTCGTCCACGCCGGCGGCGACCGGGTCGAACGCCTGGCGCGGATCCTTCCAGATCAGCGTCAGCACGCCGGCCAGCTCGAAGGTTTCCGTCACGTCGTTGATGGCGTTGACGTCGTGCAATTCGAAATCGGCGCGGACCACGAACGGGCCGGGCTTGGGTGGCCCCAGGTCGAAGGCCCTGGCGGCAGCCGGCGCCCCGGCGCCTGCCGTGCCCGCTGCCGATGCGGGCAGCGCCAGCATCAGCGCCGCCGCCATGACGAGGCCGGCGGGAAGGAACTGCCGCATCACGGCGGATACGCGTCCGCCGGTTTCCGTGGATGCCTGAAACATGATGCCCCCGAAATCAATGCAGCCCCTGTTACCGCAAGCCTAGCCGCACCGGCGGGCAATCGCCAGCGCGCAGGGACATCGCGGGCCGAGGCTTGCGCCTAGGGCTTCTGCGCGGCGGCGCAGAGTTCGCGCAACTGTTTCAGCAGGGTGGGACCGGTGATCTGCGTATCGGCATAGCCTTCGGCCTTGAGCTGCTTGCGAAGGGCGTCGATCCCATCGCAGGAGCCCGACCTGGCCAGTTCGAATACGCGTTCAAGGGCGGTGAGGCGATCTGTCATCCTGTAAACTTAGGTCCGCGCGGCCGGAGAGCCAGTCTGCATGAGCGAATGGCTGCCGATGGTCCTTGGCCCGTATGCTCGCGCCGTCTTACCGCGCGCAATTGACTGGGCATTCGCTGCGGCTGACAGCGGGCCCGCCTTGACTCCCACCCGCCGCCTGCTACCTTCCTGCTACGCCTCACGCCCTTGCGGGAGAGACCGGTCCTTGCCGGCGCCGAAGAAGCAACCGCCCCGGAAACTTTCAGGCAAAAGGACCGCACGGGTACAGGCACTCTGGAAAGCAGACGCACCATCCTGGTGCTGCTCACCGAAGGAGTAATTCGGGCCCTCGCCGATGGCGGGAGTCCGGTAAATCTCTCAGGTTCCGAAGACAGAGGGGGCAGCCTTCGTCCATCCGGACGCGGGTGGCTTGCCCACATGTCAGGAACCCGATGACCGCTCCGGAAACGCTGCTCACCACCCCGCTCCATGGACTGCACCGCGAACTCGGCGCCGAGTTCGGCGGCTTCGCGGGCTACGACATGCCGATTCGCTATCCGGCCGGCATCATGGCCGAGCATCTGCACTGCCGCGCCTCGGCCGCCCTGTTCGACGTGTCGCATATGGGACAGGTGCTGGTGAAGGGGCCGGGCGTCATCGAGGCGCTCGAGCGGCTGGTGCCCGGCGACATCGAGGCGCTGAAGGTGGGCCGCCAGCGCTATACCCTGTTCACCAACGCCCATGGCGGCATCATGGACGATCTGATGGTCACCCGCCGGGAATCCGACCTGTATGTGGTGGTGAATGCCGGCTGCAAGAGCGGGGATCTCGCCCACATGCAGGCGCATATGCCGCCGGGCACCGTTGTCATGCTGGACGACCGGGCGCTGGTCGCGCTGCAGGGGCCCAAGGCGGTTGACGTCATCGCCCGGCTGGATCCGCATATCGGCGCCATGCCGTTCATGAGCGCCCGCGAGCTGACGCTGGGCGGTATCGACTGCTGGGTCAGCCGCTCGGGCTATACGGGCGAGGACGGCGTGGAAATATCGGTGCCGGCGGAACACGCCGAGACGCTGGCCCGGCTGCTGCTTGCCCAGCCCGAGGTGATGCCGGCCGGTCTGGGCGCGCGGGATTCGCTGCGGCTCGAGGCCGGACTGTGCCTTTACGGTGCCGACCTGGACGAGAACACCACGCCGGTCGAGGCGGGACTTACCTGGACCATCGGCAAACGGCGCAAGCTGGAAGGCGGCTTCCTCGGCGCCGAGCCGATCCTGGAGCAGCTGTTCGCCGGACCCCGGCGCATCCGCGTCGGCATCCGGCCCGAGGGCAAGGCTCCGGCGCGGGCGCACACCATCATCGTCGACGAGACCAGCAACGAGATCGGCGAGATCACCTCGGGCGGCTTCGGGCCGAGCGTGGGCGGTCCCGTCGCCATGGGCTACGTCACCCCCGATTACGCCGATGACGGCACGGCCATCGGCCTTGTCATCCGCGGCAAGGTTCACCCGGCGCGCATCGCGCCGCTTCCCTTCGTTCCCAAAGGCTGGAAATAGGAGCCGTGTCCATGAGCGACGTCCGCTACACCAAAGACCACGAATGGATCCGGCTGGAAGGCGGGATCGGCGTCGTGGGGATCACCGACTATGCCCAGAACGCGCTGGGCGACGTGGTCTTCGTGGAAGTGCCTGAGGCCGGCAAGACGCTGGCCGCCGGCGGCGAGGCCGGGGTGATCGAATCCGTCAAGGCCGCCAGCGAACTCTATTCACCGGTCTCCGGCGAGGTGGTCGAGGGCAACGCGGCGCTCGACGGCGACCCGGCGCTGGTCAATTCGGCGCCGACGGGCGACGGCTGGATCTTCAAGGTCAAGCTGTCCAAACCGGACGAGGTTGCCGCGCTGATGTCCGAGGCCGACTACAAGGCCTTTGTGGAAGGGCTCGACTGAATGCGCTGGACCCGCGCCGACACCATCCTGTTCCGGGCGCCGCCGTCCGGCGAACCGGCCGACTGGCGGACCTTGCGCCGGCCCATGCTGGACCTGTCCCGCCGCGTCTGGCGGCGCGAGGGCGGTTTCCGGTTTTCCGGCCCCTCCAGCACGCCCAACGGCACGCCGTCGGGCATTGCCCGCATGCGCGACGCCAAGAAGAGAAGGGATCACTGAATGCGTTACCTGCCGCTGAGCGACGGTGACAGGCGCGACATGCTGGCCAGCATGGGCGCCGCGTCGGTCGACGACCTGTTCCGCGACGTGCCGCCGGCAGCCAGGCTCGATGGGCCGCTCGACCTGCCGCGCCACCAGGGCGAGCTGGAAGTGCAGCGCCACATGGAGGCGCTCGCGGCAAAGAATGTCTCGGCCGGCAGCGTGCCGTTCTTTGTCGGGGCGGGCGCCTATCGCCATCATGTGCCGGCCAGCGTCCAGCACCTGATGCAGCGCGGCGAGTTCCTGACCGCCTACACGCCCTACCAGCCCGAGATCAGCCAGGGCACGCTGCAATATCTGTTCGAATTCCAGACCCAGGTGGCGCGGCTCACCGGCATGGATGTGGCAAACGCCTCGATGTATGACGGCTCGACCGGCTGCGGCGAGGCGGTGCTGATGGCCCAGCGGGTCACCAAGCGCCGCAAGGTCATCCTGTCCGGCAACCTCCACCCGCAATATGCCGACGTGGTCGAGACCGTGACCCGATTCACCCCGGAAGACGAGGTGATCCTGCGCCGCGCGCCGGCGCCGGAAGGCGGCGAGGACCTGGCCGCGCTGATCGACCAGAACACGTCCTGCGTGGTCGTTCAGAACCCGGATTTCTTTGGCCGGATCAGTGACTTGTCGACCTTGGCCGAGAAAGTGCACGAAGCCGGCGCGCTGCTGATCGTCGTGGTCACCGAGGCGGTTTCGCTGGGCGCCATCCGGTCGCCGGGCGAGATGGGCGCCGACATCGTGGTGGGCGAGGGCCAGTCCATCGGCAACAGTCTCAATTTCGGCGGCCCTTATCTGGGGCTGTTCGCCACCCGCCAGAAATATGTCCGGCAGATGCCCGGGCGGCTCTGCGGCGAGACGGTGGATTCAGACGGCAGACGCGGTTTCGTGCTTACCCTGTCGACCCGTGAACAGCATATTCGCCGTGAAAAGGCGACGAGCAATATCTGCACGAATTCAGGACTTTGCTCGCTGGCCTTCACGATTCACATGACATTGCTGGGCGAGGAAGGGCTGCGCCGGCTGGCGCGGCTCAACCATGCCAGGGCCATCCGCGCGGCCGATACGCTGGCGCGCGTCCCGGGCGTCGAGGTGCTGAACGAGACCTTCTTCAACGAGTTCACCATCCGGGTGCCGCGCTCGGCCGCGCAGACGATCGAGCTGCTGGCGCAGCATCAGGTACTGGGCGGCGTGCCGGTGTCGCGCTTTCACACGCAGCTGGACGACCTGATCGTGGTCGCGGTCACCGAGACCAATACGGATGAGGACATCGCCGCGCTGGGCGCGGCGCTGACGGAGGTGCTGCAATGAACCGGCAGGGACGCCCGACCGGGCCTTCGGTCAGTACGGGAGAAACCGCCGGCGCCACCTGGACCGGCAACAAGGCGCTGGCGCTCGACGAGAAGCTGCTGTTCGAGCTGGACGGCTGGGGCCGTACCGGCGTCGACCTGCCGGACGCCGATCTGGAGGCCGACCGTCTTGGCGGCCTCGCGCGCACCCGTCCCATCGGGCTGCCGGGTCTCTCCGAGCCCCAGGCGGTGCGGCACTATACCCGCCTGAGCCGGAAGAACTATGCCATCGACATGGGCCTGTTCCCGCTGGGCTCGTGCACAATGAAGCACAATCCGCGCCTCAACGAAAAGGTCGCCGCACTGCCGGGCTTTGCCGACATCCATCCGTTGCAGCCGGTCTCGACGGTACAGGGCGCGCTCGAGCTGATGGAGCAGCTGTCCCATTGGCTGACCACGCTGACCGGCATGCCTGGTGTCGCATTGTCGCCCAAGGCCGGCGCCCATGGGGAATTGTGCGGCCTGATGGTGATCCGCGCGGCGCTCGAGGCCCGCGGCGACGCGCGCAGCCGGGTGCTGGTTCCCGAATCCGCCCACGGCACCAATCCGGCGACGGCGGCGCTGTGCGGCTATAGCGTCGATCCGATCCCGGCGACGCCGGCCGGCCGCGTCGATGTGGACGCCATGGTTGCCAAGCTCGGGCCGGACGTGGCGGCACTGATGCTGACCAATCCGAACACCTGCGGCCTATTCGAGAACGATATCATCGAGATAGCCGAGAAAGTTCATGCAGCGGGTGCGTTCTTCTACTGCGACGGCGCCAATTTCAACGCCATCGTGGGCAAGGTACGGCCGGGCGATCTGGGCGTCGACGCCATGCACATCAACCTGCACAAGACATTCTCGACGCCCCATGGCGGCGGCGGACCCGGCGCCGGCCCGGTGGTGTTCTCCGAGGCGCTGTTGCCGTTCATCCCGCCGGCCTATGTGGCGCGAGACGGTCAGGACCTGAGCCTGGTCGAGGACGTGCCGCACGCCCGTGTCGGCCGCATGACCGCGTTCCACGGCCAGATGGGCATGTTCGTGCGGGCGCTTGCCTATATGCTCAGCCATGGCGGCGACGGCCTGCGGCAGGTGGCCGAAGACGCCGTGCTCAATGCCAACTACATCCGCGAGAGCCTGAAGGACGTCATGTCCGCGTCGTTCGACGGCCCGTGCATGCACGAGGCGCTGTTCGACGACCGGTTCCTCAAGGACACGGGCGTCTCCACCCTCGATTTCGCCAAGGCGCTGATCGACGAGGGTTATCACCCCATGACCATGTATTTCCCGCTGGTGGTGCACGGCGCCATGCTGGTCGAGCCAACCGAGACCGAGAGCAAGGAGAGCCTCGACGACTTCATCGGCGCCATGCGCTCGCTGGCGCTGGCGGCGAAGGCCGGCGACACCGAGCGGTTCGCGTCGGCGCCAAGGTTCGCGCCCGTCGGCCGTCTCGACGAGACCCGCGCCGCCCGCGCGCCCATCCTCACCTGGCAGGAGCCCGAGCCCAAGGCGGCGGCGGAATAACGTAGCGCGGCGGGCATAAGTACAATGTCCAAGCCCGAAGAGCTCGTCATTCGCTTCAACCGATGGAAGGTGATTCCTCCTGCCTTGATGTGCATCGCGTTCCTCACGCTTTCGATGCTCATTCTGAACACGATAGAGCCCGGTATGCCTTGGCATTGGAAGACTTACGCGGCGTCTATACCCGCGCACCCACAAGGTGAACTGCTCGCTCATTGACGTTGATCCAGAGGCACTTGCCCAAAGGGTTCGCGAGATGCGGGACCACTATGCAGGCGCAGCCGACCCAGTGCATTCGCTCAGAACCAGTAGTCCGCAAAGCACATAGAACCCCTATTTTGCTCGCGAGAAGGCGAAACAAAAAAACATTGTCATCCCCGCCAAGCGAAGCGCGAGCGGGGACCCATGGCGATGACGGCCACGCCCTAAAACCACTCGAGGAACAGGTCCTTCCAGTAGGGATTGCCGGCTTCGATGACCTCGATCTTCCAGGCACGATTCCAGCGCTTCAGCCGCTTCTCGCGGCGGATGGCCTCGGTGACGTCGCCGAACACTTCGTAGTAGACCAGCTTGTCGAGGCCGTGGGTCGCGGTGAAACCGGGAAGCACTTTGCTCTTGTGCTGGGCGATGCGTCTGGTGAGGTCTGATGTCACGCCGGTGTAAAGCGTGCCGCGCGTTTTGTTGGTGACAATATAGACGTAGTATTGTTTTTCGGACATGGCGTGGCTGATATCGATATGGGTCCCCGCTCAAGGCGGGGATGACAATTAAATTAGTAGATTACATACTTTTCTCTGAATCTCTATCTCATCCCGCTAAAGCGCTCGAGACGCTTCCTTGGGCCGCATCACCACGTGGTTGCGGCCGGTGCGCGAGGTCATGAAGTCGCCGAACTCGGCGGCGCAGGCGAGCGCGCTCCTGGGGCTGTCGGGAATGGCGTGAATGGGCTGGGTAAATTCCAGCACGATACGGCCGTCCTCGCTTGGTTCGGACGCCATGAACAGCATGGGAAAACGGTTGATCTGGGCCCACGAAAACGCATTGGGCGAGATTGCCAGGGACGCCGGGTTGCAGCGCAGGCCATGGGCCAGCGGGTCGAAGTCCACATAGCCGATCACCACGGCGCCGTCCCGCAGCCGACGTGCAGCCTGAAGCAGGACGTCAGACCGGTCGGAATCCACCAGATCGATGGGCGTGGCAGTGCCCCAGTTCCAGCCTGACATGTCGCGGGCGCCGCGCTGGCCCGAGCCGATGAAGACCGGGTCGAGACCCAGATCCAGAAGACCCTTGTGCGATGCCAGCGTGAGTCCGAAATGGCCGGTGCAGATCAGCACGCCGCCATATTGCCGGTGCGCTTCCTTGAGCAGCCAGGCGCCGCGAATGTCGAGGTGCAGCGTGAAGTCGGCGTCGATGCGGGTGAACACGCTCAGAATCCGGTTGAGCATGGAACTGCGCCAGTCCTTCTGCTGCCGGGGATTCACCCCCAGCAGATACAATCTGGACAGCACGGGATAGGACGCGCGGATGACCCGCCACGCCGTGAACTGGGCCCGCTCGCGCCGGCTTGAATACCAGATGATGCGCCCCACCAGCCCAAGCAACTGGTTGGCTATGCTTCGCCACATGGATCGGCCTCTTCCGACACAAGGCTAGCGAAGCGAATTATCGCGCGCAACAGGATGGCGCACGCACGTGGCTACGCCAGTACTTGCCACGCGATCATGCCCATGCCGGCAACCGCCACCGCCCAGAAAATGGGGCGGATCCAGGGGATGCCGAAAGCGTAGACCAAGGCGTGGATGAGCCGGGCGCCGAGGAACAGCTGGCAACCCAGCACCGTCCACTGGTTGGAGATGCCGGCCGCGGCCGCCGCCAGCACCAGCGGGGCGAACAGCACCAGGTTCTCGATCATGTTGGCGGCCAGCCTGCGCAGCCGCTTGTTGACCACGCCGGGCTCCGGCAGGTTGTCGCGCGGACCGGTCATCACCTTCATGCCGTTGACCAGCACCGACTGCGTGGCCGGCACCAGGATCAGCACGAAGGTCAGGATGACGCTCCAGACCAGGATTGTCAGTTCGGCGCTCGTCTCGGTCATTGTTCCCTCCCCAGGTGAACCCGGCGGGTACAATAACGCCGAATGCGCCCGGGCGATATGGCCAGGCGATATTCACCGCCACTGCTGCTTTTCATGTTGTTACCGATAGGTAAATTCATTACGCTTCATGCCGATTCCCGGCTCGAGCATCATCATTCACTCACACCGAGGTGCGTATTGTGTCCACACAAGCCAAGGCTCCCGACGTCTTCAATCCGTTCCTGAGCGGCAATTACGCGCCGGTGTCCGAAGAGACCGTCGCCGATTGCGTCGAGGTGATCGGCAAGATCCCCGAGGACCTGAACGGACATTTCCTGCGCATCGGGCCCAATCCGGTCTACGTGCCGGATCCGGCCACCTACCACATCTTCGACGGCGACGGGATGATCCACGCGGTGCAGTTCGACAAGGGCCGCGCCACCTATCGAAACCGCTTCGTCGACACCGAAGGCTTGCGCAAGGAGCGGGCGAAGGGCACCTGGATCTGGAAGGGCATGGCAGCTATGGGCGACTTCGTGAAGGGCGTTGCGCCGCCCGCCGAAGGCCTGATGAAGAACACCGCCAATACGGCCATGGTCTATCACAACAAGACCCTGTACGCGTTGATGGAGGCCGCGCCGCCGCACCGCATGTCGCTGCCCGGCCTTGATACCGAGGGCGAGTACAATTTCGGCGGCAAGCTGCGCCATCCCTTCACTGCCCATCCCAAGGTCGATGCGGTGACCGGCGAGATGATCACCTTCGGCTATTCGCCCATGCCGCCCTATCTGACACACAGCGTGGTCAGCGCCGAAGGCGAGATCGTCCACACCGCGCCGATCACCATTCCCAAGGGCGTGATGATGCATGACTGCGCCATCACCGAGCACTACACCGTGTTCCTCGACATGCCGATCACCTTCGATTTTGTCCGCGCCATGGCCGGCGGCCTGATGCTGGACTGGGAACCGGAGAATGGCTCGCGTCTCGGCGTGGTGCCGCGCATGGGCACGGACAAGGACGTGAAATGGTTCGATGTGGACACCTCGATGGTGTTCCACGTCTCAAACGCCTGGGAGGAGGGCGACGAGGTAATCGTCCAGGCCAGCCGGTCGTTGCGCACCGATGTAGCGCGGGCCACCGAAAACGCCGGCAATCACGCGGACATGGCCGATCAGCTGGGCCAGCTCTACGAATGGCGCCTCGACATGAAGACGGGCGCCGTATCCGAACGTCATCTGGATACGCGGCACCACTGCGATTTCACTCGTATCAATGACGATTTGTGCGGCCGCAAGTCGCGCTACACCTATGCGGCGCGTTTCGACCTGGACCATGACGCCCTGTTCAACGCCGCGTTGAAATATGACGACCGGACCGGCGAGGTTCTGGTTCATGAACTGGGTGACAATCGCTGGGGAGGCGAGGGCGTGTTCTGCAAGCGGGACGGCGCCGCCGCCGAGGACGACGGTTACCTGGTGCTGTTCGTCTGGGATGCCAATAGCCAGCGCAGCGAATGCCTGGTGATCGATGCACGCGACTTCACCGCGCCGCCGGTGGCGCGAATCATGATTCCGTCCCGGGTACCCTTCGGCTTCCATGCTGGCTGGGTCCCGGCTGGCTGAACGGCGGCAACTGGCCAGACGGCAGTCAGGCCGCCGCAGCCGCACGGCGCGGTCCGTGTTTCGTATTTGAACAGTGGAGTTTAACCGGCCGGGGCGGGTACAATCCTGCTCTGGCGGGGCGGCCTGCACATGGACCGTGGCCTTGCCGGATCGCGTGGAGGCGGGACCATGGTGCGAGTTTCCGGCATGAAGCGATTGTTGCTGGCGGCGGTCATCGCCGCGATGGGGACAAGCGCTGCACAGGCTGCGTCGGTCGAGGTGTTCACACCCACCGGAACGGTCAAGGATGTGCGCCAGGTCGCGGTCCGCTTCTCGGACAATATGGTGGCGCTGGGCGATCCGCGGCTGCCTGATCCCTTCACCGTAAGCTGCCCGGCCAAAGGCAAGGGCCGATGGGCCGATCCGCGCAACTGGGTTTACGATTTCGATCAGGACCTGCCTGGCGGCGCCGTGTGCAGGTTCACGGTGAATCCGGACGTGACGGACATCGGCGGCGCCGCCGTTACCGGCGCCCGCGAATTCACCTTCGACACCGGTGGGCCGTCGATCAGGGCCAGCCTGCCTTATGAAGGCTCGGAGCGGATCGACGAGAACCAGGTCTTCGTGCTGGCGCTGGATGCGCCGGCCGACCCGGCGTCGGTGGAGCAGCACGGCTATTGCGCCGTCGACGGCATCGGCGAACGCATTCCGCTCAAGGTGCTGCGCGGCGCCGATCGGGCCGCCATGCTGAAGGTGCAACGGCGCATCGGCTATTCCTATTATTCGATCCTGTGGAAGGACGGCGACTGGAACGAGGTTCGTATCCGCGACCGGGCCATGACAGACAAGGCCGAGACGCAGATCACCCTCGCCAGATGCCAGCGCAGCCTGCCGCCGGCAACGCGCGTGGAACTGGTCTGGGGCCAGGGGATCGCCACGCCTGGGGGCATCGCGACACCAGGCGAGCAGCGGCTGGCCTATCAGGTGCGTCCCGCCTTTACCGCCCGCGCCGAATGCGAGCGGGTCAACGCCAAGGCCGGTTGCCTGCCCATGCGGCCGATCCGGGTCGGTTTCACGTCGCCGGTACCGCGCGACAAGGCGCTGGCCATTACCATGACCGGTCCGGGCGGCAAGACCTTCAAGCCGGATACGGCGACCCGCGAGGCCACGCTGCAGACCGTGGAATTCAAGGGGCCGTTTCCCGAGCGATCCACGCTCCAGCTGGCCATGCCGGCGGGCATGGCCGACGACGCGGGCCGCAAGCTCGAGAATGGCGACCGGTTTCCGCTCGAGATGCGGATCGACAGCTTTCCGCCGCTCGCCAAGTTCAACGGCGAGTTCGGCATCATCGAAGTCCACGAGGACGGCGTCCTGCCGGTGACCGTCCGCAATATCGAGCCTCTGGTCGCGGGGAAGGCGTCAGTGACTCCGGCCATGCCCGGTACCGCCGCGCGCATGAGCGAAAACGACCAGCAGATCGCTGAATGGCTGCGACGGGTGAAGTCCGGCATGGAATCGCGCGGAGAATGGACCGGCGAAGGCGACCAGCGGAAGTGGCAGGAGCGCACCGGCGACACCTCGGTATTTTCCGGCAAGGGCGAGGAGGGCGTGAAAACCATGGCCTTCCGCCTGCCCAAACCCGAAGGCGCCAAGGCATTCGAGGTCGTCGGCATCCCGTTGAAGAATCCCGGCTTCTATGTGATCGAACTGGCCAGCCCGATCCTCGGCGAGGCGCTGATGGCCAAGGGAAAGGTGCGCCACGTGGCGACTGCCGCCCTGGTCACCGACATGGCGGTGCACTTCAAGTGGGGGCGCGAAGGCTCGGCCATTTGGGTCACGCAGTTGCATGACGCCGTCCCGGTCAGGGGCGCCAAGATCTCCGTCAGCGATTTCTGCACCGGCCAGGTGCTGTGGACCGGCGAGACCGGCAAGGGCGGCATCGTTTCCGTCGCCGCCGGCAAGCTGCCCGAGCCTGGCTATGCGTCCGAGCGCTGCGGCGCCTACGGTAGCCATCCATTGATGATCAGCGCCCGCACCGACTCCGACATGAGCTTCACGCTCACGTCGTGGAACAACGGCATCGCCCCTTACGACTTCAACATGTCGTCTTACGGTGCACAGGAGTCCTTGGTGCATACCGTGTTCGACCGGCCGCTGTTCCGGGCCGGCGAGACCGTGTCGATGAAGCATTTCCTGCGCCGGCACACCTCGGCTGGCATCGCCGCGATCAGGCCCGGCGCGGCGCCGGTCAAGGTCGCCATCGTCCATGCCGGCAGCGACGCCCGTTACGCGAGCGACGTGACCTTCGATGCCAACGGCATCGCGCTGCAAACCTGGCAGATCCCGCCCGAAGCGAAGCTGGGAGACTACATCGTCCAGCTCCAGCTCGGTGACCGGACATTTACCGCCGGCTCCTTCAAGGTCGAGCAGTTCCGCGTGCCGACCATGTCGGCCGTGGTGCAGGGACCAGACAAGCCGCAGGTGCGGCCCAAGCAGGTGCCGCTCGATCTCTATGTCAGCTATCTGTCCGGCGGCGGCGCGGGCGGCGCCCAGGTCAAGCTGCGCACGGTGGTCACGCCCTGGCCGGTCTCGTTTCCCGACCATGACGGCTACACCTTCGGCGGCAGGCCGGTGAAGGTGGGGCTACAGACCAACGAGGGCAGTCCCTTCGATGTCGATCCCGAGGCGCAGGGGCCCTCTGCCAAGCCGATCACCCAGGTGATGCCGCTTACCCTCGATGACAAGGGGGCGCTCAGGGTCACGGCAGCCGTGCCCAAGGAACTGGAAGAGCCGTCGCGCATGGTGGCCGAACTGGAATATGCCGACGCCAACGGCGAGATCCAGACCGCGACCAGCCGCATCGGCCTGTATCCCGCCGCCGTCAATCTGGGCATCAGGACCGACGGTTGGGCCGGCAGCAGCGACAAGCTGCGGTTCACCGTCGCGGCGGTGAACCTGAAGGGGAAACCCGTCTCCGGCCAGAATGTGCGCGTCGCGCTCTACCAGAAGACCGTCTACTCCTACCGCAAACGGCTGATCGGCGGCTTCTACGACTATGAGAGCTCTACCAAGGTCAGCCTGCTGCCGGCCTCCTGCGACGGCGATACGGATGCCGGTGGCTATCTCCACTGCGATGTGGCGCCCGGAGTCTCGGGCGAGGTGCTGATCCGTGCCCAGACCCGGGACGGCGGCGGCCATGTGGCCGGTGCGACAGCGTCGGCCTATGTGGCCGGTCCGGAGAACACCTGGTTCGACCAATCGGCCAGCGATCGCATGGACGTGATCCCCGAAAAGCCCGAATACGAGGCGGGCCAGACCGCCCGCTTCCAAGTCCGCTCGCCGTTCCGCACGGCGACGGCGCTGGTGACCGTCGAGCGCGAAGGCGTCATCGACAGCTTCGTGACCGAACTGTCGGGCAGCGATCCGGTGGTCAAGGTGCCGATCCGCGACAATTACGCGCCCAATATCTACGTATCGGTGCTGGCGGTCCGCGGCCGGGTCGGAGACTGGAAGACGTGGCTGTCCGACATGGCCCGCGAATACGATCTGCCACGCTGGCTGGTGGTGCGGGACGGCGGCAAGCCGACGGCACTGGTCGACCTGTCCAAGCCCGCCTATCGCATGGGTATGGGCAAGATCAGGGTCGGCTGGGCGCCGCATCGGCTCGACGTCCAGGTCAAGCCCTCGGACGACACTTTCAGGATCCGTGAGCAGGTCAAGGTGAAGATCCATGTCGAGCGCGCCAACGGCAAGGACATGCCGGCGGGTGGCGAAGTGGCGATCGCCGCCGTCGACGAGGGTCTGCTGGCGCTGGCGCCCAACAATTCCTGGAATCTGCTCGATGCCATGATGGGCGAGCGGGCCATGGAAGTGTGGTCGTCTACCGCCCAGATGCAGGTGGTCGGCAAGCGCCATTATGGCCGCAAGGCGGTTCCGACCGGCGGCGGCGGCGGCCGCGAGAGCGCCCGCGAGCTGTTCGATACCCTGCTGATCTGGAAAGGCCGCGCCCCGCTCGATGCCGACGGCAACGCCGAGGTCACGATCCCGCTTAACGATTCCCTGACCAGTTTCCGCATCGTCGCGGTGGCCAATGCCGGGCAGGGCCTGTTCGGCACAGGCGATGCGTCCATCAAGACCACCCAGGACCTGATGGTGCATTCCGGCCTGCCGCCGATGGTGCGCGAGGGCGACCGGTTCAACGCCATGTTCACCGTCCGCAATACCACGGGCTCGTCCATGGAGGTCGAGGCCGAGGTGGCGGTGACGCCGGTGCCGGGCAAGGCCCCGGCGCGGCAGACGGTGAAAGTGCCGGCGGGCGGCGCCTATGACCTGGTCTGGCCGGTGACCGTGCCGGTCGGTGCTGCGCAACTGGCTTGGGATGTCACCGTCCGCAACAAGGGCTCCGCGACAGGCGATCACCTGCGGATCACGCAGAGGGTAGAGCAGGCGGTGCCGGTACGGACCTTCCAGGCCACGCTCGAGCAGGTCGACGGCAGCGTGACCATCCCGGCCGAGCGGCCCGCCGGCGCCATTCCGGGCCGCGGCGGCCTCGCGATCAGCCTCCAGCCGACCTTGGGCAGCGCGCTCGATGGCGTGCGCGCCTATATGGCCGACTACCGCTACGATTGCTTCGAGCAGAACGTATCGAAAGCCGTTGCCCTGCGCGACGAGGCGCGCTGGCGGACGATGATGGCCCGCCTGCCGGCGTACCGGGACAGCGACGGTCTGGTGAAGTATTTCGAGTCCGACATGCTGCAGGGCGAGGACACGCTGACGTCCTATGTGCTCGCCATCGGCCATGAGGCCGGCTGGGACATTCCGGAAGCCGACCGTGCGATCATGATCGAGGCGCTGACGAGTTTCGTCGAGGGCAGGATTATCCGTGGCTCGGCATTGCCGACGGCGGACCTGGCGATCCGCAAGGTCGCGGCCATCGAGGCGCTTTCGCGCTATGATGCCGCAACGCCCGAGATGCTGACCAGCATTTCCATCGCGCCGGCGCTGTGGCCAACCTCGGCCGTACTCGACTGGCGCAACGTGCTGCAACGGGTCAAGACGATCCCGGGCCGCGACCAGAAGCTGGCACAGGCGGATTCCATCCTCCGCGCCCGGCTCGATTTCCAGGGCACGACCATGGGCTTTTCCACCGAGCGCACGGACGCACTGTGGTGGCTGATGATCTCGCCCGATTCCAATGCGGTGCGAGCCGTGCTCAGCGTGCTGGAATCGCCGCGCTGGCAGCGGGATGTTCCGCGCATGGTCCGGGGCGCGCTGGGCCGGCAGCAGCAGGGCCGCTGGACCACCACCGTGGCCAATGCCTGGGGCGTGCTGGCCATGGAGAAGTTCAGCGCCCGCTTCGAGGCGGCGCCGGTGACAGGCGTCACCAACACCGATTACGCCGGCCAGACGATCTCCTCGGCCTGGGATGGGGACGACAAGGAACACCGGCAGAACTTCCCCTGGGCCGAAGGCCGCCAGGACCTGACCGTGACCCAGGCCGGCACCGGCAAGCCCTGGGTGATGGTCCGGGCCCAGGCGGCGGTCCCGCTGACGCAGCCGTTCAGCAGCGGCTTCAAGGTTACCCGGACGGTGACGCCGGTCGAACAGGCGGCCAAGGGCGTCTGGACCCGCGGCGATGTGGTCCGGGTGCGGCTCGACCTGGAAGCCCAGTCCGACATGACATGGGTGGTCGTCGACGATCCGATCCCGGCCGGCGCGACCATTCTGGGCGGCGGTCTGGGCGGTCAGTCCGACAGCCTGACCATGGATCAGCGGGAAGCAGGCTGGGCGTGGAAGGCGTATGAGGAACGGCGCGCCGATGGCTTCATCGCCTATTACCGCTTCGTGCCCAAGGGTGCGTGGAGTGTCGAGTACACGGTGCGCTTCAACAATCCCGGCCTGTTCCAGCTGCCGGCGACCCATGTCGAGGCCATGTACGCACCCGAAATGCTGGGCGAATATCCGAACCGGCCGGTGGAGGTGAAGGCGCCGTGACCGGGCGCGGCAGGTTCGCGCTTGCGCTGCCGGCGCTGCTGCTCGCCGCGATCCTGGTCGCCCACGCCATCTGGCCTGCCGCGCCCGTTCCTTCCTTCGAGCAGGTGAGGGACGGCTACCGGCCGTCCGAGGCCTGGCTGCTCGACCGGCGCGGCCGGGTGCTCGACGTCAAGCGCGTCGATTTCGGCATCAGGCGGCTCGACTGGGTGATGCTGGACGGTGTCTCGCCGGCGCTCCGCGAGGCGATCGTCGCTGGCGAGGACCGGCGCTTCCGGCGTCATGGCGGCGTCGACTGGACCGCTGCGGCAGGCGCGCTGCGCGACCGGCTGACCGGGGGGCCGAACCGGGGCGGCAGCACCATCACCATGCAGCTTGCCGCCTTGCTCGACGCGGATCTCAAGGCGGGCGGCGGCGGCCGCCGCTGGGGCCAGAAACTGGCGCAGATGCGCGCCGCCCTGGCCATCGAGCAATCGTGGACCAAGGACCAGATCCTCGAAGCCTATCTCAACCTGCTCGATTTCCGCGGCGAGTTGCAGGGGATCGGCGCCACGGCGAAATTTCTCGCCGGCAAGCATCCCTCCGGTCTTACCACCAACGAAAGCCTTGTCCTGGCTGCGCTGCTGCCCAGTCCGGGCGCGTCTGCCAACCGGGTCGCCGCCCGCGCCTGCGCCCGGTCCCGGGCCGATTGCGCCGGCCTGCGCGTCACGGCGGGGCGGTTGCTGGACAAGGCGCGCGCCACGCGCCCGCCGGGCCTGGCGCCCCAGCTTGCCAACGCCCTGCTGCACAGTCCCGGCGAGCGGCGGCGGACGACCCTGGATCTCGATATCCAGCGCCGTGCGGTGGAAACGCTGGGCCGCCATCTGGGCGGCCTGACCAGCCGCAATGTCCGCGACGGCGCCGTGCTGGTCGTCGACAATGCCAGCGGCGAGGTGCTGGCCTATGTCGCCTCCAGCGGCAGCCGCTCCCGCGCCGCGCAGGTCGACGGCGTCCGCGCTCCCCGACAGGCCGGTTCCACCCTGAAGCCGTTCCTCTACGGCATGGCGCTGGAGAAGCGCTATCTGACGCCGGCCTCGATTCTTGACGATTCGCCCATCAACCTTCAGACCAAGGTCGGCCTCTATATCCCGCAGAATTATGACCTCGACTTCAAGGGCGCGGTCAGCGTCCGCACGGCGCTTGCCAGTTCGCTCAACGTGCCCGCCGTCAGGACGCTGGTACTGGTGGGCGTCGAGCCGTTCCGCGACCGGCTGCAACGGATCGGCTATGACGGCATCGACCGGGACGGTGACTATTACGGCTTCTCGCTGGCGCTCGGCTCGGCCGAAGTGACGCTGTGGGAACAGGTCACCGCTTACCGCATGCTGGCGCGCGGCGGCCTGCTGGCGCCGCTGCTGCTCGATCCCGGCACCCCCGACGCGGCCGACCAGCGGGTCATGCCCGCGGCCGCCGCCTTCCTGGTTGGTGACATCCTCGGCGACCGGGCGGCGCGGGTCACCACCTTCGGCCTCGCCAACAACCTCAACACCCGCTTCTGGAGCGCGGTCAAGACCGGCACCAGCAAGGACATGCGCGACAATTGGTGCATCGGCTGGTCGCGGCGCTACACGGTGGGCGTGTGGGTCGGAAATTTCGAGGGCGATTCCATGCACAACGTCTCCGGAGTCAGCGGCGCGGCGCCGGTATGGCAGAATGTCATCGCCCAACTCGACCAGGGCGGTGAGATCGCCGCGCCTGCGCCGCCCGAAGGCGTCATTCGCCATGAGGTACGATTCGATCCGGCGATCGAGGGCACGCGCGAGGACTGGTTCCTCAGCGGCACGGAAACGGCACTGATACGCGCCGTCCCGACCAGCAGCTTCGCCCGCATCGTCAGTCCGGCCCACGGCGTGGTCATCGCCCTCGACCCGGATATTCCGGCCCACAATACCCGCGTGCCGGTGCGGGCCGAGGGCGCGGACAGGACATTGTCGCTGAAGATGGACGGCCGGCTGCTCGGACGCGCCGACGCATCCTATTTGTGGGCGCCGCGTCCAGGCGCGCATACCGTCCTGCTCCAGCGCGCCGACGGCAGCGTGGTGGACAAGGCGCAGATCACCGTGCGCGACCTCAAACCCGCCAAAAAATAGTGTTCGTTACACTTTTGTAAATTTGCTATTGATGGTGATGCAACCGGCGCGACGCTGCCGATCGTTACCGGTTCAAGTCCGTGGCTATGGGGAGAAAGCCATGACCGAGATACGCAAGACCTATTGCCGCATCTGCCAGGGCTTCTGCGCCATGGAAGCCACGATCGAGGACGGCAAGGTCACCAGGGTACTTGGCGACAAGTCGAACCCGATGACCCGCGGCTATGCCTGTTTCAAGGGGCTGCGCAATCCCGAGTTCCATCACGGACCCGAGCGGATCACCGCCAGCCTGAAGCGCGGCGCCGGCGGCGCGCTCGAGCCGATTCCCTCTGAACGCGCCTTCGACGAGATCGCCGACCGGCTGCGCGCGATCATCGACGAGGATGGGCCGCGCGCCGTGGCCGTATTCATCGGCACGCAGGGTCTGTTTGCCGCGCCGAATCCGGGATTCGCCGGCGCATTCACGGCGGCCATCGGCTCGCCCAGCCTGTTCGGCACCATGACCATCGACCAGTCGGCCAAATGGATCGCGTCGGGGCGGATCGGCGAGTTCGGCGGCGGGCCACAACCTTTCATCGGCGCCGACGTCTGGATGTTCGTTGGCACCAACCCGCTGGTGTCGGTGACCGGCGGGCCGGGCCTGTCGGGCTTCAACAACTTCAATCCGGTCAAAAGCATGGAGGACGCGCGGGCGGCGGGCATGAAGCTGATCGTCGTCGACCCGCGCCGCACCGAAACCGCGCGGCACGCCGATATTTTCATCCAGCCCAGGCCGGGCGAGGATGCGGCCATCCTGGCGTCCATGATCCACGTCATCCTGGCCGAAGGCTGGGAGGACAGGAATTTCTGCGAGCGCCATGTGACCGGCCTCGAGGCGCTGCGTGATGCAGTACGGGATTTTACGCCGGAATGCGTCGCCGCACGCGCCGATATTCCTGCCGTGCAGATCGTCGAAGCCGCCGACCTGTTCGCAAGGCGCTCGCGCACCGGCATGGCGGGCAGCGGCACCGGTCCGGACATGGCGAAGCATTCCAACCTGTCCGAGCACCTGGTGCAGTGCCTCAACGTGATCTGCGGCCGCTATCTGCGGGCGGGCGATTCCGTGGCCAATCCGGGCGTGCTGTCGCCGCGCATCGAGCGGTCCGAGGCGGCCGTGCCGCCGACCCGCGAATGGGAACGCGGCGGCGCCAAAAGCCGCAAGCACGGCCTTGGAACAATCAAGGGGCAGATGATGTCGGCGATCCTGCCTGACGAAATCCTGCATCCCGGCCATGGCCGTATCCGCGCGCTGATTTGCATGGGCGCCAATCCGGCGGTAGCGCTGCCCGACCAGCGCAAGGCGCTTCAGGCGCTCGGGCAACTTGACCTGCTGGTTGCCATCGACCCGCGCATGTCGGCGACGGCGCGGCTTGCCGACTACATCATCGCACCGACCCTGCCGTTCGAGCGGCCGGACCACACCGGTTTCTTCGACAAGTTTTTCCCCGTGCCCTATGCCCAGTACACACCGGCGCTGATTGCGCCGCAGGGTGACGTGGTGCACGACTGGTACGTTTTCTGGAGCCTGGCGAAGCGCCTTGGCGTGACGCTGTCGTTCTACGGCACGCCGCTTTCCATGGAGATAGCGCCCACCGCCGACGAGGTTCTGGAGATGATGGCGGCCCACGCCCAGGTCCCGCTCGGCGAGGTCAAGCGCGCTGAAGGCGGGCGGCTCTTTCAGGTTCCCGATCAGATAGTTGGCCCCGGCGACGGGCAGGCCGTCACCCGTCTCGACGTTGCGGGTTCCGACGTGCTGGACGAACTGGCGACGCTGCGCGGGGACGTGACGGGCGGTGTGCCCCAGGCCGACGAACGCGCCTTTCCCATGCGGCTGGTGTCGCGTCGCTTTCGCGAGGTGATGAACTCGCTGGGCGCCGATCTGCCGCTGACCCGCGAGCGGCTGCCCTATAACCCGGCTTTCATGAATCCGGGAGACATGGCCGCCGCGGGCCTGAGTGACGGCGAGCGGGTGCGCATCGTCTCGCCGCACGACAGCCTGTTCGCCATGGTGAAGGCCGACGCCACCGTGCGCGGCGGCGTCGTCTCCATGAGCCATTGCTGGGGCGGTTTCCCGGATGACGAGGACGAGCGCGAAGGGCGCTACAGCGCCACCAGCCGGCTGGTCAGCGCCGACTGGGCCGCCGAATCCATCAACCGCATGCCGGTGATGTCCGCCATTCCCGTGCGGATCGAACGCAGCAATCAATAAGGGGAGAGATCATGACCGATACCAGCCGGGTGTTTCAGCTTGCGCGCAGGCCAGACGGTGCGCCCAGACCTGACGATTTCAAGCTGGCCGAGGTGCCGTTGCCGGCGCTGGGGCCGGACCAGGTCAAGGTGCGCAATACTTTCCTTTCGGTCGATCCCTATATGCGTTTGCCGATGACCACGCTCGAGGGCGTCCATGCGCCCACCGACATTGGCGGCGAGATGGACGGCGGAGCGGTGGGCGAGGTAATCGAATCCACGTCGGGCGCCATGCCCAAAGGCTCATTCGTGTTTTCGCCGTTGATGGGCTGGCGCGATCTTTACGTGGCCGGCGCCAGTTCTCTCGTGCCCATTGATCCAGAACTGGCGCCTCTCAGTGCCTATCTCGGCGTGCTGGGCCTGTCGGGCATGACGGCCTATGCCGGGATGGAATATGTCCTGAAGCCGAAGGCGGGCGAGACCATCTTTGTCTCCGCCGCGGCGGGCGCCGTCGGCATGGTGGTGTGCCAGCTTGCCAGCAACCACGGTTGCCGGGTGATCGGCAGCACGGGCGATCCGCGCAAGGCCGCGCTGCTCAAGGAGCGGTTCGGCGCCGAGGCCACCATCAACTACCGGACCGAAGATCTGCGCGCGTCGCTCAAGCAGTTCACACCCGATGGTCTCGACATGTATTTCGACAATGTGGGCGGCTCCCATCTGGAGGCGGCGCTCGATTCCATGAAGGTCCATGGGCGTATGGCTCTTTGCGGCGCGGTCGAACTCTACAATTCTGCCAATTACCGCCGTGGCCCGGGCAACTTTTTCGCCGCGATCGAGAAGGGCGTGACCCTGACCGGCTTCAACATTGGTCTTTACGCCGCCCAGCGGGCCGAGATGATGCGTGACCTGGCCGGCCAACTCGTCAGCGGTGCGCTGCACGGCGACGAAACCATCGTCGATGGTCTCGAGAACACCGGCAAGGCCTTCGTCGACCTGCTGGCCGGCGCGAATGTGGGCAAGATGGTGGTCCGGCTCTAGGTTCAGGCTCTGACTCTCACCTCCCTATCTTGTATGCTAGATCATTGGGCATTCGCATCGGAGGCGGCGGGGGATGAAGCATCGTTGTGCGGTTGGTTGGCTTGCGGCCGCGGTAGCGGCAAGTCTGGTGCTGCCCGCATGGGCGCAGGAGCCCGCCGGCGACTGTATTCCCAACGGCAGCCAGCGCGGGGTGCTCTATCAGGGGCTGGTCGACGCCATTGCCCGTGACATCGAGGCGCCAAGCAAGGCCGGCGACCATGCAAAGGTGCTGAAGCTGGCGGCACAGGCACAGGACACGAGGCTTTGCGCCATGCCGTCCGCGATCACCATCGCGCAGGCCGCGGCGTTCGTTGCCGTCGAGCAGGTTTGCGATGCGGCGCAGCCGCTGGAGCAGTTCTTCTCCGCGGCCGTGCCGGGCGACCCGGACTATTCCCGGGCCGAGCGGCTTTATGACCAGGTCATGGAAGCGCGTGAGGCCGGACTGTGCCAGGAGGTCGTGGGCGGCGTCGCCCTGGCCGAGCCGACGGCAGCGGCCGCGCCCTCCCACGAGTCCGTGCAGGCCGCCGCTGCCGAGGGAGAGCCGGATGACGGTAGCCTTCGCGACAATTACCGTGGCGGCGAACTGAACGAAGGCCGCATGGCGTTCGACGGCGGCAATTATGCCCGTGCCGCCGAGCTGTTCAGCGTTGTGATCCAGCAGGCGCCCGACTCCTTCGAGGGCTATGCAAGGCGCGCCCAGGCGAATGCGCGCCTCAACCGCGTCGAGGCGGCGATCGCCGATTATGCCAAAGCCATCGACCTCGCGCCGTCGCGCGGCTACCTGATCGCCGATTTCGCCCGCTACCTGATCGGCGTGAACCGGGTTCAGGACGCCCTGGCGCTCTACAACAATTATCTGGATCGCTATCCGAACGATGTGCAGGTGCTGCGCGAGCGGGCCCGAGCCCGTCTTCGGGCAGGGCTCGTCGATCTGGCGCTGCAGGATTACGGCCGCGCCATCGAACTGGCGCCTGGCAATACCCAATTGCTGTTGCTGCGCGCGTTCCTCTTCCACGACAACGGCCGGTTCGAGGAGGCCATTGCCGATTACACCGCCGCCATTCGGGCCGGCGCATCCGGCGCGGACGTCCATTACCGCCGGGGCATTGCCTATTACGCGCTCAACCGGGCCAGCGAGGCGATCGCCGACCTCGATGCCGCCATCAGGGCCAACCCCTCGCTGGTGGCCGCCTATACCGCACGGGGCACGCTGTATCAGCTGCAGGGCAGTGGCGCTGCGGCCATCGCGGATTTCAGCAAGGTCATCGAGCTGAAACCCGAAAGCGCCAACGCGTATCTTGACCGCGCAAGGGAACACCAGCGCCAGCTGAATCTGGACGCCGCCATCAACGACTATTCGTCGGTGCTGCGGTTCGATCCGGGCAATCTGGAGGCGCTCAAGGGCAGGGCCATGCTCTACCAGCAGCGCGGCAACTATGCCAACGCACTCGACGACCTGACGCAGATCATCAACCGGGACTATGTGGACGCCGACGCCTATGCGCGGCGGGGCTGGCTCTTCTATGCCTGGAAGGAATACGGGCGCGCCATGGAGGATTTCGACAAGGCGCTGGTGATCGACCCCAACGGAACCCAGGCGCGGCTGGGACGCCAGGCCGTGCTCGAGGCCGTGGCCGCGGCGGAGAAAGCCGCCGCCGAAGCGGCGAAGCGGCGCTGAGCAGGCCGCCATGCTGGACATCTACATCGACGGCGACGCCTGCCCGGTAAAGGACGAGGTGCTGAAGGTCGCCGGCCGCCACGGTTTGCAGGTGTTGTTCGTCAGCAACCGGTGGAGCCGCAAGGTCGACGCACCGAATGTGCGCCAGGTGGTGGTGACCGAAGGCTTCGACGCCGCCGACAACTGGATTGCCGACAATATCGGCGAAGGCGACATCGCGATCACCGCCGACATTCCGCTGGCGTCCCGGTGCCTGAAGGCGGGCGCCATGGTGCTTGGCCCGACCGGCCGGCCCTTCACCGAACACAGCATTGGCATGGCGCTCGCCATGCGCGACCTGAACACCCATCTGCGCGAGACAGGCGAAATCAAGGGCTACAACGCCAGCTTCACCAAGGCCGACCGGTCGCGCTTTCTGGGCGAGCTGGAGAAATTGATCCAGCAGAGGCGAAAGGACGGACGGTGATAGCCGTCCGTGTGGCTGGCCCCGACGATGCGCCTGCGGTCGACGGCATCCTTCAGGACTCCTATCCGACGTTGATGGCCCCTGCCTATGAGCCTGCCCTGCTGGCACCGGCGCTGGCGCTGATGATCAAGGCCAATTCCCGGCTGCTGGCCTCCGGCACCTTTTATCTGGCCGAGGCGGGCGGCGAACCGGTCGGGTGCGGCGGCTGGACGTTCGACGAGCCGGGCACGGGCATAATCAAGGAAGGTGCTGCCCACATCCGCCATTTCGGCGTCCGCGCCGACTGGACAGGCAGGGGCGTCGGACGACGGCTCTATGGACGGTGCGAGATGGACGCCGGCGCGGCGGGGGCGAACCGGTTCCTGTGCTTCTCCAGTCTCAACGGGGAACCGTTCTACCTGGCGCTTGGATTCAAGACCGAAGAACGCATCGACGTCCCGCTTGGACCAAATTTGAGCCTGCCGGGCATTCTCATGAGCCGGTCGATTTGATTGCTGCGGGACGGGGAACGGGCATTGAGACCGCATCAAGGCGGCTTACATTACCAGGCGGATTGTACGCATGGCTGTTGCCAGCGTGTGGTGCACGACTGACTGTAAAGACGGCGCGCGTGCCGTGGATGAGCGCCATCCGCCACCAGTGGACGGCGGGTCAAACCCTGCTATCATCCGGCCGTGGGAATGACGGGGAGAGTACCATGCTGAAAACCGTCAAGGTGACGATCGAGCAGATCTACGTGCCGACAAAGTACCGCAAATCTCTCGACCAGACCAAGGTCGACAAGCTGGCCGCGGACATCCTCGAGAACGGCCTGAAAATTCCGATCCATGTGCGGCCCGACGCGGAGCGATACATTCTGGTCGAGGGCCTGCACCGGCTGGAGGCCGCCCGGGCGCTTGGCGAGGCCACCATCGATTCCCTGATCGTCAACGCCCACCGGGCATAGCGCGCGCACGCTCCAGGCAATCGTCGGTTCACGGCGTAACATTCGGCCGGTGCAGGGCGAATGGGTAATCGGACGTGCGCGGTGCTGGACCGTGCGGTCGGGGAGGGAGAACTTCGGATGCGACTGATTGCTGCTTTGATGCTAGTCCTCGGCATGGCGGGCGCCGCCGCGGCGAGCGCGAATGCCGATCTGGGGCCGGCTCTGGGATCACCCGTGCCGGCAATCGGCACGCCGCTCGATTCCGCCGGGACGCCGCGGACCATGGCCTCGCTGACAGGCGAGAAAGGCGTCGTGCTGGTGTTCTATCGTTCGGCGGCGTGGTGTCCCTATTGCCAGGCGCAGCTCATCGAGATCAATGACGGCCTCGGCGAGATCGAGAAGCGCGGCTACACCGTTGCCGGCATCTCCTACGACGATCCGGCGACAGGTGCGGCGTTCTCCCGCAAGCGAGGCATCGGCTATCCGCTGGTGAGCGATCCGAAATCCGAGATCATCGATCGCTTTGGTGTGCGCGACCCGCAATATCCGCCCGGCAGCATGGCTCACGGTGTTCCCCGGCCGATTATCCTGGTCCTCGATCCGCAGGGCGTGGTCCTGGCCAAGCTCTACGAGGAGTCCGTCGCCAAGCGGCCGCCGGTCGGGCTGATCGTCGAAACGCTGGACGGCCTGGCGGCGCGGTAAGCCGGCCGAACGAAAACGGCCACCGCGTCAACGATGGCCGTTTCTCAAAAGAATTGGCGGGTTTTGGCTACTGGAGCTTCCTGTCCAGCGCTGCCTTGGCATCCTGGAAGCCGGTCAGGTCGAAATTGAGCGGCATCTGCTTGCTCGACGGCGACAGCAGCGTCAGGGTCGCCTGCTTGCCGCCCTGCATCGAGCGCAGCACCGCGTCGGTGACCGGGATCGCCACCCGGCAGCCGCTCGACAGGCACTGCACGTAATTTCCCGGGACGGCCGCGCCGCCATCGACGGTGAAAGGCGGCTGGTTCTGCAGGCGGAAGCCCAGCGGCACGATGCCGACCAGGGTCTGGTTGGTGCCGGACTTGCCATAGGCGAGGGCGGCCACGAACTTCTTGTCCTTGTTCACCAGCACGACCTGGATCTGGCAGGCCTTGGGCTGGGGGCACACCAGGCCCCAATTGCCGAACATTTCCGGCTTGGGCGCGACGGGCTGGGCGGCGGGCGCGGGCGTTTGCGCCACTGCAGCTGACGATACGGTGACCGACCCCAGCGCGAGCACGCCCAAGGCCGCGGCGACGAAGTTCGACCGAAGAATATTTCCGAGCAAGTTGTCCTCCATGGGACTGAAGTTTAAGCAGACATTCGATTGCGACGACCCCCTCGGCCACCCCGTCCGGCCGCTGATCGAGCGGCTGATCCGTAGCATTCTTGCCAGTGGGCGTCCATGGCCGTGTTTTAAGCGGGCCTGGAGGAATTAGGTGTCCGGGGCGGTGATGTCGACAGCGAAACGAGCCTAAAAGCCTGCCAGCGCCGATTTCTCCACCGCCTGGCGGCGATTATTCCGTGCCCCGGCGCAAGGGCTCGGCTAGAACGGGGCACCTGAATGACTATGCGGAGACGGTCCATGTCCAACAGCTTCCGTTCGCTCTATCCGGCACAGCGCGTTCTGATGGGGCCGGGACCCTCGAATGTGCATCCGCGGGTGCTGGCGGCCATGGCGCGGCCGACGGTCGGCCATCTGGATCCCTGGTTCTCCGGTTTCATGGAAGATCTCAAGGAACTGCTGCGCATGGCGCTGCGCACCCGCAACCCGCTGACATTCCCGGTATCGGCGCCCGGCTCCGCCGGCATGGAAACCTGTTTCGTCAACCTGGTGGAACCCGGCGACAAGGTCGTCGTGGTCGTCAACGGTGTGTTCGGCAAGCGGATGATCGAGAATGTCGTCAATTGCGGCGGTATTCCCGTCGCCGTGGAGTTCGACTGGGGCACGACGGTTGATCCCGGGAAGATCGAGGACGCGCTGCGCGCCCATCCGGACGCCAGACTGCTTGCATTCGTCCATGCGGAAACCTCGACCGGCGTGGCGACCGATGCCGCGGCGATCAGCGCCATCGCCCGTGAGCATGATTGCCTCACCCTGATGGATGCGGTGACGAGCGTTGCGGGCATTCCCGTCGAGGTGGACGGCTGGCAGATCGACGCCGTCTATTCGGGCACCCAAAAGTGCCTGTCCTGCCCGCCCGGGCTGTCACCGGTCTCGTTCTCCGAGCGCGCCGTGGCGGCGGTGAAGGCCCGCAAGACGCCGGTCCAGAGCTGGTTTCTGGATCTGACCAAGGTGATGTCCTACTGGGACGGCAGCAACGGGCGTTCCTATCACCACACCGCGCCGGTCAATGCGCTCTACGGCCTGCACGAATCGCTGGTGCTGCTGGCCGAGGAGGGCATCGAGAATTCATGGGCCCGCCATGCGGCCATGCATCTTGAACTGAAGGACGGTCTCGAGGGTCTGGGGCTGGAATTCCTCGTACCAGTCGAAAGCCGGCTGCCGCAGCTCAATGCCGTGAAGGTGCCGGCCGGTATCGACGAGGCCGCCGTGCGCGCCCATGTGCTCGAGCGCTACGGCCTGGAGATCGGCGCGGGCCTGGGCTCGCTGGCCGGCAAGATCTGGCGCGTCGGGCTGATGGGTCAGACAGCCCAGCGCAGCTCGGTCACCCTTTGCGTCGAAGCAATGAAGGATGCGCTGGCCGCGCAGCGTGCCTGAGCGCGCCTAGCGGGCTCGTTCGGAAAGCGCCTTTTCCGCGGCGGCGAAACCGTCCAGCGTGAACTTGATCGGAATCGGCGTATTGGCGTTCGCATACATGGTCAAGGTCACGCCGCTGTTCTTGCGCAGCGAATTGAGGAACGGCTCGGTTGCCGGCATCTGGGCAATGCAGCCATCGGTGTCGCAACGGAGGAAGGTGAGGGCATCCGTGCCGATACCGTTGTCGATCTGCAGCATCATGCTCTTGTTCAGCAGCACGCCCAGGGGTACGCGCACCATCAACACGCTGCCGGAGCCGCGCCGGATCACGTACATGCCTGCCGCCAGCTGCTTCTTGGCGTTCGACAGCAGCTGATGGATCTCGCATTCCTGCGATGCGCCTGGTTTGCTGGCCGCGCAGTAGAGCTGCCATTTGCCATGGTTGACGCGCACTTCGTCGGCGGCCCGCGCGTCCTTCGCCGATGCGAGAACAAGGATGGCAAGGCAGATGCCGCCCAGCCGCCGGATAAGATTCAACGCCGTTGTACCGTTCATATTCGCCCCCTTTAGCCTGCGACCAGTAGCAGGTTTTGCCAGTCACTGTGGGGGTAGCATGAGCGCCAACGCGCGAACAGACTTTTCCGGTCAGGCGAGCCAGGTCTTGAGGATATCGTTCAGACGATTCTCGGTGGCCTGGGTAAGGCGCTTGAGCTCATATTCCTCCAGCACCGCCCTGAACAGCTCCTCGCGGGAAATCAGGTCGTGGTTGACGCGGATTTCCATCATCACCTCGGCCAGCTCCGACGCCGGCACCTCATGCAGGGTGCGCGACCCCCGGCTGCGGACGATCACCTGCGGTTGACCGGGCAGCCGGATCACCTTTTCCTCGTTGTCGCCGAATGTCTCGATCTCGATGGCCAGGATGCCCTCGCTCTTTGCATGGGCGAGCGCGGTGGTAAAGCGGCGCCGTGTATGGTCGTAGATGCGGCCCAGGTCGCCGGCACGAGAATACAGCGCATAAAGCCGGTCCTCGAGGATGGGGCCCTCGGCAGCCGTGATCCGTTCCATGCCGTGCACCAGTTGCGGCACCGTCGCCGCCCGCGGATCGGCGACCGCGGTCTGCTGCCACTCGGTATAGATCTGTTTGGCTGTCATCCCCGTTAAAGCCCTCTCATTGGCGTTGGCCGAACCGCGCATTCTGCCCAGAAGCCCTTGAATTGCAAGGGGGTGCGCCGCCGGGCGCGGTTGCCTATAATGTTGCGAGGCCGTGTCGATCCGACATGGCATGGAGATCATGGATGTCCGGCGGCCCGTTCCGGCCGGAAGTCATCGTTTCATACGGGAGAGAACGATCATGGGGATTTTGCGTCAACTTGTCCTGTTGCTGCCGTTGGCGGCCTTTCCGGCCGCAGCGCATGCAGGCGTGGTGATCGACATGGAGACGCGCGACGTCGCGTCCGGTTCGACGACGACGGCCCAGATGTCGGTCGACGGCAAGTTCGTCAGAACCCAGGTTCGCGAGAACGGGCGCGGCGGGCAGAAGTCCGGCGGAATGTCCGAGATGATCTATCATCCGGCAGCCGCGGGCCGCGGTCCCGAAATGATCATCATCAGCCATGACGAAAAGGCCTATCGCGTGATGGACGAGCAGACGTTCAAGCGGCTCGGCAGCATGATGTCCGGGCAAGCCGGCGCCGCGAACTCGGCCATGGCCGAGGCGATGAAGCGGCTGACTCCCGAACAGCGCGCGGCTGTGATGCAGCGCATGCCGCCCGGCGCCATGCCGGGCGCGCCGGCGCCGTCGACGCGGGAGATCCGGGCCACCGGCCGGACCGACAAGGTGGACGGCATTGCGTGCAAGATCTGGGAAAAGTGGGAAGCCGGTGCGAAGACCGCGGAATATTGCGCCGCCGGCGCGTCGGCGTTCCCCTATGGCACCCGGGTCATGCCGGCGTTCCTTGACATGTCGGCGTTCATGAAGCGGATGTTCGAGAGCATGCCGGCGGCGAGCCGGGCCGCGGACGATTCCATGGCGCTGCTCAAGGAGATCGATGGTGTCCCGGTCCGGACGCGCACCTTCGACAACGGCGCGCTTGAGTCCGAGTCCACTTTCAAGGGCGCAAGGGAACAGGCGCTGGAGGCTTCGTTCTTTCAGCCGCCGGCCGGATACAAGAAGCTGGACGTGATGTCCGGCCGCTGAGCCGGGCGCTTGCAAATCCCGTGCGGCGCACGATTTAATGCCGCACGGGCGAGCAAGGGAGTGGACCATGGCTGACATTGAAACCGCGACGCTGGCAGGCGGTTGCTTCTGGTGCACCGAGGCCGTGTTTCTTCCGATCAGGGGCGTCGAGTCGGTGCGGTCGGGTTATACCGACGGCCTGACCAGCAATCCTACCTACCGCGAGGTATGCTCGGGCACGAGCGGGCACGCCGAAGCCGTGGAAGTGCGGTTCGATCCGGACGTGGTGTCCTACGCCACGCTCCTCGACATTTTCTTCGCGACCCACGATCCGACCCAGCTCAATCGCCAGGGCGCGGACGAGGGCACCCAGTACCGGTCGGCGGTGTATTATCATTCCGAGGCGCAGAAGCACGAGGCCGAGGCCGCCATCGCCCGCGCCGGACAGGTGTGGGACGAACCGATCGTGACCCAGCTTCGTCCGGCGACCGTTTTCTGGCCGGCCGAGACCTATCACCAGGACTATTACGCGAACAATCCGGGCCAGCCCTATTGCATGGCCGTGGTGGCGCCCAAGGTCGTCAAGGCGCGCCAGAAATTCAAGGATCTGCTGAAGGCCTAGCGCGGCCTGCGTAGGCGTGATGGCCGGGTGATCTAGCCGCGCAGGTCGTATTCGCGCCAGCGCGGGTAGCGCATGCCCAGCGCATACTGGAAGGCGAAGCGCGGCCAGTTGTTGGTGATCTTGCCGGTGCTGGTCTTGTACCAGCTGCCGCAATTGGCATCCCAGACCAGGTCCTTGAGCTGCCGCTGCAGGCGCCTGTTGTAGCGGGCCATGACATCCTGCCGCACATCGATGTAGCGCAGCCGCTTGCGCGCCATGTGCCCCAGACAGCGCAGCACGTAGCGCACCTGCGCCTCGACCATGTAGATGATCGAGGCATGGCCCAGATTGGTGTTCGGGCCATAGAGCATGAAGAAATTCGGAAATCCCGCGACAGCGACACCACGGTGCGCCTCGGCGCCGCCGCGCCACGCCTCGTTCAGGCTGACTCCGCCCAGCCCGGTGATCTCGACCGGCGACAGAAACTGGGTGGATTTGAAGCCGGTGCCGTAGATGATTGTGTCGAAGGTCCGCGCCGTGCCGTCGCTGGTGACGATGCCGCTGGCGTCGATATGGCCGATGGGCTCGGTCACCACCTCCACATTGGGCAGCGCGAGCGCCGGATAATAGTCGTAGGACAACAGGATGCGTTTGCAGCCGGCCGGATAGTCAGGCGTCAGCTTGGCGCGCAGCGCCTTGTCCTTGATGTGGTGCTTCATGAAGATCGTAAGTTGCGTCTCGAGCTTGGGGCGCAGGATGCTCCCCTTGAAAAAGCTGCCGAACAGCCACTCGAAGCGCAGGAAAATCATCAGCCGGTGCAGCTTCCGGCGCAGGGGCGAACGCGCGAAGGTCTGCTTCTGCTCCTGGGTGTATTCAGCGTCTTCCTTGGGGCCGATCCAGTTCGGGCTGCGCTGGAAGATGGTCAGCGACTTCACCAAGGGGGCAATGCGCGGGATGAACTGGGTGGCGCTGGCGCCATTACCGATGACCGCCACGTCCTTGCCTGCAAGATCGTGTGTCGCGTCCCAGCGGGCGGAATGGAACGACGTGCCGGCGAACGTCACCATGCCTGGAATGTCGGGAAATGCCGGGACGTTCAGCTGTCCCAGGCCGCTGATCAGGATATCGGCGGTTTCCTCCTCGCCCGAGGCCAGCGTCAGCCGCCAGAGCTTGCTGGTTTCCTCGAACCGGGCAGAGGCAATGGGCGTGCGGAAGCGGATATGGGGCCGTAGGCCGTATTTGTCGGCGCAGCGGTTGAAATACGCCTCGATCTCGGGCTGCTCCGCCCAGATGCGGCTCCAGTCGGGATTGGGCTCGAAAGAGTAGGAATAAAGGTGCGACGGCGTGTCGCAGGCGCAGCCCGGATAGATGTTGTCGTGCCAGGTGCCGCCGACGGCCTCCGACCGTTCATAGACGGTGAAACTGTCGATGCCGGCCCGCTTCAGCTGCATGGCCGCGCACAACCCAGAGACACCCGCACCGATGATCGCGATCCGCACCAATTTGTTCCTCCCCGGTAACAGCATAGCATGACGGCTAACGATGGAAATGCGTTCGTGGTTGGCGCGCGCCCGCCCGATCGCCTACAATCTTGGATGACCGGAGCGTCAGGGGAGGCATCATGAAGATCAGGCTCGATACCGCCGTTTGCCGGGGCGGGGCAAGGTGTTGGGAAAACGTACCCGACGTGTTCGGCAAGGACGAACGCAACCACGCGGTGCTGAAATCCGCCGATATCCCCGACGACCCTCAAGTACAGAGCGACGTATCCTGGGCGGTCAGCGCGTGCCCGACCGGCGCGCTCAGCATCATCGAGGATTGACCCGGTGACGCCGGGCGGCATCGGTGAGTAGGCCGTTCGGCTCGGGAAACCTTTTCGCGGACGTTCACGCGCATCTCGCCGATGAACAGATCCTCGATCTGGTCGCCGCGCCCGGTATCCGCATCACCCGCATCGTCTCGACCGGCCATGTCACCGACTGGCAGACCTCGGATGAGGACGAGTGGGTGCTGGTGCTGCAGGGAAGCGGCACACTGCGGTTCGCCGGAAACGACCGGATGCTGGTGCTGGGACCGGGCGAGTGGTGCCATATTCCGGCCGGCGCGCGCCACCGTGTCGAGGAAACCGATCCACACCAGCCGACGGTCTGGCTGGCGGTGCACTTTCCGGACGGCGAAGCCTAGAGGCCGACGATCTCTTTGGCGGTCCAGTAGGTGACGAACGAGAACGCGTAGGCGAGGGCGAACAGGTACCCCGCCATGAACAAGGTCCAGCGCCACGAATTGGTCTCGCGCTTGGCGACCGCCAGGGTCGACAGGCACTGCGGCGCGAACACGTACCACACCAGGAACGACAGCGCGGTGGGCAGCGTCCAGGCGCCGCGCAGGGTCTCGACCAGGCTGGTCGTCACCGCGTCCTCGGTGCCGCTCAGCGCGTAAACCGTGCCCAGCGCCGCCACGGCGACTTCGCGGGCGGCGAGGCCCGGAATCAGGGCGATGGATATTTCCCAGTTGAAGCCGATGGGGGCGAAGATGGTCTGCAACCCTTTGCCGACCCACGCCGCGGCGCTGTAATAGATCGGCGGCTGGGTCGCGCCTTCCGGCGGCGGCGGGAACGACGACAGCGCCCAGAGCACGATCATCGAGATCAGGATGATGCCGCCGGCGCGGCGCATGAAGATCTTCACCCGCTGCCACAGGCCGATGGCCACGTCGCGCCAGATCGGCATCTGGTATTTGGGCAGCTCCAGCAACAGCGGCTGGGCCTCGCCGCGCAGCATGGTGCGTTTCAGCACCGCTGCCACCACCAGTGCGGCGACGATGCCGAAGACATAGAGCGAGAACATCACCAGCCCCTGCAACCCGATCGCGCCCAGCACGGTCCGGTTGGGAATGAAGGCGGCGATGATCAGGGTGTAGACCGGCAGCCGGGCCGAGCAGGTCATCAGCGGCGCCACCATGATCGTGGTCAGCCGGTCGCGCTGGCTGTCGATGGTGCGCGCCGCCATGATGCCGGGAATGGCGCAGGCGAAGCTCGACAGCAGCGGGATGAAGGCGCGTCCGTTCAGGCCGACGCCCGCCATCAGCCGGTCCATCAGGAACGCGGCGCGGGCCATGTAGCCCGAGGCTTCCAGCACCAGGATGAACAGGAACAGGATCAGGATCTGCGGCAGGAAAATCACCACGCTGCCCACGCCGGCAAGGATGCCGTCGACCAGCAGGCTTTGCAGCGCCGGGTTGGCGATTTCGGACGAGGCCACCTGTTGCAGGCCGACCACGCCCGCGTCGATCCAGTTCATGGGCGTCTCGGCCCACGAGAACACGGCCTGGAACATCAGGAACAGCAGCCCGAACAGGATCGCCGGTCCGGCCACGCGGTTCAGGAATATCTGATCCAGGATACGGGTGATCTTGTGTTCGTTGCCCTCCGATTCGATGGCGGCCGCCGCGATCCGCCGGGCCTCCCGGCGCAGGCTGCGCACGTCGGAGGGAAGGGCGGGGTCATCTGCCGGCGGCTGTTCGCCGAGTGCGGCCAGGCGCCTTGAGAGCGCGTCGATCAACTCACCCGTGCCGGCCTTGCGCACCGCAACCGACCTGACGACCGGCATGCCCAGTTCGCTCGAGAGGGCGTCCACATTGATGCTGATGCCGTCGCGTTCGGCCAGATCGTTCATGTTCAGGGTCAGCAGCATGGGCTTGCCCAGCCGCTTGAGTTCCAGCACCAGAGGCAGGTGGAACGCCAAATTGGTCGCATCGACCACGCACAGAATGGCGTCCGGCGGCAATTCGCCGGCCTGCTGGCCGAGAATGACCTTGTTGGTGACCTCTTCGTCGGCGCTGTGGGGTGTCAGGCTGTAGCTGCCCGGCAGATCGATCAGGTCGATGGCCATGCCGGACGGCGTCTGCAGCCGGCCGACCCGCCGTTCGACGGTGACGCCCGGATAATTGCCGACTTTCTGGCGGCCGCCCGTGAGTGCATTGAAGAGCGCCGACTTGCCGCAATTGGGATTGCCGACAAGGGCGACGCGGTAGGCAGCGCCGGGAGTCATCTAGATGTGTCGACCTCGACCAGAATGGTATCGGCTTCGCGCCGGCGCAGCGCCAGGATGACGCCGTCCACCTTGACCGCCATGGGGTCCCGGCCAACAGGCCCTTCGTGGCGCACCTCGATACAGGCGTCCTCGGCGAAGCCCATGCGGAGGAGCCGCTCTTCCAGATCGGCGTGGAGCGCCTGGTCGGCCATGCCGATCACGCGGCATTTCTGACCGGGCCGGAGCGAACCCAGGGTTCGAGTGTTTGCCAGAGGCTTCATCGGTTTCCCATGCAACTGCAAGTCATTCCCAACTTGCGCCGCAATGTATCAGATTTCAAGGTTTTGTTAAGGTGAATGTTGGCGCCACGGCCAGCATTGATCTCGCGCAAAAAAATGATGCCGGGAACCAACAATCCCCATATCCGTTCAGCCTGCGTATAGGAAGTGTTTAATATTCTTTCGAACTTACTACCTACAGCCCATTGCAACATCAGGAGCCGTATCATGAAACTCCATCGGATCGCTTTGGCGGCGGCAGCCGCTTCGGTTGCGTCCCTTGCTCTAGCCGGGGCGTCGCTGGCGGCCTCTTCCGAGGAAAAGCTGGCCCAGTATCAGCCCACCGGCAAGACGGTGAATTGCCTCGACACCTACCAGATCAAGGAAACGGATGTCATCGACAACCAGAACATCCTGTTCCGCACCAACGGCAACAAGCTGTACATGAATCACCTGCCGCACCGGTGTTCGGGCCTGAAGATGCAGGACGGGTTCAGCTACACGCTGCGCGGTCTCAACAAGCTGTGCAATGTGGACGTGATCACCCCGATATCGACCGGCGGCGCCGTCTACGGTCCGTGCCCGCTGGGTGAGTTCGAGGAAGTCACCAAGGCCGGCAAGCCGGCCCAGTAAGCCGCTCCGGGTTCGATCTGCCGATGGCTATTCTGGAAGGGGCGTGAACTCGGTTTCGCCCGGCACCGGCGGGAACCGCTGCTCCTTCCAGGCGGCCTTGGCCTGCTCGATGCGCTCGGGCCGGCTCGATACCAGATTCCACCAGATGTGCCGTTTCCCGATATTGGCGCCGCCCAGCAGCATCAATCGCGCATCCGACTGGGCACGGAGTGTCACCTCTGTGTCCGGGGCGAAGACCAGCATGCGGCCGCTTTCATACGCTTCACCCGCGACATCGATTGTCCCCTCGGCGATATAGGCCGCGCGCTCCTTGTGCTCGCCGGTCAGTGGCAGCGTGCTGCCCGCCGCCATGACCGCGTCCAGATAGAAGGTCGGCGAATAGGTTTTGACCGGCGACGTCTTGCCATAGGCCGATCCCGCGATCAGCCGCAGGCTGACACCGTCGTGCTCGATCATCGGCAGGCTGTCCTTGCCGTGATGGTGGAAGCTGGGCTCGGTCTCCTCGTCCTCCACCGGCAGCGCCACCCAGGCCTGGATGCCGTGCATGGCAAAGCCGCGCGCCCGCGCCTCGGGCGCCGTCCGCTCGGAATGCACGATGCCGCGCCCGGCGGTCATCCAGTTGACGTCGCCCGGCATGATGTTCTGCACCGCGCCGACGCTATCCCGGTGCATCATTTCGCCCTCGAACAGATAGGTGACGGTAGCCAGCCCGATATGCGGGTGCGGCCGCACGTCGACGCCGGTGCCCGGCGCGAACACGGCCGGGCCGATATGGTCGAGGAACACGAACGGTCCCACCATGCGCCGCGTCACGAACGGCAGCACGCGCCGCACCTCGAACCCGCCCAGATCGCGGGGCCGGGGCTCGATGACCAGTTCGACGGGTGAGGGCATGGGAGGGCTCCTTGGGTGGTTTCGTTCAGGATATTTGGGCCCGATGAATAATATCTACCACACAAAAAATCGTCATCCCCGCGCACGCGGGGACCCAGCTCTTCGTAGGGCTCGGACCTTTGTCAGGGCCGTGAAGAAGTTTGTCGTAACCGAACGACACCGCGGCCATCGCCCTTTCCCCATCTGGGTCCCCGCGTGCGCGGGGATGACGCTGATTATTACGCGGTTGCCACACTCACCGGCACGCCGTCGATCACCTGGTCGAGGAACTCGGACAGGCCGTAGCCCACCTTGCCGTTGCAGCGGTATTCGGTCATGCCCTCGGTGATCCGGGTGCTGAGCAGGGTGCCGTCCGGCGAGGTGCGGCGGTTGCGCAGCGGGATCAGCGACAGGACCTTGCCGTCGACGCGGTATTCGCCCTTTTCCGTGCGGCACCAGGCGGTCAGCGACTTCTGGTACCAGTTCTCGTCGAACTCGGCCTCGATGCGCGCGTCCTCGATGGGCCAGTAGCGGCCGTCCTCGAACACCATGCCGCTGGCGCGCTGGCCGTCCGGCGTGCCGGAGACGGTCATCACCATGCCGAAGTCCGGCCCGAAATTCATCGGCAGCCACTTGTACCAGCTGATCGCCTGCCAGTGGCGCGGCCCCCACGACTTGTCGCGCACGCCGTAGCCGTTGACCGTCCATGACCGGCCATCGACCGAGATGGTCCCGGCAGCCGCCATGTGCTGCTCGTAATGGCCGCGCAGAAAGCTCTTCTCCGGATCGAGCGCCAGCTTCGAGCCGTCCTCGTTGACGATCTCGCCGCCATCCATGGGCGACACGCCGGTGTAATCCAGGTTCATGGCGACCTTGACCTTGGGATTTTCCGCGAACGCCTTCTTCGGGTTGGCCATCTGGTGCGGGTCCGACAGCAGGCAGGCGTCGCCCTCGAAGGTGACCTTCAGCCGCTTGAACGGCTCGATGACGTCGATGCGCATGCCGCCCGCGTCCATGGCGTCGTTGTTCGCGATCTCGGCGCGCTTGAAGATGAAGGCCACCTTGCCGTCGGGCAGGTAAAGGCAGCACGACATCTCGGCATAGTGCTCGTTCGGCCGGTTGCCGATGCGGAACCAGCCGCCGATCCGCTGCGCCGGATCGTACATGTTGAAATACATGCTCTCGTTGTAGTTCTTCGCCGCTTCGGGCGTATGCGTGTACTCGTCCTGCGGGTCGAGACGCAGCTTCAGACCGGGCGCCAACTTGGCCATGATGTTCCTCCGTTTGGCACCAGCATAGCGCCGATGTTACCGGATGGAAACTGTGTGCATGTGCGCGCTATGATATGTCCTGATTGATCCGCCGAAAGAACGATCGCTTCACGCCGCGCGATGCCGAAGCGACGATAAGCGCGCGTTCCTCTTCAGTAAGCGAGGACTGTTCGGCCTCGGGAAAACCCGGCGGGCGCCGGCCGAGGATTGCGCCGAAGGCACGGGCGAAAATCCGCAGTTGTGACCATCTGAGGTCCATCTTCAGCCTTCATGCTAGACAGCTGCGTAAGGGCAGCAGTGCGTCTACTACACACCCTGTCCACTATTCATGCTGACCGCGAAATCCGACACGAACGGGTTCCACTTGCGCTCGTTGCCGAAGGTCGACGTGCCGCCGTGGCCGGGGACGAAGGTGATGTCGTCGCCGAATTTCCACAGCTTGTTGGTGATGGCGTCGATCAGGTGGCCGTAATTGCCCTGCGGCAGGTCGGTGCGGCCGATGGAACCCTGGAACAGCACGTCGCCGACGATGGCGATGCGCGATGTGCGGCTGATGAACACGACGTGGCCGGGCGTGTGGCCGGGGCAATGCACCACGTCCAGCACTTCCTCGCCGACGGTGACGGTGTCGCCGTCCTCGAGCCAGCGGGTCGGCACGAAGGTGCGGGCCTCGGGGAAGCGGTATTGTGCCGCCGACTTGGGCAGGGCGTCGATCAGGAACTGGTCGCGCCGGTGCGGGCCTTCGATGGGCACATTCAGTTTCTCGGCCAGATCGGCGGTGGCGCCGGCGTGATCGAGATGGGCATGGGTGATCAGGATCTTCTCGATGGTGACGCCGTTTTCCTCGGCGACCGCGAGGATCTTGTCCAGGTCGCCGCCTGGATCGGTGACCGCGCCGCGCATGGTTTTCTCGCACCAGATCACACAAGAGTTCTGGGCAAACGGCGTGACGGGATTGATGGCGACCTTCATGGCATTGTCCTGCGCGTATCCGTTGTTTAGACACACATAGCGCCGACGGGGGCGCAAAACCAGAGGAAGCGATGCTTGCGCTGCTGCAACGGGTGACGGAAGCCGCCGTTTCGGTGGCCAATCCAGAAGGTAAATGGGAGACGGTCGGGGCGATCGGTCCGGGCCTTCTGGTGCTGCTGTGCGCCGAGCATGGCGACACCGGCGACGACGCCCGCTATTTCGCCGGCAAGATCGCCCGCATGCGGCTGTTCCCGGACGACGCGGGCAAGACCAATCTGTCGGTGCGCGACGTGAACGGCGCGGCGCTGGTCGTCAGCCAGTTCACCCTGGCGGCCGACTGGCGCAAGGGCAACCGTCCCGGTTTCTCCCGCGCTGCCGCGCCGGATGAGGCGAGGGCGCTCTACGAGGCATTCTGCGCGCTGCTGGCGGCCGAGGGCGTGCCCGTCGAGACGGGCCGCTTCGCAGCGTCCATGCAGGTGTCGCTGGTCAACGACGGCCCGTTCACCATCTGGATGGATTCGCGGGAAGCCTGAGCGCCGCCGTGTTACCGTTGACGGGCCTGAGGACACAGGGGAGACGTCGCGCCATGACCGAGACCAGCACGAGCGCGTTGGCCTACTTTACCGATATCGGCAGGATCCTGGCCATTCTCGGCGCCGTGGCCACCTTCGCCTGGGGCGTGTTCCAGTTCACTACGGTCCAGCACCAGCAGGCCGAGACGCGCCGCATCGAGGCGCGCAAGCCGTTCCTCGACAAGCAGCTTGTACTCTACACCGAAGCGACGAAGAATGCCGCCACCCTGGCCACGTCCGACGACGAGGCTGAACTGGCCAGGGCGGCACAAGCATTCTGGTCGCTGTACTGGGGCGAACTGGCGCTGGTCGAGGATCGGGGCGTGGAAGCCGCCATGGTCGGTTTTGGCCGTGGCCTTCAGGCCGGCGCGGACAAGGGCGAGATCAGGCAGTTATCGCTGAAGCTGGCCCATGCCTGCCGGGAATCGCTTGCCGAGTCCTGGGGCGTGGCCGACTGGCATAAGGACCGTTAGGGAGAGAATTGTGAAAGTTTACGGCATCCAGATCCTCGTCGACGATATCGCCGCCGCCCGGGCCTTTTACGTCGATACGCTCGGCCTGAAGCTGGCCTGGGAGATCGCCGAAGTGGGCGCGTTCGGCGTGGAAGTCGAGCCGGTGCAGTTCATCGTCACCAGATCGGACGGAGAATCGGCCATGGGCGGCTCGCCCGGCCGCTTCGTCGGCGTGTCGATCATCGTCGAGGACATGGACGCGACCTACCGCGACCTCACCGCCAGGGGCGTGCCGTTCGTGGGCGAGCCCGAGACGCAGCCCTGGGGCGGGACACTCGCCTATTTCCGCGATCCGTCGGGCAACACGCTGACCTTGATGGCCTAGGATTGCGCGCAGGGAGGTTGCGAATTTCACCGCAGCGTGTAGTACCTGTTGCGCGTGCATGAGCCAGATACGACCGATGCCCCGATGACCGCCAGCGACCGCAATTCCATCGGCCAGTCCGTGATCGACGCGTGCCGCGCCATGACGGCGCTGGGCGTCAACCACGGCACGTCCGGCAATGGCTCGGCGCGCTGGCTGGCAGGCTTTCTGGTGACGCCGACGGGCCTGCGCTACGAGACGCTGACGCCCGCCGACCTGGTCTATGTCACCCTCGACGGCCATGCGCACGGCGCGCGGGCGCCGTCGAGCGAATGGCGCATGCATTGCGACATCTACCGGGCGCGGCCCGAGATGAACGCGGTGCTGCACGCCCATCCGCCCTATGCCACGGCGCTGTCGTGCCTGCGCGAAGGCATTCCGCGATTCCATTACATGGTGGCCGCGGCGGGCGGGCCGGATATCCGCTGTTCGGACTACGCGCTCTATGGCAGCGCCGAGCTGTCGTCAGCCATGGTGACGGCGCTGGAAGGCCGGAAGGCCTGCCTGCTCGCCAATCACGGCATGATCGTGTGCGAGACCGACATGCAGCGTGCCCTGTCGCTCGCCGTCGAGGTCGAGGCGCTGGCGCGGCAATATTGCATCGCCCGCCAGACCGGCACGCCCGTGCTGCTGACCGAGACCGAGATGGACGAGGCGCTGGCGCGCTATGCGACATACGGCAAACAGCCTGGGGGCACGGAATGAAGGTCGAAGGTACGCCGCAGCGGCCAATCAGATTGCATCACGACGGCTGGTCGGTGGACATCATCGACCAGACAAGGCTGCCGCACCGGCTCGAGATCGCGACCATGCGTACGCTGGATCATGCCGCCCACGCGATCGAGGCCATGCAGGTGCGCGGCGCGCCGCTGATCGGGGCGACCGCCGCCTATGGCATGGCGCTCGCCATGCGCGCCGATTCCAGCGACCTGGCCATGGGTATTGCCGCCGACCGCCTGCTGGCGACGCGGCCGACCGCGGTCAATCTGCGATGGGCGGTCGAGGAGATGCTGGGCGCGCTGTTCACCGTGCGCCCGAACGAGCGGGTGGAAGCGGCGTACCGCCGCGCCGCCGAGATCTGCGAAGAGGACGTGGCGACCTGTCAGGCCATCGGCGCCCACGGCCTGACCCTGATCGAGCAGGCCGCCGCCGGCAAGCAGGGCGCGGCGGTCAACATCCTGACCCATTGCAACGCCGGCTGGCTGGCCTGCGTCGACTGGGGCACGGCAACCGCGCCGATCTACATGGCGCACGATGCCGGTATCCCGGTCCATGTCTGGGTGGACGAGACACGGCCGCGCAACCAGGGCGCGTCGCTGACCGCCTGGGAACTGGGCCAGCACGGCGTGCCGCACACGCTGATTTCGGACAATTCGGGCGGCCACCTGATGCAGCGGGGCTTCGTGGACATGTGCATCGTCGGCACCGACCGCACGACGGCGACCGGCGACGTGGCCAACAAGATCGGCACCTATCTGAAGGCATTGGCGGCGCACGACACCGGCGTACCGTTCTATGTGGCGCTGCCGTCGACGACCATCGACTGGACCCTGGATGACGGCTTCGCCATTCCCATCGAACAGCGCGCGGGCGAGGAACTGACCCAGCTGACAGGCCGCACCAAATGGGGCGAGAACGTCACCGTATCCATCGCGCCCAAGGGCACGCCGGTGCGCAATGACGCCTTCGACGTGACGCCGGCGCGTCTGGTGACCGGGCTGATCACGGAACGGGGGATCGCCGAGGCGAGCAGGGAAGGGCTGAAGGCCCTGTTCCCGGAGCGGTCACGCTAGTTCCGGCTGGTCTGGGGCTTTCATCCCGCCGCCGCAGGCAGAACGTGTATCGGATGCCCTGGCGGGGAGAGACGCCTAGCGCGGACCGAGGGCCGCCCGGCCGGAGTCACGGTATTGCCGCGTACGCTGGTCGAGCTCCGCGTTGCAGGTCTCAGTCATGCCCGAGTCGCCGTTGCGGTGAGCCCGGACGAGCATCTCCACCAATTCCCCGCGGGTGCGCCGGGCGAACAGGTTCACGGTTCCGGGATGATTGGCGAGGTGCGCGGTCATGGGATCCACTCTGTGTTGATCTTACTTTCGCCACAATATCGCCGGCCTTCGCCTCATTCAATGGATATTTCAACTTTGAATTGAATTCATCTGCAACCGATCCCTCCCGAAGATTGCCGGGATTAACCGGCCTTCCAGCGCACCTCCGGCCTGTCGCGAAACGCGAAGCGGTCGAGGTGGCGCACGATGACATCCTGCAGCCTTCTGTTGATATCGGCGTCGGCCGCCTGGATGGAGATGGTCAGCGCCTTCTGATCGGCCTCCAGCAGACAGGTGTTGCCCTCGAATTCCATACGGCCCGCGGTCTTCGAGAACTCGACCGGTATCTTGTGTGCGAAGTGTTTGCAGAGTTGCTGCAGGTAACGGCTGGCAAATTCGGTTTCGATCGTCGCGCTGGACCGGGTCATGTGGTTCTCCTTCAGGCGCCGCGGATCTGTTTGGTTGCGGTGCGGATGATGTCGACGATGCTGTCCACCTGGGACTCGTCGAGCGCACGCTCGAACGCCCGGTGACGCAAGGCATCGCGCAATTCGTGCAGGGCGTTGCGCATCTCACGGTGGCGGTGGCGGTGCTTCCAGAAGGCGGCGACATCGCCTTCTGCTTCCGCCGGCTGGGCTTCCCTTTCGGCATGGGCCCTGTCCATGCGCGCAAAAATATCGTCGACGGTGGCCTTGTTGGCCTCGATTGCCAGCAGGCCGTCCGCCGTGACCTCGAACAATTTCTTCGTGCCCTCGCTCCGGGCCACGCGCGCCCAGCCCAGTTCCTCGAGCAGGGTGAGGGTGGGGTAGATTACGCCGGGACTGGGCGTGTAGGCGCCGGCGACCCGGTCCTCGATCTCCTTGATCAGCTCGTAGCCATGACTCGGCTTTTCCGAAATCAGCTTGAGCAGCAGGAAGCGCAGGTCGCCGTGGGCCAGGAACCGGCCGATCCGGCCGCCGCCGCGGCGCATGGCCTCCTGACGGTCCTCCCGCTGGCCATGGCGCATGCCGCGTGCGTGCGACCGGCCGAACAGGGCGTCCTTGAAGTGATGGTGCATCTGGATCCTCATCGTTATAGATATAACGATATATTCGTTATAACTAATAAACAGATATATCTGAATCAGCGCGGCGGCAAGTCCGGAATCGACCTGGGTCTTCCGGTGCCGGTTGACGTGGCGGGGGTTTGGGTCACATAGTGGGCTCGTTCCAGGGGTGCCCGCAGGGCTGAGAGGACGCGGGGAAGAGCCGCGCAAACCCTTCGAACCTGATCCGGGTCATGCCGGCGAAGGGAAGGAGCTTCCGGACACTCCATTTCCCGCACATGGCCTATTTTTGAGCGCGGAGTACCAGCATGAACGACCTCAGCGAAGCCCCGAAGATTTCCGTCACCACCGGCCCCATTCCCGGCTCGCGGAAGATTTATGTGGGCGGCGACCTGCGCGTGCCCATGCGCGAAGTGGCGCTGCACGAGACGGCCAAGGAGCCGCCGGTGAAGCTGTACGACACGTCCGGCCCGTATTCGGATCCGAACGTCAAGATCAACATCTATGAGGGGCTCGAACGGCCACGCAGCGCCTGGATTCTGGAGCGCGGCGGCGTCGAGGAATATGAAGGCCGGCACGTGCGTCCCGAGGACAATGGCGGCGCGTCGGGCAAGAGCCTGGTGTCCGAGTTCCCGAATCTGCGCCGCCCGTTGCGCGCGGTGGGCGACGCCATGGTGACCCAGCTCGAATTCGCCCGCGCGGGCATCATCACCAAGGAGATGGAATACATCGCGGTGCGCGAAAATCTGGGCCGCGAGCAGGCGCGCGAGGAGATGCTGCGCGACGGCGAATCATTCGGCGCCGAGATTCCCGACTACATTACCCCGGAGTTCGTGCGCAGCGAGATCGCGCGCGGCCGGGCGATCATTCCCGCCAACATCAACCATCCCGAAGCCGAGCCGATGATCATCGGCCGCAACTTCCTGGTGAAGATCAACGCCAATATCGGGAACTCGGCGGTCACCTCGTCGGTGGCCGACGAGGTCGACAAGATGGTGTGGTCGACCCGCTGGGGCGCCGACACGGTCATGGACCTGTCCACCGGGCGCAACATCCACAACATCCGCGAATGGATCATCCGCAACTCGGCCGTGCCGATCGGAACCGTGCCGATCTATCAGGCGCTGGAGAAGGTGAACGGCGTCGCCGAAGACCTGACCTGGGAAGTGTTCCGCGACACGCTGATCGAACAGGCCGAGCAGGGCGTCGACTATTTCACCATCCATGCCGGCGTGCGCCTGCATTATGTGCCGCTGACCGCCAAGCGGGTCACCGGCATCGTCAGCCGCGGCGGCTCGATCATGGCGAAGTGGTGCCTGTCGCACCACAAGGAGAGCTTCCTCTACGAGCACTTCGAGGACATCTGCGAGATCATGCGCGCCTACGACGTGAGCTTCTCGCTGGGCGACGGCCTGCGTCCCGGCTCGATCGCCGACGCCAACGACGCCGCGCAATTTGCCGAGCTGGAGACGCTTGGCGAACTGACCCAGGTGGCGTGGAAGCACGGCTGCCAGGTGATGATCGAGGGCCCCGGCCACGTGCCCATGCACAAGATCAAGATCAACATGGACAAGCAGCTGAAGGAATGCGGCGAAGCCCCGTTCTATACTCTCGGCCCGCTGACCACGGACATTGCGCCGGGCTATGATCACATCACCAGCGGCATCGGCGCCGCCATGATCGGCTGGTTCGGCACCGCCATGCTCTGCTACGTGACGCCCAAGGAGCATCTGGGCCTGCCTGACCGCGACGATGTGAAGGTGGGTGTGATCACCTACAAGATCGCCGCCCATGCCGCCGATCTTGCCAAGGGCCACCCGTCCGCCCAGGCGCATGACGACGCGCTCAGCCGCGCCCGCTTCGAGTTCCGCTGGGAGGACCAGTTCAACCTGTCGCTGGATCCGGAAACGGCCCGTCTGTTCCACGACCAGACCCTGCCCAAGGACGCTCACAAGGTGGCGCATTTCTGCTCCATGTGCGGCCCGAAATTCTGCTCGATGAAGATCACCCAGGAAGTGCGCGACTATGCCGCCAAGGGCATGGACGACATGGCCGAGGTGTTCCGCAATTCGGGCGGCGACGTCTATCAGGAACTGGACGAGCTGAAAGCCGTGGCCGACAGCAACAAGGCGCTGCTCGCGGGGGAGTAGGGGCTCCGCTCGCACCGCTTCTCATATCGTCATCCGGGCCTTCGCCGGATGACGACCGAGGGTGAGGCTACCAGTAATCCCGCATGATCTCGGCGGCCCAGTCCGGCTCGCGGATCTCGCCGCGCGGGGCGAAGCCTTTCATCCAGGGCTTGATGTCCAGCACCGGCGTGCCGTCGATGGCGTCCAGGCCGCGCACGGTCAGCGCGGTCCCCTGCACCCTGATCAGCGGGCAGGTGCACAGCCCCAGCCGGTTGGGCCGGTCCTTGCCGCGCTGGGCGAAGATCCCGACCTCGGGCCAGTCCTCGCGGCCTCGCGGATGCCGGGCGCCGGTGTTGACCTTCTCGTCGCTGACCAGGTGGAAGGCGAACAGCACTTCGATATGGGAGAAGGCGCCGAGGCCGGCGAGTGCGTCGGCGCCGAACCGGCCGTCGAGCACGATGCGGCTCTCGACGGCATCCCAGCCGTCGTCGATCGGCTCGGTCCGTTCGTTGCGCACCGTGCCGATGGGCTCAAGCGTGATACGGTTCATCTACGGCTCCCGGTGAGACAGCACCCGTAGTTCGACGTGGAACCGTCCGGGATCGTGTTCGAACACGATACCGGCGGTGCGCTCGGAATGCATCGGCAGAAAATCCAGCATCACCTGGCGCGCCTCGACCTCCTGTCCGTCATCCGTCATGGCAGCCTCTATCGTCACGTCGGCGGCGGTCGATCCGCCCTCATTGACCGCCTTGATCTCGGCCAGGTAGCCACCGCTGGCCGGCCGCACGGTCTCGATCGCCACCGAGATGTCGGGCGGCGTCCCCTTTTCGGTGAGCGCCAGGTGGACCATGTAGCCGATGACTACGAGCACCAGCAGCGCACCGGCGATGGCCACCGCCCATTCCGACCGCGGGATGCTGGCGGCGTCCTGCCAGGGGGATTTCTCGGCGGACATGATTGCTCTCCTAAAGGATCAGCCGGGCGGCGGCGGCGCCCATGGCGGCGGGAAAGCCGAGGACCAGCATGGCCATCGCCGTTTCCTCGAGGCCGGTGCCGTCGGTCCTTCCGAACAGCCACAACGCGATCAGGCTGACCAGCAGCGCGACGGCATAGCCCGTCATCGTGTAGCGGATGAACACGCTCCAGAACGGCACGCCCTCCGGGCGCCGCTCCTGTTGCCCGCTGAACCCCACCGCATAGGTGAACGCGTGCATCAGCGCCAGCGTCAGAAGCGCGAGGATCAGCGCGTGTACCGTGGTCATCTGGTAACTGATCAGCACCATTTCCTCGGTCGGCGCGATGTTGAAGGCGAGGAACAGGCTGCCGACGAGCATGATGAACAGCTTGCTGGCATAGCTGCGCACCCGCTCCTCCACCTGCTCGTCGTTCTGGCCCATCTGGTTCTGCGCCAGCATGGCGCCGATCGCGCCGGGGAGCGCTTGCACCGATACCTTGCCGACGATCTCGTGGACCGACATGCCCGGTTCGATCACCGAGAACAGCAGCATGATCCCGCCCGCGGCCACGAAGCCGACCGCATAGGCGACGAAGGCATCGACCAGATCATTGACCCAGCCGAAGGTCCTCTCGAAGCCGATGTAGTGCGACAGGCCGACCAGCAGCGGAATGCCGCTGGCGAGGAAGACGGCCAGCCGCAGCCGGTCCATGTGGAAGCCCAGCCACCACATCTCCATGGTCATGAACATGGGCAGCGAGAACAGGATGGCGCCGCCGAACGCGCGCGCCAGGCCAACCCGGAAACGGCTGTCCTCGCTCCGGCCGATGGGCTGCGCCGTCATCTTTCCGGCCTGGCGCAACGGTGCATCACCGGATCACGCCTTCTTGCCGCGCCGGCCGCCGATCTGGCCGACGACGATGCCGCCGATGATCAGTCCCAGCGCGACGACCGCGTTCCAGGTCAGCGGCTCGTTCAGGAAGGTGATGCCCAGGACCACGCCGATGACCGGGACCAGATAATTGGTGAAACCGGCGAAGGTCGGACCAGCGGTGCGGACCAGGTAGATCAGCACCAGGGTCGGCAACGCGGTCGAGAAGATAGCGAGGCCGAAGACCGCGGCGACCGGTGGCCACGATACCTGTTCGGGAAGGGCGCCGCCACTGTCCGCCAGCCAGATGGGCACGGACACCAGCGCGGCGATCCACATGACGCCGAAGCCGACCGGGATCGAATGAAAGTCGCTGGCCTTGTCGGCGAGGATGGTGCCGCTGGCCAGCCCCAAAGCCGCCAGCAGGATGGCGGCGGCGCCCCACGCCGCGCCTTCGCCGCCGGAAAGCTGCAGGCCGCCGAACAGCACCACAATGCCGGCAAACCCCACGGCAATGCCGATGGCCTTCCACAAGTGGAACCGCTCGCCGCGCACGAAGGCCTGGGCCAGCATGGCCGTCACCAGCGGCACGATGCCCATCAGGATGGCGGCGGTGCCGGTTTCGACCCGCGTCTGGCCCCAGTTGATCAGCAGGTAGGGGGTGACGTTGCCGATAACGCCCATGGCCGCCATCAGCAACCAGACCTTGCGGCCGCGCTCGACCCGCTTGTGCCGGATCAGCAGCGCCGCGGTGAAGAACAGCGCCGCGATCAGCATGCGGCCGGCAAGCGCCTCGACGGGCGTGAAATCACGCAGGGAGATCTTCACCATCAGGAAGGACGAGCCCCACATCAGCGCCAGCGCCACGAGCAGGCCGGCGTGCCACAAATGGCGGCGCCAGCCGGGACGCGGCGCGGACATGGGTTTCGATTCGATCGGCATAGCGCGGGATGACATGACCTCGACCCTCCGGGCAGTCAACGTACGATGCCGGGATTTGTGCCTGACCGCACCGCTCTTTGGCGCTTGTTTCACCGCACCGGGCCTGTACCATCGTTCGAAAGCGGGGAGACTGAGCCATGCGGTTTGGCGTTTTTTACGAATTGCAGCTGCCGAAGCCCTGGAGCGAGGACGACGAGCACCGCCTGGTTCACGAAGCGCTGGACCAGATCACCCTCGCCGACCAGCTCGGCATCGACTATGCCTGGGCTGTCGAGCACCACTTCCTCGATGAATATTCCCACTGCTCGTCGCCCGAGACGCTCCTCGCCGCCGCCGCCGCGCGGACGAAGACAATCAAGCTGGGCCACGGCATCCGGCAGGTGATCCCGCAATACAACCATCCGGCGCGCACCGCCGAGACCGTCTCCATGCTCGACCTGGTGTCGAATGGCCGCGCCCAGCTTGGCTTCGGCGAGGGCGCCACGCGCATGGAACTGCATGGCTTCAACATTCCCGCCAAGGAAAAGCGGATCATGGCGATCGACGCGATCGAGCAGGTCGCCAACATGATGACCATGACGCCTTATCCGGGCTATGACGGTCCTTACTTCTCCATGCCGGCGCGCAACGTGATCCCCAAGCCCATGCAGAAGCCGCATCCGCCATTGTGGATGGCCTGCTCGAACCGTGACACCATCCGCATCGCCGCCAGCCTGGGCGTCGGTGCGCTGGCCTTCGCCTTCGTCAATCCGGAAGAGGCCCGGCACTGGTCCGACATCTATTACGACACGATCATGAGCGACGCCTGCGTGCCGGTCGGCCATGCGGTCAACGCCAACATCGCCATGGTGTCGGGCTTTTCCATCCATCCGGACCGGTCAGAGGCAATCCGGCGCGGCCAGGACGGCTTCGAGTTCTTCGGCTACGCGCTTGCCTCGCTGGTCACCAAGGACACAGTGCCTGGCCGCACCACCTTGTGGCGCGACTTCCACGATATCCGCGGCAACAAGACCGAGGAGATCGTCCGCACCGCCGCGCTGGATCCGCAATATGCCGCGGGCATCGGCACCGCCGACGACGTGCGCCGCCACATGCACGAATTCGAGAAGGCGGGCATCGACCAGGTCATCCTGCTGCAACAAGCCGGCCGTAACCCGCACGATCAGATCGTCGAGTCACTGCACCGCTTTGCTGACGACATCCTGCCCGAGTTCAAGGCCAAGGCAGAGGCGCGGGAGGCTTCGAAAGCCGAGCGGCTGGCGCCGTATATCGAAGCGGCGCTGCAGCGCAAGACATGGATGGCGCCGCTGTCCGACGATGAAATTCCCGTGATCCGCGCCTCGGTCACCAGGGACAAGTTCGTGGCCAAGCGTCCGGGCAAGGTGGCCCAGAACTGAGTGGCCTATGGGCCTGCTACCGCACGAAAGCGAACGGGCTGGCTGACCGCATGAGCGTTCAGCCGCCTAACGCGGTTCAGTTGCAGGTCCGCGTATGGCATTTGACGCCTTCTTCCTCTACGGCGATCCGTCCCGCAGGCGCGGCATTGCCGGCGCCGGATTTGGCGTCCTGACTGGCGGCGCCGGGCGCAGAGCCGCCGGCCGCGCCGCGCGTGATATCTATTCCGGGTATGGGGTCTCCAGGACTCGCCCTGTGGGCGGCGGCTCCTTCGTGACCGGCGGCGTCCGCTCGCGGCTGGGCTGCGTCCCGCTCTCCGGCGCTGGCAGGCACCACCATCGCGCCCGCGGTCAATGTCACGATGGATGCGCTACGCGCCAGCCGGGATAGGGCGGCGATCGGTCGGGCAATATGGAAACGGTTTGTCATGGCATGCCTCCACTGTTCGGAAAACGGCACCTTTGTTGCGCATTTCACACCCGGTCAGCTTAACCGCTCCGGCGCGGATTGGCGACGGTTGCGGCTTTGACGTTTGACAGCCGTTGGCTGGAACCTGACTCGCTGGCCTTGTTCCGTACTTGGGCTAGTGCGCCATCTGGTCGGCTGGCAGAGCCACCGGTGCAGTGGTCGTGTCGTCATAGGGCAATATGAGTTGCTCGTCGGCCGGCGTCACGGTGGCGTGGCCTGGCTCATCGGCAGTGGCCGGCTCCAGCCCCTCCACATCAGACGCGGCGGAATCCGGCTCCAGCAATTCCGGCTCCAGCAATTCCGGCTCCGATTCCGGCAGCGCAGATGCCGGCACATCCGGCTCTGGCGCCGGGCGCGGCGTTGGCCCACGTAACGATTCCGGCTGGATCATGGGAACCCTGATCGCCGGCGCGGCGGGCGTCTCGGCTGGGACGCTTGCTGGTTCGGATGGCGAGGGACTCGGTGCAGCGTCTGCCGGCGCCGGCACGGGCGACCCGGCGTCGGCGTTGGGGACCATTGCATCGGCGGCCGCGGCCGTCGGCTCGAAAATCGGGCTCGGTGGTTCCTGCGACGGCTCATCGTCCACCGCGGCGGGTGGTTCAGGCGCGCTGTCGGGTGTCGCTGCCGGGCCGGGCTCCCGCGCCGGTTCTGTTTCGGATCGGGGCTCTGGGGTCGAGTCTGCCTGCGGGAGAGTCCCGGTGGGAACGGCGCCTGACAACGGCTCTTCTGGCAGTTCCGTCGCGGGCGCTGCGGAATCGGTTGGGACCGGGGCGGTCACATCCGGCGCGGCCTCGGGCTCCGGTGCAGCGGGTTGCTCGGCCTGCTCCTCGAGATAGCGGGCACGCGCCCGCTGCAGGGCCTCCTCCTGGGGTGACGGCGTGGCTGGCGGTGGCGCGGCATTGGGCGCTTCAGCCGGGGCCGCCGGCTCCGTCAGTGGTTCAGCGGACGGGGCGGTCCCGGCATCCGGCGTGGCAGCCGGTTCCGCCGCAGATGCAGGAGCCACTTGATCCTGGGCGGGCGCCATATCGGTCACCGCCGGCTCAGCAGGCGTATCGGGCGCCGTTGGCTCGGTGGCAACGGCCGGGGGCTCGGTTTCGGGGGCTGGCACAGGTGCTTCCGGCTCGGGCGGGGCGGCCGAAGGCGCGGATTGGGCGCTCATTGGTTCGGATGACGTCGCTGCTGTTGCAGGCGGTTCAGCGGTTACCTCTGGCGGGGCAGGGACTTCGGAATCTGGCGCGGATTCCTCCAGCGTTGTCCTGGGCTGTACAGGCTCGTCCTCGGGTCCGGCGCCCGGTGTGACGGTCGGCGCGGCCAGTTCCGGCGCGGCCAGGGATGGTTCTGGCGCAGCATCCGGTTCCGCAGCGGCGGGCGATGCCGGCGGGGACTCCGGTGCAGGCGGCTCGATTGAATCCGGTCCGGCGGTCTCCGACGGTGTCGGCGCCGGCGTTGCCTGAGGCTCTGGCGGCGCCTCGGCCGTTGGCGCCTGGGCGGCGTCATCGGTGGGCGTGGCCGCCTCGGCGGCGGGCGCCGGCGGTGTATTGGCTTCCAGATATTTGATGCGGGCGCGGCGCAGCGCTTCGGCATCTTCGGCCGATACCGTCGATTTTGGCGCGGGCGCGGGTGCGGGTGCAGGTGCAGGTGCAGCAGCCGGGACGGGCTCGCTATTCTGCTCCGGGATCGCCGGCGTCTCGGCAAGGGTGGGCTCGGGCGCTGACTCGGCCGGCGTCGTCTCCGGCGCCGCGATCGCCGGCGGGGTGGCGGGCGGCAGGGGCGCCGGTTCCTTCATCACGCGCTCGGGAGACGGCGCGGCGGGTGCTGGCGGCGCCTGTCTGGCCTGGGCCGGCGGCGGTGCGGTTTCAGGTGCGCCCAGCAGCCGCTCGGGCGGCAACTCCGGCGGCAGGTCGGGCTCGCGCACCTGTGGTTCCTGGTCCTGTTCCGGGGGGAGTTGCAACGCCGCGGCCTGGCTGGCGATGCGCATCATGGAAGACTGGATGGCGCGGGCGTTTTCCATCACCTGGTCGTCGTCCCTGGCTTCCCACATCACCGAAAAATCGTAAACCAGATTCCCTGCCAGATAGACCTGTCCGTACGGCATCACCGGCTGACCCTGTACGGTGGTGCCGTACTGACCCAGCGTATTGAGCGCGTAGTACTTGAACAATTCCTTGTCGTAGATCGGCCTGCCATCGGATGAGGCGACCATCACGTCGAGCAGCCGCACCTCCACATTCGACAGCTTGCTGGACAGGTAATAGAGAATGCGGCGCAGGATGGCCTGCTGATAGTTCGAATAGCGGCCGCCGTCGTAATAGAAGTTCACCACCAGCAGGGCGCGTTGCGAGTCGGCGATGGCCGTCGCCACGTCGAGGAACGGCATCTCCATCTGGGTGGAGCGGTCCATGCGGAAGAAGAAGTAGGGCGAGCGCCACTGACCGTAATCGTCGATGTTGCCGCCGACGCGGGGTACGTCGGGCGCCCGCGACGGCGCTGGACCGACGGGCTGGGCGTGCGCGGCCGGCGCAAGCGCGATCATGCCCGCCAGGCAGCCGGTCAATATCGCTGCCAACTCACGTCTCATGGATGCCCCGATCTCCTTGATGCGCCCTGTGCATGTTCTCGTATGCCTGCTCGCCGGATGCAAGGACCCGGCGCGCTAGACCCCGGCGCGGGCGGGAAAGCCCCCCGCATGGCCGACCGCGCTGTCGGTCCGGCGGCCCAGAATGTCTTCCAGCCAGGCCGCGCCCTCGACCAGCGTGTCGAGATCGAGACCGGTAGCGACGCCGCCGCGCTCGAGCATGTAGACCACGTCCTCGGTGGCGACGTTGCCGGTGGCGTTGGGCGCAAACGGGCAGCCGCCCAGTCCCGCCATGCTGGCATCGATGGTGTCGACGCCGGCCAGCCACGCCGCCCAGGCGTTGGCGACGCCGGTGTGACGGGTGTCGTGGAAATGGACCCTGGTGGGAATATGGGGGATTGCATCGTTCAGTCGTCCCAGCAGGTCCGTGACCTGCGGCGGGATGCCCACGCCGATGGTGTCGGCCAGTCCGATTTCGGCCGGCTCGCCCTCGGCCAGCCGCTTGGCGATGTCGACGACATGTGCCGGGTCGACCTCGCCTTCGAACGGGCAACCGAACGAGACCGCGATCGTCGCCTGGGCACTGATGCCGTCCTGCCGGGCCAGCCTGAGGATGTCGAGGCCTTCGCGGACGGAGTCGTCCGAGGTCTGGCCCTGGTTGCGCTGGCCGAACGTGTCGGTGGCGATGGCGACGAAACCGACCTGGTCGACGCCGCGGCGGTTGCCCTCGCGCGTCGCCAGCGCCCGCAGATAGCCGCGCTTGTTCAGCACCAGGCCGATATATTGCACGTCGGCGATGTCGGGCAGGGCCGCGACCACGGCCTCGGCGTCGGCCATGCGCGGCACCTTGCCCGGATGCACGAAGCTGGCCACCTCGATGCGCCGGGCGCCTGCAGCGATGGCGCGCCGAACCAGCTCCACCTTCTGGGCGGTGGAGAAAACGACCGGTTCGTTCTGCAGTCCATCGCGCGGGCTGACTTCGAGAATGGTGACCTGGCGCATGCTCTTATGTATATCGGTCACAGGGACTTGGCGGAAGTCGTAACAGGAGCAACCATGGGGCATGATGAGGCATTTGGCGCCCTGCAGGGTCTGCGGGTGATCGAGTTGGGCCAGCTGATCGCCGGGCCGTTCTGCGGCCAGCTGATGGCCGATCACGGCGCCGAAGTGATCAAGGTCGAGCAGCCGGGCTTGGGCGATCCGATGCGCGAATGGGGCCGCAACAAGCCGGTATGGTGGTCGGTGATCGCCCGCAACAAGAAGTCGGTGACCCTTAACCTGCGCACGAAGGACGGCCAGGACCTGTTGCGCGAGCTGGTCGCCAGGACCGATTTCCTGATCGAGAATTTCCGCGCCGGCACGCTGGAAAAGTGGGGCCTGGGTTATGACGAATTGTCGAAGATCAACCCGGGCCTGATCATGATCCGGGTGTCGGGATATGGACAGACCGGTCCTTATTCACCCCGCGCCGGCTATGGCTCCATCGGTGAGGCCATGGGCGGCATGCGCAACCTGGCGGGTGATCCCGGCACACCGCCGTCGCGTGTCGGCCTGTCGATCGGCGATTCGCTGGCCGCCACCATGGCGTGCCTGGGCGCGGTGATGGCGCTGCACCGGCGGCATCTGACGGGGCGCGGGCAGGTGATCGACAGCGCCATCTACGAGGCGGTGCTGGCGATGATGGAATCGACCATTCCCGAATACACCGAGGCCAATTTCATCCGCGAGCGCACCGGCGCCGTGCTGCCCAACGTGTCACCGTCCAACGTCTATCCCACCAGCGACGGCGACATCCTGATCGCCGCCAACCAGGACAGCGTGTTCGGCCGGCTGTGCGAGGCCATGGGCAAGCCCGAGCTTGCCGTCGATCCGCGCTATGCCACCCATACGGCGCGCGGCAAGCACCAGGAAGAACTGGATGCGCTGATCGGCGAGTGGACGAAGGATTTTCCCGCGAAGTACCTCGCCGACCTGATGGAGGAGAACGGCGTGCCGGCGGGCAAGATCTACAAGGCGCCCGACATGATGGCGGACGAGCACTTCAAGGCCCGCGACGCCATCGTCCACATGCCCCATCCGGACTTCGCCAACATCCACATGCAGAACGTGTTTCCCCGGCTGTCGGAAACGCCCGGCAAGATCGCCTGGGTCGGCGAGCCGCTGGGCGCCCACAACGAGGAGATCTATGGCGGGCTGCTCGGCAAGTCGGATGAAGAACGTGCAGCGCTGGAGGCGGCGGGGACGATCTAAGTCCCCTCATCCTTGATGCTGGTCTTGCACGCCCAAGGGCACCTTCCTGCCATCCGGTGACGGGTGTCCGGCATCCCGGCTTATCGGCCGCAGGTAAACCAGCCGAACACCATGCCGGCGGCCAGCATCACCGTCAGGTTGACGGCGGTGGACAACAGGCCGACCAATAGGCGGTCGCGCAGGGTTCGCATCGGGCCGGCGACGGCGCCGATGGTGGCGAAGGCGGGGGCGGCGAGCAACAACCAGGCGCCAGGACCGCGTTCGCAGGCGATGCCCGCGCCAAAGCCCATCGCAATGATCGCCGAAGCCGCCGCGGGCAGGATCAGGCTGCGCCACGCAAGGCTGCCTGATTGCTTGCCCACGAGTTCCGGCTCGGGGATTTCGTCGTCGTAGCGCTGCATTTGACCGTGCCCCTCTGTGGACGGCCAGCGTATCACATCCGCGCGGCGATGCCCGCGCATAGCGCGGACGTGAAGCCGGCCGTTCCCAATGGACCGCCCAGATCGGCAGTGTGGGTCGCGGGATCGGCGATCAGCGCATCGATTGCCGGCTCGATCAGCGCGCCGGCAGCCGTCAGGTCCGGCCTGCCGCGCATGCGGCCCAGCCAGCCGAGCAGCAATCCGGCCGACAGGATGAGCGATGCCGGGTTGGCCGTGTCCCGGCCAGCGATGTCGGGTGCCGATCCATGCTGGGCCTGGGCCATGCAATGGCTTTCTCCGGCATTGATGGAGCCGGCCAGCCCGAGACTGCCCGACAGTTCGGCGGCCTCGTCGGACAGGATATCGCCATACATGTTGGTGGTCACGATCACGTCGAAACGGGCGGCGTCACGCACCAGCATGGCGGTCATGGAATCAACGAGTTGTTCGTCATAGGTCACGCCTGGAAAGCGGGCGGCCATGGCGCGCGTCTCGCGCAGGAACAGACCGTCGGACACCCGCAGCACGTTGGCCTTGTGGACGGCGGTGACATGCCGGTTGCGCTCCATGGCCAGTTCGAAGGCTGACCGGGCGATGCGGGCGCAGGCCTGCGCGGTAATCTTGCGCACCGCCAGCGCCATGTCGGGCGTCGGCATGAACTCGCCGGGTCCCATATGCATGGAGCGGTCGGCATAGAAGCCTTCCGTGTTCTCGCGCACGATCACCAGGTCCATCGGCGTGCGGCCCCAGAATGTCACGCCCTCGCGGGAGCGGGCAGGGCGGATGTTGGCATAGAGGTCGAGCGACAGCCGCAGATCGCCCGATACGTTGACGCCGCCATCGGCTGTTGGCGGATAGTCGTTATGCGAGATCGGGCCGAGGATGATGCCGTCGGCGGCCATGGCCGCATCCCTCGCGGCCCTGGGGAAGGTCGTGCCATTGCTCGCCAAGGTGGCCAGGCCGATGCCGTGGCTCTCGAAGGTCAGGCCAAGTCGGAGACGGTCGTTCAACAGCGCGAGCACCGTCAGGGTCGCATCGCAGATTTCCGGACCGATGCCGTCGCCGGGCAGGACTATGAGGTGCATCGACGCCTTCTTCTCTTACTCGTCATTCCCGCGCACGCGGGGATGACGATAGTTTTTAGAGTTTTCAGATAGTTAGAGCGGCGGCAGGATCTTCAGCGCCCGCAGCCTGTCGAACCAGTGGGCGAACATGTCCTCGGTGTCGATGCAGTCATGGAAGCCCATCTGGCGTGCCTTGATGGTGCTGACGATGGCGGGCGGCGGCGCGCGGTCGCGGCCGGTGGCGCCGATACCGTCGACATAGTGGAAGGAGTCGCCGACCAGTTCTTTGATGGAGTGCGGCCTGAGGCCGTGGCGCCGCACCAGGTCCTGCCAGACGGCTTCGTATTTCGGCATCTCCTCGGCGAGGAACAGGCTCTCGGGTTTGCCGGGGTCCATGCCGAAACAGCGCGCGATGGCGGGCCAGACGCCAGGCCAGGTGAACACGTCGCCGTTGGTGACGTTGAATATCTGGTTGCCGCAGGCAGGCTCGTGCGCCGCCCAGGCCAGCATCCGGGCGACAATCCGGGCATCGGCCGCTTCCATCACCACTGGCGGGCCGCCCGGATAGGACAGCGGCAGCCCCAGTTCACGGCGGATGGCGGCATAGACGCCGATGGCGGCGATGGGGTTCATCGGCGCGCCGACGGCGTGGCCGAACACGATCTGCGGCCGGATCACCGTCCAGGTCCAGGCCTTGCCGGGCTGGCGCTCGCGCAGGTAGTCCTCCTGCAGCCAGTAGAAGTTCTCGTGGTTGTCGCGCGGCCGGTTCTCGCGGGCAGGCACCTCGATGGGCTTGAAGTGGGCGCCATAGGCCTTGGTGCCTTGCAGGATGGATACCTGACGCAGGTCCTTCGCCGCCCGCTCCAGCGGCTCGAACAAATTGGCCAGCATGGCCAGGTTGGTTTCCATCTGGTCGCGCTCGCGCCAGCCGGCGAACAGGCCGGGCTTTTCGTAGAGCGCGGCGAAAACCAGGTGCGTGACGTCCGCCATCGCGCCAATTGCGCGGGCGCAGGCGTCACGGTCGGTCAGGTCGACCGAGATCAGCTCGGCGCTCGCATCGAGGTCGTCGGGAATGCGCCGCGAGACACCGACCACATCCCAACCCCGCGCCGAGAACTCCTCGATCGCGGCACGTCCCACCAGGCCGGTCGCGCCGGCCACCAGCACCTTGTTGTTTGCCATCTGGTCTCTCCCTTTGGATGCAATATAGTCGGGGCCTGTCCAAGAAGGGGAGAGACGAATGGACGCGGACATCCAGAAGGTGATCGACGACTACAAGATCCGGCAGGTGCTGTACCGCTACACGCGCGGTATCGACCGGGGTGACGCCGAGCTGGTCAGCTCGGTCTATGACGAGGAATCCACCGACGACCACGGCGGCTACAAGGGCCCAGGCAAGGCGTTCGGACCCTATGTGACCAAGGCGCTGGCCGAGCACACGGAATCAACCTCGCACACGCTCAACCAGTCGATCATCGATATCCATCACGAGACCGCCAAGTCCGAGACCTGGTTTGTTGCCTATCACGTGCGCAAGGATGGCGACACCACCTATCTGGACCGGTTCGGCGGCCGGTACCTGGACAAGCTGAAGAAGCGTAACGGTGAGTGGCTGATCATCAAGCGGGTGGTGGTGCGCGACTGGAGCACGACCGAAAAGGTGGAAGGCTCGTACTACAAGGCCGAGGATTTCGAGCCCGGCAAGCGCTCGAAGGAAGACCTGGCCTATACCCTGTCGTGACCGCGCGGCGGCGGCGCATCCTGCTCGGGGTGCTCGCCGCCCTGGCCGCGATCCTGGCGCTCGCCGCCTGGAAGCTGCCCGGTATGGGCCAGCTCGCCATCGACACCAGCGCCAAATGGGCCTGCCAGTGCCGTTACATGGATGGCGGCGGGAGTGAGTTCTGTGTGGCCGAGGACCCGTTGGGCTTCGGTGGCACCGGATTCAGGTTTGACCCCGACAACCGGCAGGTGACCGCGTCGATCTGGGGATTGGTAGAGGCCACTGGCCGTTACGAGCCGGGCCGCGGCTGCATGGTGCGTTGATGCGGTTGCTGGCGGCAGTGCTGATCCTGATGCTGGCCGGGGCTGGCCCGGCGCAGGCGCTCACGCCGCTGCCACCGCAACGGGACGATGTGCCCTGGCCCGCCATGGACTGGCCCGAAGGGCCGCCACAGCCTGATGTGGATACCGCGACACTGGATGGTCTCCTTCGCCGCGCATGGGCCGAGAGCGAGACCGTGCCGGGCCTGCGGGCGGTGATCATCATCCATCGCGGCGTGCTGGTCGCCGAGGGCTATGCGCCCGGGTTCGACCGCAACAGGAAATTCCTGTCGCAGTCGGTCGCCAAGACCGTGCTGGGGGCGCTTGCCGGTATCGCCGTGGGGGGCGGAACGCTTGACCTCGACGGCCCCGCGCCGGTTCCGGCCTGGGCCGATCCAGGCGACCCACGCCATGCGATCTCTATCCGCAACCTGCTGCGGATGAACGACGGCCTCGACTTCAACGAGGCCTATTTCAACCCGTTCACCTCGGACGTCCTGCCCATGTTGTTCGGCAGGGCGCGGGGGGACATGGCCGGTTTCGCGGCAAGCCGCCCGCTGAAGACGCCGCCGGGCACACGGTGGTCCTATTCCAGCGGCACGGCCAATCTGCTGTCGGGCATCGTGCGCGATGCGGCCGGCGGCACGCGGGAGGCCTATCTGGCCTTCATGAAGCGCGAATTGTTCGATCCCATCGGCATGGCCAGCGCCGAGCCTGAATTCGACGCGGCCGGGACTTTCGTGGGCTCGTCCTGGCTGCATGCGACGGCAAGGGACTGGGCGCGTTTCGGGCTTCTGATGCTGCGCGGCGGGGTGTGGGACGGCCGGCGGATTTTGCCGGAAGGCTGGGTCGATTTCATGCGCACGCCGCAGCCGGACGGCGATTACGGCGCCATGACCTGGCTGAACACCCGGCAGCCCATGCGCCTGCCGACCATTCCCGCCGACGCGTTCATGGCAAGCGGCCACCGCGGGCAGGTGATCGCCATGATCCCGTCGAAGGATCTGGTGGTGGTGCGGTTCGGGCGCACCGGCTATGCCCGCTACGAGGCGCTGTACAACTGGCTGGGCCAGGTGATGGCGGCGTTTCCGGATGTCTCGCAATCTGGCGTAAATCCTTGAAAATATCGTTATCCCCGCGCCTGTGGGGATGACGATCGATGTTGTTTGGTGTCGCACCCGGTGTATGGTCGCGCGCGCAACCGAAAGGCCGATCATTGATCCCCTGGAAACACCTGGATACAGCAACCATCCCCGGCGGCGACGAGCTGCGCCTGAACCAGCGGGGCGCCGAGTTCTCGATCATGCTCGGCCGCATGGAGTTGATGAACAGCCGCCTGAGCGGGTCCGAGGAAGCGCTCGCCACCATGTCGGCGGCGCGCATCCGTTCGCGCGCCAGGCCGCGCGTCCTGATCGGCGGGCTGGGCATGGGGTTCACCCTGCGCGCGGCGCTGGCGAGTTTCGGCCCCGATGCGCGGATCGATGTGGCGGAACTGGTGCCGGAAGTGGTGGCATGGGCGAGGGGCCCGATGGAAGCGGTGTTCGGCACCTGCCTGGACGATCCAAGGGTGACCATTCATGTGGGCGACGTGGGTGCGCTGATGCGCGCGCAGCGGTCCGCCTGGGACGCCATTCTGCTCGACGTGGACAACGGCCCAACGGGCCTGACCCGCGAGTCGAACGACGATCTCTACGACATGGGCGGATTGAACTGGGCGCGGGCCGCCCTGCAGCCCGGCGGCGTGCTTGCCGTCTGGTCCGCCGGGCGCGACGCCAGGTTCAGCCAGCGCCTGCGCAAGACCGGGTTCGATGTCGAGGAGGTGATGGTCCGCGCCAGAGTCGGCAAGGGCGCGCGGCACACCATCTGGTTCGCGACGGCCTGACGTCTATTCCGCCGGCATTGCCGCGCCGCCGGGCGTGACCTTCGCGGCCGGTTCCGGCTTGCGCCGTGACAGCAGGGTGTAGAACGCCGGGACGATGAACAGGGTAAAGGCGGTGCCGAAGGTCATGCCGCCGACCAGCGCCCAGCCGATCTCGTGGCGGCTTTCGGAGCCTGCGCCGGTGGCGATGGCAAGCGGGACCGCGCCCAGCACCATGGCGCCCGTGGTCATCAGGATGGGGCGCAGCCGCAGCACCGCCGCCTCGATCACCGCCTCGACCTTGGGCTGGCCCTGCTCGATCTGCCGGTTGGCAAACTCGACGATCAGGATGCCGTGCTTGGTGATCAGCCCGATGAGGGCGATCAGGCCGATCTGACTGTAGACGTTGAGGGTGCCGCCGGTGAGCTTCATGGTGGCCAGCGCGCCGCCGATGGCCAGCGGCACGGTCAGCATGATGATCAGCGGGTCGATGAAACTCTCGAACTGGGCCGACAGGAACAGGTAGATGAAACCCAGCGCCAGCAGGAAGGTGATGGCCATGCTGGCGCCCGATTGCTTGAATTCCCGGGCGTTGCCCTTGTAGTCGATCTGCATGCCGGGCGCGACTTCACGGGTGGTTCTCTCCAGCACGTCCAGCGCATCGCCCAGATTGTAGTCCGGCGTCAGATTGGCTGTGATGGTCGAGGATCGCAGCTTGTTGAAGTGATTGAGCTCGCGCGGCGTGACCGATTCCGTCATGTCGACCAGGCTCTCCAGCGGGATCATCTGGCCGTCCTGGTTGCGCACGAAGATGGTCCGCAGGTGCTCGGGATTGCGCCGGTCGACGTCCTCGATCTTCAGCACGACGTCGTATTGCTTGTTGCCGCGCTTGAAATGGGTGACCTCGCGGCTGCCCAGCATGGTTTCCAGCGTCCGGCCCACATCGTCGACGCGCACGCCGGTGGCCGCCGCCTTGTTGCGGTTCACGTTGATTTTCAGCTCGGGCTTGTTGAGCTTCAGGTCATTACGCAGCGCCGAGAAGCCGGGAACCTTGGATGCCCGCTCCATGACCTTGTCGGCCACCGCATTGAGTTCCTCATAGCTGCCGGTGGTCTGGATCACGAAATCGATATTGGCGTCCTGGGGCGAGCTGCCGAACGAGCCCGGATTGTTCGGCAGGGCGATCACGCCCGGCACTGCCGCCATTTTGGGCGCCAGCTCCTTCTGGATCTCGAGCGAGCTGCGGCCACGATCCTTCCACGGTGTCAGCAGCACGAAGGAATAGCCCTGGTTGATGGTCGGGCGGCCCACCGCGGTATAGAAATTCGACTGGATGTCCGGGCTGCCGATGTAGAGCTTCTCGAGTTCGGCGGCGTATTTGTTCATGTATTCCGGCGTCGCGCCCTCGGGGCCGAGGAAATAGCCGACGAAGAAGCCGCGGTCCTCCTGCGGCGACAGCTCGTGCTTGAGCGTGGAATACAGGAACGCCGTGCCCGCGGCGATGCAGCCGGCCAGCAGGAAGATGGCATTACGCCGCTTCATGGCTGCCGTCAGCGCGCGGCGATAATTGGTGGTCAGGGCGCTGAACACCCGGTCGATACGGCGCGAAAGCCAGCCGCTTTCGCGCTCCTTCATGCTCAGCATCTTCGAGCACATCATGGGCGTGAGCGTCAGGGCGACGAAGCCCGAGATCAGTACCGCGCCGGCCAGGGTCAGCGCGAACTCGGTGAACAGCTTGCCGGTGCGGCCGGGCGTGAACGCCACGGGCGCGAACACGGCGACCAGGGTCAAGGTCATGGCAATGATGGCGAAGCCGATTTCCTTGCTGCCCTTCAGCGCCGCCTCGCGCCGGGGTTCGCCGTTCTCCATGTGCCGGTAGACGTTCTCCATCATGATGATGGCGTCGTCGACGACGAGGCCGATGGCAACCACGAGGGCGAGCAGGGTCAGCGAGTTGATGCTGAACCCGAAGGCGAAGATCAGGAAGAATCCGCCGGTCAGCGCGATCGGAATGGTCAGCAGCGGGATCAGGGTCGCACGCCAGGACCCGAGGAACAGGAAGATGACCGCCAGCACCAGCACGAAGGCCTCGATGATGGTGACGTAGACGGCGTCGATGGACGCCTTCACGTAGACGGACTTGTCCCAGTTGACCTCGCCGGTGATGCCGTCGGGCAGCGACTTCAGCAACTCGGGCAGGATGGCGTGGACCTCGTCGGCCACCGCCAGCGGATTGGCCTTGCCCTGCTTGACCACGCCCAGCGCGGTGGCGGGACGGCCGGAATAGCGGGCGATCTCGCGATTTTCCTCGGCACCCAGCTCGACCTTGGCCACGTCCTTGATGCGGACCAGGTAGCCGTCGGCGTCCTTGAGCACGATCTGCTCGAATTCCTTGGGCGTGTTGAGGTCGGTCTCGGCGAGCACGGTGAACTCGCGCTCGTTGCTCTCGATGCGGCCGGCCGGAATCTCCACGTTCTGCTGGCGCAGCGCGTCCTCGACGTCGGCGGGTGTCAGCCCATAGGCGGCGAGGCGGGTCCGGTCGAGCCAGATGCGCATGGCATAGTAGCGCGGAGCGTAATAGATCACCTTGGCGACGCCGGGCAGCACCTGCAGCCGGTCTTTTACCAGCCGGTCGGCCGCTTCAGTGACGACGAGCTGGTCGAATCTGTCGCTGTAGAACACCACCCAGATCAGCGCGCCGGCGTCGGCCTCGACCTTACCGATCACCGGCTCGTCGATGTCATTGGGCAGCTGGCCGCGGGCGCGGGAGACGCGGTCGCGCACGTCGCTGGCGGCGGCATCCTCGTCGCGGTCCAGCTTGAAGCGGATGGTGATCTCGCTTTTTTCCGCCCGGCTGATCGAACTGATGAAATCGATACCCTCGATGCCGGCCAGTTCTTCCTCGAGCGGAATGGTCACCTGGGATTCGATGACCTTGGCGCTGGCGCCGGGATAACGGGTCTCGACGCTGACCACGGGTTCGTCGATGTCGGGGTATTCGCGCACGGACAGGCGATCGAAGGCGATCAGCCCCAGCAGAACCACCAGCACATTGATCACGGTCGCAAAAACCGGCCGGCGGATGCTGAGTTCCGAAATATTCATGGTCAGTCCGCCGAGGCGCTCCTGACATTCACCGCCGCGCCGTCATGCAGCTTGAGCTGGCCGGCGGTCACCACCGTGTCCGCAGCGCCCAGGCCGGACACGATCTCGACCACGCCGTCGCGGCGGATGCCGGTCTTGACCTGGGTCATGGCGGCCTTGCCACCGGTCACCTTGTAGACGAAATGGTCGGTGCCCTGCGGGATAATGGCTTCTTCGGGAATCAGGATGGCGTTTTCGTGCCGTGCCAGGCCCAGCGAGGCGCGGGCGAACAGGCCAGGGCGCAGTGTCCGGCCGGAATTGTCGGCGCGGGCGCGGATCGCCAGGCTGCGGCCGTCGACATCGACCTGCGGATCGATGGCGTAGACCTCGGCCTTGAAGGTCTGGCCGGGCAGGGCGTCGAGCTGGAACGTCACGGTCTGGCCCATGGCGACGTGGGCGAGATAAATCTCCGGCACCCGGAACTCGAGCTTGATCGGGTCGATGACATCGAGCGTCACCAGATCCTGCCCGGGCGTGACGTAGTCGCCGACGGCCACCTTGCGCAGGCCGGCCACGCCGTCATAGGGCGCGGTGATCCGTGTCTTTGCCAGCCGCGCGCGGGCAAGGGCAAGGGTCGCTTCGTCCATGCGCATCTTCGACAGGTTTTCGTCGCGGGTCCGCTGCGAGGCGGCGCCCTTGGCGAGGAGTTCGGCGGTGCGATCGTTGTTTGCCCGGCTCAGGGTAAGGCTGGCTTGAGCCTGCGCCAATTCGGCCTCGTGGATCGAGCCGTCGAGGGCGACCAGCAGCTGTCCCTTGCGCACCGGCTGTCCTTCCTTGAAGCCGATGGCCGTCACCACGCCTGCCAGTTCGGGCCGCATGACGATCGAATCCTCTGATCGCAAGGTGCCGATGGCGTTGACCTCCTGCTGTACCGGCCGGACCTGGACCGGCGCCGCCTCGACGATGACCGTCCTGCCGGCGGCCGGAACCGCGCTGGCCGGGTCGCCGTCGCGCACCATGCCCCAATAGACGCCGGCGGCCACGACCAGCGCGGCAACGGCAGCGACGCCGATTTTCCTGATGTCCCGCATCCGTTCGCCGGTTGCCTTTCGTATCCCCAAGATCCGGCGGCCGCCATTAACCAGCACACGCGCAGATTTATTTCGAACTCTATGCCGTGCGGGGCGGTTTGTCACCTGCGGCGCAGGCATCTGGCGGCGCGACAGGCAAAAAAAAGGGGGCCTTGCGGCCCCCAGTTCTTCCACACGGGAGAGCTTGTCTAGAGGTCGAAACTCAGTTCCAGGCCCCAGTGGCGGCGCTGGTTCGGTACGCGGAACTCGAACAGCCCGCCCACATTGGTCGTGGCCTGATTGTAGAGTTCGTTGGTGATGTTCTTGACGAAGAACGACACCCGGTAACGGTTCTGCATCTCGCGGAAACCGATCGATGCGTTGATGATCCAGTTGGCCTGGCGGTAGTGGTCGAGGAACGTGCCGTTGAACTGGTGCACGCCGTCCAGCTCGGCCGCGGTCGAGGCCGAGATGAATTGCCTGGTGCGGTACAGCGCATCGGCGGCGAAGGTCAGCGTGCCGAGATTGCCAACCGGCACATCGTAGCTGGCGCCGAAGGACAACGTCCACTTGGAGGTGCGCGGCCCCGGGACCAGATTGGAATTGTCGGTTGGCACCAGCCAGCCGAGGAACTGGCCGATCTCGTTGTACACGGCTTCCGCGTCGGCGCACTGCTCGAGGAAATCGAAGGGCGGCGGCGGCGGATTGTTGGGATCGGTGCCGCTGAAGCCGTCACCGTCGGTGCAGTACCCCTTCTGGTTGGTATCGAGGAAGCCGATGGAGCCGAAGATATTGAGGCCCTCGACCGGGATGGTCGACCATTCGACCTCGAAGCCGCGATTGGTCACGGAACCGATATTGGCGACGACGGTCTCCTGGCCGCCAGCGCCTTGCGACGGACGGATGAAGCCCTGCTGCAGGCCATTGGTGATGGTCCAGAAGCCGTTGAGGTTGAGCTGCAGCCGGTTGTCGAACCATTCCGACTTCATGCCGACCTCGAAATTATCGGCGCGTTCGGGATTGAACGGTCCGATGGTGGTGGGCGTGGTGGCGCGTCCGTTGAAGCCGCCGGACCGGAAGCCGCGACTCCAGGTTGCGAAGGTCATCAGGTCGTCGTTGAATTCGTATTTGATACCCACCCTCGGGCTGAAATTGCTCCACGACGCCTTGCCCTGCAGGCGGTTGTTACAGAAGATCTGGCCATCGGCCGGGTTGCCGGTCATCACCGGACGGCATCCGCCCTCCAGGCCGCCACTGGCGTCGAAGCCGTAGGCGGGGGCCAACGCCAGGCGCGGTGTGCCGGCACCGGCGATCAGGAAGGTCGGCTGGGTCAGGTCCGGCGTCCATGTCGGCACGTTGTTGCAGCCCGAGGCATCGTGGACAAAGTCGGCGGTCGGATCGCCGGCGCCGACGCCACAATGCTCGAAAGTCTTCGATTCATGGGTGTAGCGGACGCCTGCGGTGAGGGTCAGCTTGTCGGTCACATGCCAGTTGCCGGTGACGTAAGCGGCGTAGGACTCGTTGACCTGGTTGCTCCAACCGCCCTGGCTGTTGGAGTCCGGGTGGGTGAATGTGGTGCCCGAGAACGGCCCAAACAGGATGTTGGGCTCGAACAGCGTCCCGTAGGACTGCTGCAGCATGGTGTATTCCTGCTTGAAGTAGTAGAGACCGGCAACGAAGTCGAAAACCTCGGAAAAGTCCGACGCGAAGCGCAGCTCGTGGGTGGTCTGGAAATGCTCCTGGTCGCGCGTTCCAGCGAACATGTCCATGGCCGAGGTCTCGATGATGAAGCGGATGCTTTCCTCGACAGAGCGGTAATTGCCCACATAGGAGATCGTGCCGATGTCGGGGATGATGTAATTCATCTCGCCGGTGATTCCCCAGATGTCGTTGTTGGCGAAGTTGCCGCGCTCCTCTTCGTTATAGAAGGTGTATTCCTCCTTCACGGTAACGTCTTCGATGGGCTTGCCGCACAGCGCGTCGGCCTGGGCGGCAGAGGTCAGGACGTCCTTGCCCTGAACCACGTTGGCGAACAGGAACTCGCCCAGAATGACCAGGTCGTTGGCCGCGTTGGGGCCGAAACCGCCGTCGCCGAGCGCCTGGAGCGTGCTCTGACGGCAGTAATTGTGCGACTGGGTCGGGTAGGAATCATCGCGGATACGGCTGTATTCGCCGCGAACGATGACTTCCAGGTTGTCGTTGGGGGTGAACCGGATCGACGGGTTGAAGGTCAGGCGGTCGTTCGCGCCGCGCTTCTCGTTGTTGAACGAGTTGAGCCAGAAGCCGTCGAAATTCGTGGACTTGGCGGCGACTCGGACGGCGGCCTTGCCCTCGACGAGCGGCACATTGACCACGCCCTTGACGTCCATGCGGCCGAACTGGCCCACCAGCACCGAACCGGAGATGCTGGCGTCTTCGGTGTCGGGCTTGTTGTGCTCGACGACGACGGCGCCGGCCACCGTGTTGTGGCCAAACTCGGTGCCTTGCGGCCCGCGCAGGATCTGGACCTGCGACACGTCCAGGAAATCCGAGAGGGCGGTGGAGACGCGCGCCTGATAGACGCCGTCGATGAAGATCGACACTTTCGGGTCGGAGGCGGATTCGATGTCGGCCGTGCCTTGTCCCCGGATATAGAACGAGGCCGAATTCTGGAAGATGCCGACCGGTTCAAGCGACACGTTTGGCGCGAACTGGGTGACGTCGCGTAGATCCTGCGCAAAGGACTGCTGTAGTTGCTCGCCGGTGACCGCGGTCATGGACACCGGTATTTCCTGAACGTCCTGCTGACCCTGCTTGGTGGTGACGACGACCTGTTCGATGACTGAGCGGCCGCTCGATGCCGGGGCGGGATCCGGCGTATTCTGGGCAAAGGCGCTGCCGGCGCTTAGGGCGATGCCGGAGACGGCAAGTAATGTAGGCGAAATCCAAAGCGTCTTGAGCAAGCCATGATCGATGGCCATGAGACTTTTTCCTCCCCTGTTGACAGACAATACTCTCCCGGTCTCCCGGAACACATCGGGAGCCGTAATTTCATACAAGTGCGAGCTGAACCCTTCCCCGTTTCAGCTGCGTATTACCACCCCGTAACATCACCCAAAATGAGACGGATGTGAATGCCTAATATTCAGGCAGCAATACTGACCTTACCTGGAGGTAATATCCGGCCACAAAAAAAAGGGGGAGCCCGAAGGCTCCCCCACTGTCTGAATCGACCTGGTGTTTAGAAGTCGAATGCGACCTTTACACCGTAGGTGCGCGGGTTGTTGTCCTGAATGAAGTTGAACAGGGCGGCCACCGCAGTCAGCGACTGCATGTAGTGGACGTTGCCGATGTTCTTCATGAACAGGGAAACCCGGTACCGATCCTCGATCTCACGCCAGGTGATGCTGGCATTGAAGATGTGAGCGCTGCTGCGGATCGGGGTAACCAGCACGCCGTTGTAGTTGAGGAGACCGGTGGTCACGCCGGCCGGAACGCCGTTCGAGGCCTGGTTGTTCTTCGACTGGTAGCGCCAGTCCGCGGCGAACTCGATGGTGCCCGCATTGCCGACCGGAACCTCGTAGGCGAAGCCGGCGGCCAGCGTCCACTTCGGCGCACGCGTAAGCGGGACGAGCACCTGGGTGGGGTAGATGTAGAAGGTCGTGCCATTGTCGATATACGAGAAGGCATTGTCAGGATCGCACGAACCTGACGCGGGTCCCGGATCGACCGTGGTCGGACCATCGATGTCCGTGCAGAAGTCGCGGCTGCTCTTCAGCCAGCCCAAGGATCCCCAAATCGTCAGGCCATCCGCCGGAAGCGTCGTGACTTCCAGTTCGATGCCTTTGGACTTGGCGTTCGCCGCGTTGTCGGTGACGGTCTCCTGGCCGCCGCCCGAACCGGACGACTGACGAATGATGGAAACCTGCTGATCCTTGTAGTCGATGTAGAAGCCCGTCAGATTGACGCGCAAGCGGTTGTCGAGGCCATCCCACTTGGCGCCGATTTCATAGGAATCGGCGGTTTCTTCGTTGTAGGGCTGGCAAGTGAAGGTCGAGCCGCAGCGGCCGTTGAAGCCGCCCGACCGGAAGCCACGCGTCCAGCTGCCATAGAGGAACAGGCTGTCGTTGACTTCCCAGCTCAGGCCGACCTTGGGGCTGATATTGCTCCAGTTGTTCTTGCGGCCGGCTGCGGTATCGATATCCACATCGCTGTCAAAGTAGTTGCCGACCAGCGGATTCAGGTTGCACTCGCGGTTGACGCCATCGTTCACCGGCGACGGCGCGCAGGTCTCGATGTTTTTCTTTTCGTCGTTGTAGCGCAGGCCGGCGGTCAGGGTGATGCCGTTCCAGATATGCCAGTTGGCGTTGACGAAAGCGGCCCAGGCGGTGTTGTCCTGGATCGTCTCGCCGAAGCCTGAGGCATTCGGGTTCAGCGCATCAAGCGCCGCGCCCGGATTGGGAGCGCCGGTCAGACGGCCGCCAATGGCCGAGCCAAGCGCCGCGCCGAAGCCCGGATCGAACAGCCACCCGTAGGTGTCCTGCCACATCGTGTACTTCTGGTGGAAATAGTAGAAGCCCGCGACGAAGTCGATCGTGTCCGAGAAGTTGGACGAAAAGCGGAATTCGTGGCTGGTCTGGTAGTGCCACTGCTCGCGCTGGGTCATGAAGATCGGCAGATCGGTCGTGTCGAAGTCGTTGAAGACGTTCTCGTGCACGTCGCGATAATTGCCGACATAGGTGAACGTGCCGACATCGGGCAGATCATAGGTGATTTCGCCGGTGATGCCCCAGATGTCGAAGTCGGAGCCGCGGCCGCTGGTGTTGTCGGCATGGACGATGAAATCGTTCTTGCCGCGTTCCTGGGCGCAGACCTTGTCGATCTCGGCCTGGCCGCCATAGGCCCAGGCGATCAGCGGCACTGTCTGCGTATTGTTGCCGGGAACCGAGCCGTAATTGTCGGCGGCGAATGGGTTGAACACGCCGTTGGAGCCGCCGCAGGCGCTGTAAGGCGTATTGCCCCATGAATCGTCGCGCTCGCGAACGATTTCGCCGCGGATCACGATGTCCAGATTGTCGTTGGGCGTGAAGCGGATCGACGGCAGGATGGTGATACGGTCGGTGCTGCCGTAATTGGTGCCATCCGTGGCATTCTTGTAGAAGCCGTCATTATTGGTCGACTTCGCGGCAATGCGCAGCGCGGCCTTGTCGGCGACCAGCGGGACATTGATCATGGCCGACACGTCGATGGTGCCGTAATTGCCAGCGGTGATCTCGCCCTTCATGTCGAACTCGGTGGGGTCGGGCTTGCCATGGCTGACCAGCACGGCGCCGACAATGGTGTTGCGCCCGAACAGCGTGCCCTGGGGGCCGCGCAGGATTTCGACGGTGGTGATGTCGAGGAGATCGCTCAAAGCCGTCGAGCTACGCGCCTGATAGACGCCGTCGATGAAGACGCCGACGCCCGGATCGGTGGCGGATTCGATGTCCGCGCTGCCGAAGCCGCGAATGAAGAAGGCGGATGCGTTCTGAAACGCGCCGACTGCTTCAAGATTGACGTTCGGCGCCGCGGCTGTCAGGTCGCGAAGATCGGTCGCGAATGTGCGCTCGAGCTGCGCGCCGGAAACCGACGTGGTCGCGACCGGCGTTGTCTGGGCCGACGTCTCGGTACGGGTCGCCTGGGTGACGACCGTATCCAGCTGGGTCCTGGGACCAGTGCGGCCGGCGTCGTCGACCGCTGCCGGCGCGTCCTGCGCGGCTGCGAAGCTGGCGGAAAGCGCCACGACGGAAACCGTCGCAAGCGCAATCGGCCATTTCGGCGCGATCAAAAATCTGGATTGCTTCATGTGTTACTCCCCTGAACGATCAAAATCGTGCGGTTTTGGGTGCCCGCTGGAAACAGCGGGGCTGGTTAGTGCCGGCGGCCTGCGGATGTAGCATGTGTTCCCCCGTGGACCGCCCCATCAGCTTGAAACTGCTGATATGCAAGGGCCTCGCGCTGTTTCCGCGCGGTAATAGGTAACGCCAGCCGCGCCCGCCAACGCAATTGAAAAAAGCAGCGAAGGTGACGGGATTGGCATTTCGATTCTGGGTGTGTCTAAAAAATCACATAATCTGTGGCCTGTGGCCATTTTGCATGCATGGGTGACTTTTCCTGGTGCGCCGCATGAGGGCCCGCAGGCAAAAAAAATCGGGGAGCCCGCAGGCTCCCCGACCGGTCGTCGTCGCTGATCAAGGATCAGAAATCGAGCGAGACCTCGACGCCCCAATGACGCGGCTCGTTCACCTGCATGAAGTTGAACAGGGCCGCGACTGCGGTGATCGACTGGATGTAGTGCTCGTTGGTGATGTTCTTCATGAACACCGACACACGGTAGCGGTTGTCGATCTCGTTGAAGGTCACGCTGGCGTTGAAGACGTGCGCCTTGTCGCGCCACGGCGTGATCAGGGTGCCGTCGTAGTTCATGATGCCGGCCGTGCTTCCCGGGGGAATGCCCGCGGCGGTCTGGACCGAACGCGACGTGTAGCGCCAGTCGGCGGCGAATTCGAGGAAGCCCATGTCGGCAACCGGGACTTCGTAGGAGACACCGGCCGACAGCGTCCACTTCGGCGCGCGCGGCAGCGGCAGGCCCGAGGCATCGACCGGATAGTAGCCATAGCCGCCATTCGGGAAGTTGGCGTTGGCGACCTCGATCTCGTCGGCGGGGTTGCACGAGGCGCCCGGCGCGCCGGGGAACGCACCGATGCCGTCGACGTCGGCGCAGAACTGGGTCCGCTTGGCGTCGAGGAAGCCCAGGGCCCCCCACAATTTGAGGCCTTCGGTCGGCACTGCCGTCACTTCCAGCTCGATACCCTTGGCGCGGGCCTGGCCGGCGTTGGCCGTGACCGTCTCGTTGCCGCCACCCGAGGCTGCCGGCGACTGGCGGATCAGCGTCACCTGCTGGTTCTGGTACTCGAGCCAGAAGCCGGTCAGGTTGATGCGCAGTTCCTCCAGCGGATCCCACTTCATGCCGATTTCATAGGAGTCGGCGGTTTCCGGGTCGAACGGCGCGCATGAGAACGGCGTGCCGCAACGGCCGTTGAAGCCGCCCGAGCGGAAGCCGCGCGTCCAGCTGGCGTAGAGGAACATGTCGTCCGTGGTCTGCCAGTTGAGGCCGACCTTCGGGCTGACATTGCTCCAGTTGTTGTCGCCGGCGGCCAGCGAGATGTCGCTGTTGTAGTAGGTGGAGCCCGGCAGGTTCGGCGTGGTGTTGCAGGCCCGGTTGGCGCGGTCGTTGATCGCCGACGGCGCGCAGGTCTCGAAGTTCTTCGTCTCTTCCGTGTAGCGCAGGCCGGCCACCAGGGTCAGGTTGTCGGTGAAGTGCCAGTTGGCGTTGACGAAAGCCGCCCAGGACGTGTTGCTCTGGGTGGTGGCGCCGAAGCCGCCGGCGCTGGCGTTCAGGTCGGTGAGCTGAAGCCCCTGCGCGCCGGTGATGGCGTTGACGAAGGCGGTGGAGAAATTGGAGTCGAACAGCCAGCCGTAGGTGTCCTGCTCCATGTAGTACTTCTGCTTGAAGTAGTAGAGGCCGGCAACGAAGTCGAACGTGTCCGAGAATTCCGACGCGAAGCGCAGTTCGTGGCTGGTCTGCCAGTGATCCTGCTGGCGGCGGGTCATGTAGATCGGCAGGTCGGTGGCGTCGAAGTCGTTGTAGACGTCTTCCTGCGCGTCGCGGTAGCCGGCCACATAGGTCAACGTGCCGACATCCGGGATGGTGTAGTTGAATTCACCGGTCAGGCCCCAGATGTCGAAATTCGAGCCGCGGCCGTTGGTGTTGTCGTGCTGGACGGTGTAGGCGTCCTTGCCCGGCTGCTTGCCGCAGGCGTCGGTCAGGCCCTGGGCGCCCTTCACCAAGTAGTTGATGCGCGGCACCATCTGGAATGCCGCCGTGTCTGGAATTGACGGATCGGCTGCTGTGCCCGGGCACTGGCTGTACTGGACGTTGGCGTAGCTGTCGTCACGGATGCGGCCGATTTCGCCGCGGATGGTGGCATCCCAGCTCTCGCCTTCCACGCGGAAGCTCGGCAGGATGGTGATCCGGTCGTTGGTGCCGTAATGGGTGTGGTCGGTCTCGTTGGTATAGAAGCCGTCGAAGTTGGTAGACTTCACCGCGAGCCGCATGGCGGCGACGCCTTCGACCAGCGGCACGTTGATCACACCCTTGACGTCCAGGCGGCCATAATTGCCCGCCAGGACCGAGGCCTTCATGTCGAAATCGTTGACGTCGGGCTTGTTGTGGTTGAGCAGCACGGCGCCGACGATGGTGTTGCGGCCGAACAGGGTTCCCTGGGGACCGCGCAGCACTTCGACCGCCTCGACGTCGAGCATGTCCGACAGGCCGGTGGACGTCCGGGCTTGGTAGATGCCGTCGACGAAGATGCCGACGCCCGGATCGGTCGCGGATTCGATGTCGGTGCTGCCGAAGCCGCGGATGAAGAAGGCCGAGGCGTTCTGGAAGGCGCCGACCGGTTCCATCATGACGTTCGGCGTGTTCTTGCTCAGATCACGCAGATCCTGCGCGAACGACCGCTGCAGCGTCTCGCCCGAGATCGACGTGACCGCGACGGGGGTCGACTGGATATTGGTCTCGATCTTCTGCGCCTGGGTGGTGATCGTCTCGATGGTCGAGGAGGGCCGGTAGCCGGCGTCGGCCGGCGGGCTGGTGTTGTCCTGAGCGAAGGCCGCGCTTGTCGCCAATGCGACGGTCGAGACGGCCAGCAGCACGGCCGGACCTCTCAAGCGTGACCGGGAGTCGGTTGTTTTCATGGGGAACCCCTTCGGATTGGCCCGGCATTCACTGTCCCTGTCGGACCGGCGTGGACATACGGAGACCACCCCGGTGACCGCATGGCAGCAGCCGGGCGCATTGTTTCGGTAGTGACTTGCAAGTAGCTGATATGTAACCGGCTTTTACCGTGTTACCCGCGTCGGATTAAAGAAGTTGCATTTGTCGCGCAACCCCAAAGTGCCGGCATTCGGGCGCTTCTTTCGCTGGTGTTGCGCCATGGCAACATACGCGTCACGCTTGACGCCGCCAGACGCCGCAAGCGAAACATCGCCTGGCCATAGAGAGGATTTGGATATGTCATTCTGCGAAGGTGTCTGGCAGCAGGCGTTACCGCTGCGCCGGGCGATTCTCGATCTGCCGTTCAACCGCGATCTCGCGGCGGGCACGCTGCCGCGCGAGACGTTCCAGTTCTATATGCTGCAGGACAGCCTCTACCTCGACGGCTACTCGCGGGCCCTGTCGCTGCTGGCGGCGCGCGCCCCGGAAACCGACATGATGCTGGAGTTCGCCCAGGCGGCGCAGGTGGCATTGGTGGTCGAGCGCTCGCTCCATGAGAGCGTCTTCAAGGAATACGGGCTTGACCGCTCGGTGATCGACGCGGCCGAGCCGTCGCCGACCTGTCTCGGTTACATCAATTTCCTCATCGCCGCTGCACATCAGGCAAGTTTCGAAGAAGCTGTCGCCGCCGTGTTGCCCTGCTTCTGGGTCTATGAGGAGGTGGGCAACACGGTCCACGACCGCGCCACGCCGGACAATCCCTACCGGGCCTGGATCGATGCCTATGCCAGCGAGGAATTCGCGGCGGCGGTCAGGCGGGTCATCGACATTACCGACAGGCTGGCACTGCATGCGTCGCCGAAGGCCGTCGCCGGGATGACCCAGGCGTTCATCCGTTCGGTGCAGTATGAGTGGATGTTCTGGGACAGCGCCTATACCCGCCAGACCTGGCCGGTATGAGACGGACCGGGCGGTAACGCCGCCTCGACATCGACCTGCACCCCTGCTTTAATCGCGGCAAATGGGAGATTTGGCATGAGCTACGACATCAAGATCGTTGGCGGCACTATCGTGGATGGCACCGGCGCGCCGCGTTACCGGGGCGACGTGGGAATCAGGGATGGGCAAGTCGTTGCGCTGGGCGATGCGCCCGAGGACGGCCGCATGGTGGTCGACGCCACCGGCAAGATGGTTTGCCCCGGCTTTGTCGACATCCATACCCATTACGATGCCCAGGTGTTGTGGGACCGCATGCTGACCATCTCGCCCTGGCACGGTGTCACCACCGCCGTGGTCGGCAATTGCGGCTTCGGTATCGCGCCCACCCGGCCGGACCATCGCCGGCTGATCCTCCAGACTCTGGAGAATGTTGAGGGCATGTCGCTTGACGCGCTCGAGAAGGGCTTGGGCGACGACTGGGGTTTCGAGACCTTTCCCGAATATCTCGACGCCCTCGAGCGCCACGGCATGGCCATCAATATGGGCGTGCTGCTCGGTCATACGCCGCTGCGCATGTATGTGATGGGCGAGGATGCCGTCGAGCGCGCCGCGACACCCGAGGAAGTGGCGCAGATGCGCGAGCTTGTCCGCGAGGGGCTGGAAGCCGGCGCGGTGGGGTTCTCGACATCCAAGGCGATCACCCATTGGGGCTATAACGGCAAACCCGTGCCCAGCCGGCTGGCCGAAATCGACGAGATCGAGGAACTGGCAAGCCCGGTGGGCGATGTGGGCGGCATGCTTCAGGTCAATGTGGGGCCCGGCTTTTACCTCAAGGAACTGGCGCCCATTGCCCGGCGCACCGGCCGGCAGATCAGCTGGACCGCCATGCTGACCGGGCTGTTTGGCCCCGGCGGCCACCGCAAGCAGCTGGATCGCACCGCCGAGTTGGCCGAGGAAGGTCTCCGGATCGTGCCCCAGGTGGCGTGCCGGCCGCTCAATTTCGAATTCCAGTTCGAGGCGCCGTTCCCGTTCGAGGCCATGCCCATGTTCTCCGAACTGGGTGCAGGCACCCGCGCGGCGCGGCTGGCGAAATACGCCGATCCGGCGTGGCGCCAGCAGGTGCGTGACACCCTGATCCCGGTGCTTGTCGGCTGGGCGGACCGTACCACCATCGCCGTCTATCCGCCCGAACCGGCGCTGGAGGAGCGCAACCTGGCCGAGGTCGCCCGCGAGCTCGGCGCAGACCCGACGGATCTGGCATTCGATATGGCGCTGAAGACCGATCTCAAGGCCCGCTTCCGCACCGCCGTGCTGAACACCGACGAGGACGCCATCGGCGAGATGCTGCTCGATCCCAATACGGTGCTGGGCCTGTCCGACGCCGGCGCTCATGCCAGCCAGCTCTGCGACGCCTGCTTCTCGACCCATCTGCTCAGCCACTGGGTGCGCGAGAAGGGCGTGCTGACCATCGAACAGGGGGTGCGGGCGCTGACGTCCCGTCCGGCCGAGGTATTCGGCATCGACGACCGCGGCCGGCTCGAGATCGGACTGCCCGCCGATGTGGTGGTTTTCGACCCGTCGACCATTGCCGCGGCGCCGATCAAGCGCGTCCATGATCTGCCCGGCGGGGCCGACCGTCTGCAATCGGACGCTGTAGGCATCGACGCGGTTATCGTCAACGGGACCATGTTGCGGCGGAACGGCATCGACCAGGTCGATCCGGCGGGGGCGTTGCCGGGGCGCCTGCTGCGCCGGGGACGTGTGCCGCAAGCGGGCCGGCTGGCGGCGGAATAGAGAGGCCCAAGTCAAGCCGGTCATGTACGGCCGGCCGGGGCGAAGACGACCTGCATCCTGCGGTTGAATTCTTCACGTCTGCTTGTTGTTCCACGCAGCGTATGAGAGTACCGTTGCCTGTATTGGGGCTATCAGGGGGGTGGGGGCGTCACCGCGCGCAGGAAAGGCTTCCGGTTCGGCGAGTGGGGCCCTTTGTGGGGCTATGATTCGATCTCTGGACACTGCCGGCGGGGCTATTCCTGACCCGATTACGCGGCGCACTCGGCTGGCGCATCAGCGGCCGGGCGAGCGCCGGTGACATTTTCCCGGCAGTTGATGCTGGCCATGGTTGTGCTCGTGGCCGCGACGGCGCTCATCGTCAGTGCCTTCATCTATCGTGATCTCGACGAATCCGTTGTGCCCGTCGAAATGCGCCGGCTGGAAACGTCTACCGGGCTGCTCGCGAACCGGCTCGACGCCTATGCCCTCAGCGCCCGCGCCGATACGCTGGTGCTGCGCGGCGCCGCTGGTGTGGACGGCGTCATGCGCGGCCGCCTGGCGGGCGGACGCGATCCTGAAACCGGCATCGCCGAGGAGGCCTGGAAGGATCAGGTGGCGGAACTGTTCGAGTCGATGGCCAGGTCCAAGCCGAATTACGTGAAGATACGCCTGATCGGAGTTGCGGACGGCGGCAGGGAAATCATCCGGGTCGACCGGCTGGGCGACGGCGGCGCCGTCCGGCGCGTACCCGAGGAAGAACTGCAGCGCAAGGGCGGTCGACCGTTCGTGCCCGATACGTTGGCGCTGCCGGATGGCCAGGTTTATGTGTCACGTGTCGACCTCAACCACGAGGGCGGCTCCGTTGCCATGCCCGTCATGCCGGTCCTGCGCACGGGTACGCCGATCTTCACGCCGGCCGGCAGGCCGTTCGGACTTATCCTGATCAATCTGGACATGCGCTCGGCGTTCGCCGACCTGCGGGCGTCGATGACCGATGGCGCCAGATTGTTCGTGGTCAACGAGGATGGCGATTATCTGATTCACACCGATCGCCGGCGCGAATTCGGTTTCGAATTCGGCCGCCGCTTCCGGATACAGAGCGACATGCCTGGAATCCGGGCCGGCTCCGGCGCAGGAAGCCAGAAGACCAGCCTGGGCGGTGAGCCATATGCCGTGGCCCACGTCGCCACGCGGCTGGCCGGGGGACCGTCACTCACCGTGATCAAGGCGGTGCCTTATGAACAGATCGTCAGCGCCATGGCGCCGATCCGCCAGTCGGCGCTGGTCGCCGGTGCGCTGGCCACGGCGCTGGCCGTGATCGTGGCCATCGGGCTGGCTCGCTCCCTGGCGCAGCCGGTGCGGCGCATGACCGACGCTGTCAACAGCCTCCGTTCCGGCGGGACCGGTCAGCTTCCGGTCGATGCGCCCGGAGAGGTCGGTGTGCTGGCGCGCGCGTTCCAGCATTACGCGCAGCGCGAGAGCATGTTCGCGGCCGCGCTCGAATCCTCGGAAGACGCCGTGATCGCGACGACGCCCGAGGGTATCGTCACCGGCTGGAATCCGGCTGCCGAGGCGCTCTACGGCTATACGGCCGAGGAGGTGCTCGGCAAGTCTTCCCGAATGCTTGTGGCCGAGGACAGGCAGGGGGACTACCGGGAAAATCTCGAGATAATCGCCAGTGGCGGCGGCTTCCACGATGTGGAAGTCGTTCATTTGGCCAAGGACGGCCGGCGGCTGCTGCTGGAGGCACGGGTCTCGCCGGTGCGCGGTCCGACCGGTGACCTGATCGGCGCAGTCGCCATGCTGTCGGACGTATCCGAGAAGCGGCAGCTGCAGGCCAAGTTCCAGATGGCGTTCGAGGCGTCGCCCAGCGGCATGATCATGATCGACGAGAGCGGCACGATCATGCTGTCGAATTCTCAGATCGCACGCAATTTCGGCTATGAAGCCGACGAACTGATCGGCCAGCGCATCGAAGTGCTGGTGCCGGACAGGGTTCGTGCCGGGCACCCGGAGCATGTGAGGTCATTTCTCGCCGATCCTTCGGCACGGCCCATCGGCGTTGATCGGGAACTGCGCGGAAGGCGCAAGGACGGCAGCGAGTTCGCGGTCGAGATCAATCTGGCGCCGATCCGCACGGAAACCGGTCTGCTGGTGCTCGCGGCGGTTCTCGATGTCAGCGAGCGCAACAGGGCCGCGGCGGCGTTGCTGGCCAAGACGCGGGATCTCGAGCGGTCGAATGCCGAGCTAGAGCAGTTTGCCTATGTCGCCTCCCACGATCTGCGCGAGCCGCTGCGCATGGTTGCCAGCTATACGGAACTGCTGGCCGAACGCTATGGCGGCAAGCTGGACGAGCGGGCCGACAAATATGTCGGTTACATCGTCGACGGCGCCCGGCGCATGCAGCGGCTGGTCAGCGACCTGCTGGCCCTGTCGCGCGTCGGCACCCAGGGCAAACCGCTGGAGCCGGTCGATTCGGCCAAGGTTGTCAAAAACGTGATCCGCGCCATGACGCCGACGATCCGCGAGAGCAATGCCCAGGTAACGGCAGGAATACTGCCGGTTGTAGCGGCGGACGAGGTTCAACTGGGCCAGCTGTTCCAGAACCTTATCGGCAACGCGATCAAGTTTCGCGCGCCAGACCGTTCTCCTTCGATCATAATTGATGCTACACGGTCAGACGGCGCCTGGCTGTTCGCCGTGCGGGATAATGGGATCGGCATCGAAAATCAGTATTCGGAGCGTATATTCCAGATGTTCCAGCGGCTCCATGGCCGGGATGAATACGAAGGCAACGGAATAGGCCTGGCGATTGCAAAGAAGATTGTCGAACGCCACGGCGGCGCTATTTGGTTGTCATCGACTGTCGGGGAAGGGACGGTGTTCTATTTCTCCCTGCCGATTGCAGAAGAACGAGGTATTGCATGAAGCCTATCCAGGTGTTGCTTGTCGAGGACAACGAGGCGGATGTGGAGCTGACCCGGGAGACTTTCCTGAGTAGCCGGCTCAACGTCGAGTTGTCCGTGGCGCAGGACGGGGTGGAGGCCATCGATATGCTTACCGGACGCACGAGCACGCGGCGGCACGTTCTGCCGGATCTGATCCTGCTCGACCTGAACCTACCCAAGATCGATGGCCGGCAGGTCTTGTCGAAAATCAAGCACGACCGTGACCTGAAACAAATTCCTGTCGTGGTTCTGACCTCGTCGGACGCGGAATCCGATGTGGTGACCAGCTACCAACTTGGTGCAAACTGTTTCATTACAAAGCCGGATGATTTCCGCAAATACCAGGATGTCGTGCAGGCCCTCGAGGGGTTTTGGTTCGCCGTCGCGACGCTGCCGAAAGTTACAGTCGACACTGCCGGATAGCATTTTTGGACGCCTGATTTACGTGGGAGGTGGGGGTATTTATGGTCAAGAAGGAGCAGTTCCGGCTTCTGCTCGTTGAAGATAATCCGGGCGACGCCGACCTTGCGGCCGAGCGTCTGTCGGAGATGCCGGATCACGACATTACGGTCGTCGACCGCCTCACACGAGCGATCGAAGTGCTGGAGGAAACCCGCATCGACGCGGTCATCCTCGACCTGAACCTGCCGGATTCGACGGGGATCGAAACCTTCCGCCAGCTGCGACGGGTCAGCGAGTCCGTGGCGATCGTCGTCTATTCCGGTGACAACGATCCCAAGTTGCGTCTGCAGGCACTGGCCGAGGGCGCGCTGGATTACGTGGAGAAGAACGCGCCCAGCTACGGCGTGCAGGTGCGCGGCCTGCTCTATTCCATCGAGCGCTACAAGGCCCAGACCACGCAGCGCCAGATTGAATCGATCATCTCCGCCAATCCGGACGCGGTGATTGTCACCGACACCGAACAACTCGTGCAGTTTGCCAACAATGCCGCCCTGGAGTTGTTCGGCAAAACCGAAGACGAACTGATTGGAAAATCGCTGGATTTTCCGCTGCGTCAGGACGAGGTCACCGAGATAGAGGTCGTGCGCCTCGGCGCCAAACGGCGGGCGGAAGTGCGGGTCGCGCGCATCGACTGGCAGGCAAGGCCCGCTTTGCTTGCCTCGATCCGCGACATGACCGACAGGCGCCTGATGGAGGAGAAGCTCTTCCAGTCGCAGAAGATGGAGGCAGTGGGCCAACTTACCGGCGGCGTTGCCCATGATATCAACAACCTGTTGCAGGTGATCATCGGCAATGCCGAAGTGTTGATCGGTCACGAAACCGATGAAGAAGTCCGCAACAATGCCCGCTACATCCTGCTGGCGGCCGAACGCGGCGCCGAGTTGACCCGACGCCTGCTGATCTTCGCCCGTCGCCAGACGCTGAGCACCAAACCCGTGGATGTGGGCCAGTTGCTGCGCCGTATCGAAGGGCTGGCGCGCCGGACCCTGGGCGAGAACATCGAGGTTTCGACAACCATCGAGCCCAACCTTCCCATGGCGACGGCCGACGAGGCACAACTCGAGAGCGGTATTCTCAACCTGTGCCTGAATGCCCGCGACGCCATGCCGGAGGGAGGGCATCTGACCATCGATGCACGGTCCGAGAGTGTCGCCACCGCGCACGGCGATGGCAACGGCGACAACCTGACGCCAGGCCAGTATGTCTGCATTTCCGTTGCCGATACCGGCACCGGCATGCCTCCCGACGTGGTGCAGCGCGCTTTCGAGCCATTCTTCACCACGAAGTCTCAGGGCAAGGGCACCGGCCTTGGCCTCAGCATGATCTACGGATTGATGAAGCAGCTTGGCGGCGGCGCGCGGATCGCCTCGACGGTCAATCAGGGCACGACCTTGACGCTCCACCTGCCTGCGGCGATCCAGCGCGAGGTGGCCGCCGAGCCTGAACGGGTCAGGCCGAAATTTCGCGGCGGCAGCGAACGCATCCTGTTCGTCGAGGACAACGACCTTGTCCGCTCGTCGGTCGAGGCCTTGCTCAAGCGTCTCGGGTACAAGGTGGTTCCGGTCGTCGATGCGCACGAGGCGCTGGAGACGCTGAACCACGACCACGCATTCGATCTGCTGTTCACCGACATGGTGCTGCCCGGTGGCCTTAACGGACGCAAGCTGGCCAATGAGGTCAAGGAACGTTGGCCTGAAATCCAGGTGCTGTTCAGCTCGGGCTACACCGATCTGGAGGCGCTGCAGGTGGACGTCGGCGAGGAGCCGCTCGATCTGCTGCCCAAGCCCTACCGGCAGGAGGAACTGGCCGAGCGCATTCGCACCATTCTCGACCGCAAGGCTGGCAAGGCACGCTGACGGGCCAGCTGTCCCAGCGGACCTATTCCCCGGTGGGCGCCCGGCGCGGCTGGTAGTCCCGTGCCGGTTCGAACACGATCAGCGCATTACCGTCCATGTGGCCGCCGAGCAAGCTGCCCGACGTCACGAACAGCCTGCCATAGGCGGCCGTAGGCCCGCCGCCATGCATGGAGCCACCGCGAACCGATCCACCGTTCGGGGTCGGTTGCTCGGCTGTCGTGTCGAACGACCAGATGATCTCACCGCTCGCGGCGTCATAGGCGCGCAGCTGACCGTCCTGTCCGCCGGCCAGAACCGCACCGGGGAGGGCGGTGACGGCCGCGATCAGCGCTCCGCCGCAACCGGGCTTGTGCTCTGGCTGGCAGGCGTCGGGCGTGGGTGCGAACCAGTGCTGTCCGCCGGTTACCGCATCGAGCGCGAGCAGGCCCGTGCGCGTCGGCGCGTAGAGCATGGTGCCGTCCGCTGCCATGCCACCGCGCACGCCGCCCACGTTCCGCCGCCACACCGCTGCGCCAGTCAGGGCGTCGAGCGCCAGGATATGGCCCGATATCTGCGCTGCGAGAACCAAATCCCTGCCGCCGGGCAGCGCGACCAGCATCGGCGGCGCGGCGAAATCGGCGCCGGTGCCGCTCGGGGCGGGGCAGTTGGTCTTGTCCTTGCTCAGGCACGACATGGTCCAGGCGTCTCCCGGCACGGCCTGATGCCGCCACAGCTGTTTGCCGCTGTCCAGGTCGAGTGCGATGACCGAGTCGGTGGATTCGGCGGCAGGTGATGTATAGCCGGCGCCGGTCGCCACATAGAGCCGCCTGCGCGCGGGGTCGAGCGCCGGACTGCCCCGGATCGCTGCGCCGGCGGGTTGCCAGAGCGGGGTGCCGGCCGCGTTGGTGTCACCGGTAAGCCGCGGCTCGCTGGTGATCGGCCAGCTGGTCCAGATGCGGTTGCCCGTCGCGGCGTCGAGCGCCACGACACTGCCGCGGAAGGTGCAGCATTCATAGTCGGGATCGGCTGCCGCCACCTGCTCGGTCGAGGCAACCGGCACATAGAGCCGGCCGTCGTGGAGCACGGGTGTGCCGGTAATGGCGGCGCTGGCATGATCGTCGGCGCTGACCTTCCAGACGAGTACGCCGGTCGCGGCGTCAAGCCGGTAGGCGTTGCCGGCGGCGTCGCCAAAATAGAGCGCCGGTTGTGCCGTCGGGTCGCCCGGCTGCCAGGGGCTGACCACGGCGGCGGCACGTATCTCGGCGTCCGCCCTGAAGGTCCAGCGCACACAGCCGCCGGCCTCGTCGAGGGCAAACAGCGTGCCGTCCTCGCTGCCGGTGAACACCGCGCCGCCTGCGATCGCTGGCTGGGCAAGCACGCGCGTCGCCCCCGGGAAAGCGAATGCCCATTTGACCTCAAGGCGCGGCAGCTCCGCCGCGCCCAGGCGCGCCACAGCGCCGGTCAGGCGGGTGTTCGAGAAATCCAGCCCGACGCCCGTGCCAAGCGGCGGCCGGTCGACGTCGATACGGTTCTGCCACGCTTCGCACGCCAGGGGCGGCGGTTCGCTCGCGGGCAACCCCAGTTCCTTGCCGGCCAGGAACTCGGCCAGCGATGCGCGCTGGGCTAAAGACAGCCCGGCGGCCTGCCGTGCCATGATTCCGTCCATGGCGGTCATGATCGCTTCGGGCCGCATGAGGCGGAACCGGTCGCCGTAGGCTGCGGCTGCCTTGGCGCCGTCGTGGCATGACGCGCAACGCTGTTTGTAGAGCGCTGCCGCAGAGGGCGGGGACGGCGGCGCCTCCGGCGCGGGCGCGTCTGAATCGCCGCATGCGGCCAGCAGCAGCGCCAGCACCATCCAGCGTCGCCCGAACGCCATCCTCAGTCCTCCTGCATGAAAAGAGGGGGGATGCTGGCATCCCCCCTCCATCATATCAACGATGTTGGACGCTCACCTCTCGAGCAGGTCGCGGATGACGACCTCGATCTTGTCCGGGGTGGGCAGGTAGAGGGCCTCCAGCGTCGGCGATGCGGGCACCGGCGTATGCGGCGCGGTCACCTTCTTGATCGGCGCGTCGAGATGATCGAACGCTTCCGAGGCGACGATGCTGGAAATCTCCGAGGCCACCGAGCACATCGGGTTGGCCTCGTCGACGACGACCAGCCGGCCGGTCTTCCGGACGCTTTCGAGAATCGTGTTGGAGTCGAGCGGCGATGTGGTGCGGATGTCGATCACCTCGATGCTGATGCCATCCTGCTTCAGCCGGTCGGCCACCTCGTTGCAGAACTTCACCATGCGCGAGATGCCGACCAGCGTCAGGTCGCTGCCCTTGCGGGTAATGGCGGCCTGGCCGAACGGTATGGCATAGGGCTCGTCCGGCACTTCGCAGCTGTCGCCCAGCAGGCTCTTGTGCTCGCAGAAGATCACCGGATCATCGTCACGGATCGCCTGGATCAGCAGGCCCTTGGCGTCGTAGGCATTGGACGGCACGATCACCTTCAGGCCGGGGATCATGGTCAGCATGGGATAGATCGCCTGGCTGTGCTGCGGCCCGGCGCCCATGCCCGCGCCGATCATGGTCCGTACGACCAGCGGCGTGCGCGCCTTGCCGCCGAACATGTAGCGGAACTTGGCGGCCTGGTTGTAGATCTGGTCCAGGCAGACGCCGATGAAGTCGGCGAACATCAGCTCTGCCACCGGCCGCATGCCGGTGAGCGCCGCGCCCGCCGCCATGCCGATGATGGCGGATTCCGTGATCGGCGTGTCGATCACCCGGTCGCGGCCGAATTTGGTGGCCAGGCCCGCGGTGATGCCCATGACGCCGCCCGCGGCTTCCGCGCCGCCGGCCGAGCCGCCGGCGCCGCCGGCCACGTCCTCACCGATGATGATGACGCGGTCATTGGCTTCCATTTCCTGGCGCAGCGCCTCGTTGATCGCCTCGCGATAGGTCTTGATTGGCATATCGTGTCTCCCGCGATCAGTTGTACGAGACGTAAACGTCTTTGTAGAGCGACTCCGGATCGGGCTGCGGATCGGCCTTGGCTTCGGCTACCGCGTCCTCGATCAGCTGCATCACTTCCACGTCGATGGCGTTCATCTCGGCCTGATCGAGCAGGGCAGCCTGGGTTACCCGCTCGCTGAAATGCTTCAGGCAGTCGTGGTTTTCGCGCAACTCCTTGGTCTCGCCCGGCGCGCGGTAACGTTGCGGATCGCCGGCGAAATGGCCCCAGAAGCGGTAGGCCTTGGCCTCGATGGCGCTCGGTCCGCCGCCATTGCGGGCGCGTTCGATGGCCTCGCGGGCCGCTTCATGCACGGCGAAGAAGTCGGCGCCGTCCACGGTCACGGCCGGAATGTTGTAGGCCTTGGCGCGCGCCTCGATGCTGCCCGCCGTGGCATAGGACGCGGCGGTGAACTCGGCATAGCCGTTGTTCTCGAACATGAACACCATGGGCAGCTTGAGCACGGCCGCCATGTTCATGGATTCCGCCACCGTGCCCTGATTGGCCGCGCCGTCGCCGATGAAGGGGACGGCGACGCCGCCGGTCTTCAGCAGTTTGGCGCTCAGCGCGGCGCCCAGCGCCAGGGGCGGCGCGCCGCCGACGATGGCGTTCGCGCCCAGCATGCCCTTGTCCAGGTCGGCGATGTGCATGGAACCGCCCTTGCCGCCACAGACACCGTTCTTCTTGCAGTAGATTTCCTTCATCATGGCCTTCACATCGACGCCCTTGGCGATGCAGTGGCCATGGCCGCGATGGGTGGAGCCGATATAGTCGCGGTCATCGTCGAGCTGTTCGCAGATGCCGACGGCAATGGCCTCCTGCCCGGAGTACAGGTGCAGGAACCCCGGCACCGAGCCCGAGAGGAACTCCACATGCAGGCGCTCCTCGAACTCGCGGATGGTCCGCATGCGGCGGTAAGCATTCAAGAGTTGGTCGCGGCTCAGCTGCACAAAGTCTCTCCCCGATGAATAATGGATAGCGTTCTTTACTTAACTTGCATAAAGCGGCCTGTCACCTCGCATGTCGCGCAATCGCCTCGTTGGTTGCGCGCCACTCCGGGACCGGACCGCCGAGGAGATCATAGAAGACCTTGGCATTCTGCGCCACGCGGTTGCGGACGTCCTCGATGATGTCCTCCACGCCGACGTCGGCCGGCTTCACGTTGCCGGTATACAGCACGCGGCGCAGCAGGTTCTCTACTGGCCTGGGAACGTAATTCTTGCCCTCCTTCCACAGCGCCGTGTTGCGCAGCCGGCGGACCAGCGGGTTTCGCGGCATGCCGACCAGATCAGGCATCTTGTAGTGCGTCGTGGCGGTGATCCTCGCCGCGGCCGGGTCGAGGCCGAGCCACTGAAACACCCCCGCCGCTTCGTCGACCGTGTTGTCCCTGAAACGCTCGGACACGACGATCCGGACATTCTCCGAGGGAAAGCATGCCAGATAGGGGGCGATCTGCCGGGCATAGTCGCTGGTTTCCACGTAGCGCGGGTCCTCGGCGAGGGCTTCCTTGAAGTCCCGCTGGTGCTGCCCCATCCGGCGCTCATGGAAAAAATGGCTGATGATGCGCCGCAGCGGATCCCTGACCATATAGATCAGCCGGGCGTCCGGATTGTAGCTGTGGATGCGATCGGCCACGCCTTCGACTTCAGGCACAAGAGTGTAAGACGTGCTCGACTCGCCAAGATACCGAGTGTCCTTCGTGACATCGAACAGCGACATATAGGCTGCCTCGTCCTGATACTCCTTCGGCAGGCGTGTGACTCTGGACAATGTCTCTGCGTCGATGAAATGAACGGGTTCCTTGAACCGCGACATGGCGATGGCGGGATGCGTGTCGAGCACCGTATGAGCGGCGTGGGTGCCGCCTTTCATGGCGCCGAGGATGAACAAATTGACGTGCAACGCAAATTTCTCCTGACGATATTTCGGCTCCGGTTCGAAGCAGGTTAGTGGCATGTCCCATGCAGACCAAGACGCAACCGTCGACCGGCCGGAAATGTTGGGCGGCAGCGTGTTCGCCGCGACATGAAGCAAGCCCGGCCGACGGCAGGCCGCGCACGTGACGGCCCATCCCCAATCTGCAGCGCACGGCCATCGAGGACGACCGGATCACGTGGGTCTGATCTTGCCTTCGGGCTTCACCCTGTTACCGTCCGGTACATGATTCGGGAGGCATGACATGAAACTGGGTATCGTCTTCATCAATACGGGTGCGCGGTCGGGGCAGTCGATCATTGACCTGTCACGCCGGGCCGAGGCCGCAGGGATCGAGTCCGTATGGACCGGCGAGCATGTGATCATCCCGCTCGAATACAGCTCGCCCTATCCCTACAACGACACCGGCAAGATGGGCGTGCCGCCGGAGACCGTCCTGGTCGATCCACTGATCACCCTGGCCGCCATCGCGGGCGTGACCAGCACGATCAGGCTGGGGACCGGCGTGAACATCCTGCCGCAGGCCAATCCGCTGCTGATGGCCAAGCAGGCTGCCGGACTTGACTTCATGTCGAACGGCCGCCTCATGCTGGGCCTGGGCATCGGCTGGCTGAAGGAAGAATACGACGCCATGGGCGTGCCGTTCGAGCGGCGCGGCGCCCGGTTCGACGACTATTTGCAGGCCATGCGCAAGGTGTGGTCGGGCGATGTGGTCGAGCACCAGAGCGAGTTCATCAACTGGCACAACTTCAAGTCCTATCCGCTGCCGGTGCAGTCGCCGCTCCCCGTGGTGATCGGCGGCGACAAGGGCAAGGCGTTCGAACGCATCGCCAAATATGGCAACGGCTGGTACACGCCGCGCCCGACGCTCGAGGAGGTGACGCGTGGCCGCGACGAGATCGCCAGCGCCTGCCGCGCCGTGGGCCGCGACCCCGCCGAGATCGAAATCACCGCCATGTGGCATATGCCGACCGGCCTAGACAATGTTCGCCGCTACCGCGATGCCGGCATCCACCGCATGCTGGTGCCGGCGTTTGGCGATCCCGAGCAGATCGTCGATGCAGTGGGCGAGGCGGTCGCCGCGCTGTAGCTACTTGCCGTCGTAATACTGGGCGAAGAAGTTCAGCTTGAGGTAGTCGACGATCTTGTCGTCCTCGTCGAGGATTTCCAGCATCACGTCGCTGTCGCCCTGGAAGCTGCCGTACAGGAACATGCCGTCGGCGGTGGAATAGGGCGTGTGGATACTGCCGGGCGGTTCGTAGGAGAACGTGCCCGGAAAGTGCAGTTCCTCGCCTTCGCGGTAGCCCCAGAGCCCGCCCAGCGTATAGGCGATGGCGAGGCAGCGGTGGTTGTGCTTGGCGAATTCGGCATGCGGGTCCTGCTTGAACAGGAAGTCCACCCGGTTGCGCGAGGTGTCGAGCGCCAACACCTTGATATAGTTTCCCTTCTGTCCTTCCACCTCGCGCCAGTCGACGAGGTTGGAATTGACGTTCTCGATGCTGCCGTAACGGGTGCGGGCGATCGTGTCGAGAATTCCGCGGTTCATGGTCATGCTCCTCCCCAAGAGTTCAGGGAGTGTGGACCTCTGCTCCGGCTCAGGTCAACGACTGCTCGTCCACCGGTTCGATCACCGGATAATCCGCATGCCAGCGATAGCGCTCGATCTGGTAGCGCAACTCGTCCTCGCTGATGGGCGCGGCAACGCCGTCCGCTTGCGCCTGCAGGCCCACGGCGACGGCGATCTCGATGCTGGTGCGCGGCAGGTCGTCAAGCGGCGGCAGCAGGTCGGCGCTTTCGTTGGACAGCGCCGGGCACTGGGCGGCGAGGGTGCGCGAGGCGGCCATCAGCATGCCATCGGTGACCCGCCGGGCCTGCGCCGAGATCACGCCGAGTCCAAGGCCCGGGAAGATGTAGGCGTTGTTGCATTGGGCGACGCGCAGGGAGCGGCCTTCGAAAGCCACGTCGGGGAAGGGGCTGCCGGTGGCGACCAGGGCGCGGCCCAGGGTCCAATGCACCAGCTCCTCGGGCCGTGCCTCGGCGCGGGAGGTGGGGTTCGACAGCGGCATGATCAGCGGGCGGGGCGTGTGCGACGCCATCTCGCGGACCACTTCCTCGGTGAACAGGCCCGGCTGCCCCGATACGCCGATCAGCGCGGTCGGGCGGGCATGGCGCATCACATCGAGGAGCGAGACGCGCGCGTGCGGGTCCAGCGGCCAGTCCGACAGGCGCGCCACGGGCTGGGCGAGAGGTTGCTGGAAATCCAGCAGGCCGGCGATGCCGGTGTGCAGCAGGCCGGGCCGGTCCACCATGAAGACGCGGGCGCGGGCGTCGGCATCGGACAGGCCATCGGCGCGCATGCCGGCGACGATCTGCTCGGCGATACCGCAGCCGGCGGAACCGGCGCCGACAACGGCGACAATCTGCTCGCGGAGATTCAGGCCCACCACATTGCCGGCGGCCATCAGGGTGCCCAGCGCCACGGCGGCGGTGCCCTGGATGTCGTCGTTGAACATGCACAGCTGGTCGCGGTACCGAGTGAGCAGCGGTACGGCATTCACCTGCGCGAAGTCCTCGAATTGCAGCAGCACGTTGGGCCAGCGCCGGCGCACGGCGGCGACGAAGGCATCGACGAACCGCAGATAGTCGTCGCCGCGGATGCGCTCGTGCTCCCAGCCCAGATAGAGCGGGTCCCTCAGCAGCTCCTGGTTGTCGGTGCCGGCGTCGAGGAAGATGGGCAGCGTCGCGTCAGGGTCGATGCCGCCGCAAGCGGTGTAGAGCGACAGCTTGCCGATGGGAATGCCCATGCCGCCGGCGCCCTGGTCGCCCACGCCCAGCACCCGCTCGCCATCGGTTGCGACGATGACGTCGACCTGTTCGGCGCCCCAGTTGGCCAGAATCTCCTCGATGCGGTCGCGCTCCGGATAGGCGATGAACAGGCCGCGCGGCCGGCGGTAGATGTCGCTGAAGCGCTGGCAGGCCTCGGCAACGACCGGCGTGTAGATGACCGGCATCATCTCGCCCAGATGCGCCATCAGCAGGCGGTAGAACAGAGTCTCGTTGCGGTCCTGCAGGGCGCGCAGATAGATGTGCCGGCCGATATCCGACCCGGTAGCGTGGAACGCCTCGTAGGTGCGGGCGAGCTGCTCCTCCGGTGTCGTCACATGGGGCGGCAAAAGTCCCACCAGCCCCAGCTTTTCACGCTCCTGCAGGGTGAAGGCGGTGCCCTTGTTAAGGAGCGGCTGGCTGAGCAGTTCGGTGCCGCGCAGACTGGTCTGATAGATATGGCCGCGATGTCGGGTGTGCATGCGCGCTTCCGGATAGAGGATGGCAACGTCAACCTAGAAGGTGGCGATGACGGTCCCGTTACACGCCCAGCATAGAGCGATCACGTGGCGTCCGGCCAATACGGCGCACGCAGGGCACGTTTGATAATCTTGCCGAGCGCGTTGCGCGGGAACTCGCCGCGCGCTTCGACAGCGGCCAGACGCTGCGGTTTGGCGAGGCGCTGGTTGGCCCATTCGCGGATCGCCCCGCAGTCCAGCGCGGCGCCGGACTTGCCGATTACCAGCGCCAGCGGCGTCTCGCCCCACTTGTCGTGTGGAATGCCGATCACGGTCACGTCCGACACATCCGGATGGCCGCCGACCACCTGCTCGATGTCAGCGGGAAAGACGTTGAACCCGCCGGAGATGATCATGTCCTTCTTGCGGTCGAGGATGTAGAGGAACCCGTCTTCGTCGAACCGTCCGATGTCGCCGGACCTGATCCATACCCGGTCCATGCCGTCCGTCCAGACGAGGTCCGCCGTGGCGTCCGGGCGCTTGTGATAGCCGGCCATCACGCCGCCGCCGCGCGCGACGATCTCGCCGGTCTCGCCGAAGGGCAGCTCGTTGCCGTCGCCGTCGATGATGGCGATGTCGAAACCGATCACCGGCGTGCCGACCGAACCCCACTTCGTCTCGGCATCCTCGGGCTTGATCATGGTCGCCGCGCCTTCGGAATAGCCGTACAGCTCGTGAATGCCGCGACCCATGCGGGCGATAACCTGCTTCTTGGTGTCGACCCGCAGCGGCGAGCCGGCCGACAGCATCACGTCAAGGCTAGACAGGTCGGCGCCGTCGAGCGCCGGGTGTTCAAGCGTCACGATATATTGGGTCGGCACCATGAAGGTGTGGGTGATCCGCTCGCGCCCGACCGTTTCGAGGAAGGCCTGCGGCGAGAACGACGGCAGGATGTGCAGCGTGCCGCCGGCGAACAGGACGGGCAGTGCCATCAGCCAGGTGCCGTTGGAATAGAGTGCAGTGGTCACGAGGGCGCGACTGCGGCGCGAGAAGCGCATCTCGATGGCGTTCGACCAGGCGAAATGCAGCCTTGCCGCGTGGCTCATGACGATGCCCTTGGGCAGGCCGGTGGTGCCCGAGGAATAGATGATGTTCACCTCGTCGTCGGCGCTGTAGACCGCGTCCGGCTCGGCGGTGTCCTGTAGGGCCAGCCAGCCGGCAAGGCCGCGCCAGCCATCGGCCTCGAAGCCATGGGCGAAGAAGCCGTTGCGGCGGATGCGCTGGAGGCGGTCCATCACCGGCTCGATCAGCGGCCTTGTATGTGCGTCGGCGAACAGCGCCTGCGCGCCGGAATCCTCGATCATGCCAAGGATCTGTTCTGATGACAGCATGGCCGATACGGGCACCACGCAGGCGCCGGACTTGATGATGCCGTAGAGCACGGCAGCCATCTCGGCGGAATTGGACATCACCACGGCGACCTTGTCGCCCTGTCCCGCGCCAAGATCCAGAAGGCCGTTGGCGACCCGGTTCATGGTCTCGTTGAACTGGCGCCAGGTCCAGCGCACCGGCCCGCAGACGATCGCCTCGCGCATCGGGAAATGCCGCGCGTGGTTGGCCCACACATGGGGCAGGAAGGCGCTGGGCGCGTCGAGAATTTGCCGCATGGTCGCTCCCCGAAACCGGCTATGATGGCGAGGCAACCACAACGGGGACCGCCGGACAAGCATGTCGAACCGCCAACAGCGCAGGATGCAGGAAAAGTCGCTTCGCAAGCAGCCGGGCAATGCTCAGCAGCCGGTCGTCACCGCGGCGAATGCCGCCTCGGCGTTCCAGGCGGCGGTGCAATATCACCGGACCAGCCGGTTCCGTGAGGCCGAGTCCCTCTATCGCCAGCTGCTGGCGCTGGATGCCGGCCACGTTGGCGCGCTCAGCGGCCTGGGCATGATCGAGTTTCAGGCGGGACGTTACGAGGCAGCCCTCGACATGGTGCAGCGCGCCATCGCACTGGGTGCGGCCGAACCCGGATTTTTCATGAATCTGGGAGCCGTCTGCGTGAAACTGGGGCGGCCTGACGAGGCGGTGACCGCGTTCCGCGAGGCCATCGCCCGCGACCCGCGCTATGGCGACCCCTATTACGATCTGGGCAATCTCTATCTGGCCCAGGGCAAGGCGGGCGATGCGGTCGCCGTGTTCGATGCCTGCATGGCGGCGCGGGGCAGGGACTATCACGCGCTCGCCTATCAGGCCCATGCGCTGGCCGAAGCCGGACGGAACGACGAGGCCGGGCGGCTGCTCGATTTCGACACTTATGTGAAGACCTTTGCCTTCGAGCCGCCGGACGGCTTCGCCGACATGGCCTCGTTCAACAAGGCGCTCGGCCGCTACATCAAGACCCACCCGACGCTGCAGGGGAACGTCATGTCGACCGAGAACGGCCGGCATACGGGCGAGCTGATCAAGCCGCCGCTGGGCCCCATGGAGGGCATGGTGGCGCGCATCGACGAGGCCGTGCGCTGGTACAAGTCGCAGCTTCCAGGCGACCCGACCCATCCCGCGGTGCGCTGGGCGCCCGAGCGCTGGCGGCTTACCGCCTGGGGCGTGGTCATGCACGACAAGGGACACGAGCGGCCGCACATCCATCCCAACGGCTGGCTCAGCGGCGTGTTCTACCTGCATCTGCCGGCGGTGGTCGCCGAGCCGGCGCGGCGTCCCGAGGGCTGGCTGGAATTCGGCAGGCCAACGGCCCATCTGAATGTCTCGGGTGGCTACGATATCCGGCAGTACCAGCCGGCCTATGGCCAGATGTTCCTGTTTCCGTCCTATTTCTATCATGGGACCGTGCCGTTTCGCAGCGACGAGCGCCGGATCTGCGTGGCGTTCGACGTGGAGCCGGTGGCCTAGCGGCTACGTGGCGGCCAGGTGCCGCCTGCGTTGGGCGTCAGTTCAGTGCGGCCGAGGCAACAACGCTTTCCAGCGGCGCGGCGTGTCCCAGCGGGCCATTTCCGGACCGCACCGTCAGCCGCAGGCCGCCGTGCTGCAGCGCCGCCGCCAGAGCCCTGAGCGGCGCGCTTGCCGCGCGGGCGCCTTCCGGCGTCAGGAACCGGCGCAGCAGAAACGCCACATCGACCTTCCTCTCGGCCTGGGCCAGGGCAATGGCATCGATCAGCAGCAATTCGTCCGTGCTGACGGCCGCGCAGCAGGGCGCGTGCACGGCGATGCGCCGCGCCGCGCCGGCGGTGATGGCCCGCATCAGCAAATCCAGGTGAGCAACCGCGCTATCGGTACTGGTGCGCGCATAGGCGTTTTCCAGCAAGGCGAGTGCGCTGGGCGAACCCTTGTGACCCATCACCCATTTCCGGACCGACCACAGAACCAGCTGGTCGGCAAAAGTATGGGTTTCAGTGTCGAAAACATGGGTGATCGGTTCGGCGGTGGTATCGCGATTCATGAGGCACCTCGCTTCGGTTCGGATATGAAGCTTAATTAATAATGACTCGCAATAGCAAACAAAAATACTCACCCTGTGCTCCCGCCGGCCCGGCTGGCGTGAATCCATTACCCAATGCGCTTCCGACCAGGCGGTATGTCCGCTACTATCCTCAGGGAGCGCATGAAAACTTGAGGGGAAAGCCCATGAAATTTGCCGTTCGGTCCGCGCTGGTCGCGGGTGTCCTGTCCATTGCCGTCCTGCCCAATGCCTTCGCCGAGGACAAGGCCGAGGATGCGGTGAAGTACCGTGAGGCACTGATGGAGGTGGTCGGCGGACACACCCAGTCATTCTTTGCCCTGCTGCAGGGCAAGGTCAGCCATCCGGAAGATCTGGCATGGCATGCGGACTCCCTTGCCGAGGCATCGAAGCGGGTGAAGGGAGCGTTCGTCCAGAATACCGCAGGCTCGGGCGCCAAGACCGAAGCCAAGGACGGCATCTGGGCGGCCGGCTCGGAATTCACCAAGCTGGCCGGCGATTTCGAAACCGCGGCGGCAAACCTGTCGGCGGCGGTCAAATCCAAGGATCAGGCGGCCATCGGCGCGGCGGCCAAGGCTTTGGGCGGCGCCTGCAAGGGGTGCCACGACAAGTTCAAGGAAGACTGATCAGGGCAGCCACGCCAGCACGGCGGCAACCGCGCCGCCGGTGACGGCCAGGATCACAAGAGCCATCCACAGGGGCCGGAACCGCAGGGTTTCGGCCCCTTCCACATTGTCGCGGCCGGTAATCATGGCGCCGATCAGGTTCTGGCGCTTGACGATCAGGTAGTACAGCACGGCGGCGATGTGGATGAAGAACAGGATCATGAACAGCTCCCAGGCGTCGTGATGCCAGTGGGCGAAGTCGTCGGCGAGATCCTCGCCGGCCAGGTCGCTCAATGGTCCGGCAGGGCCTGCGCCCATCAGGTCGGCGTCGGCCGCAAACAGGCCCAGAAGCGGCATCACCAGCAGAAAGCCCAGCATGAGCACCACCGACAGGGCGCCGAGCGCGTTGTGTCCGGGTGCATGGGACGGATTGCGTGAGAGCAGGGTCCGCAGCTGTCCCAGAATGGCGCGCGGCCCCTTGAGGAAGTGGCTGAACCGCGCGGTGGTGCTGCCGGCGAAGCCCCAGATGATACGAAACAGCACCAGCGCCAGGATCGAGCTGCCGCTCCAGATATGCAGGTCGAGCGGATCCAAGCCGCCGGCCACGACCGATTTGTCGAGGTTCTCGCCGGTCCACCACTGGACTGCCACCAGCAGGATGATCAGCACATGGAACAGGCGTATGGGAAGGTCCCAGACCTTGGCTTTCATGGGGGCTCCTCAGGCGTTGGTCAGTGAACGGTTCACGGCCCGCGTCCAGCCGTCCAGCATCCGCTCGCGTGTGCCGGCATCCATGACTGGCTCGAAGCGTGCCTGCCGCTGCCACAGGCTCACGACCTCTTCCCGTGAGGAAATCAGCCCATGGCCCAGCGCGGCGAGCAAGGCAGCGCCAAGCGCCGTGGATTCGGTGGTCCGGGGACGCTCGACCGGCGCGCCGACGATGTCGCTCAGGAATTGCAGCAGCCAGTCGTTGGTGGCCATGCCGCCGTCGACCCGGATGGCGGCGACAGTGCCGGGATAGTCCGCCCGCATGGCCGTCAGCAGATCGTGGGTCTGGTAGCAGGCGGCCTCCAACGCAGCGCGCGCCATGTGCGCCCGGCCGGTATTGCGCGTCAGTCCGGTGATCAGGCCGCGGGCGTCCGGGTCCCACCAGGGTGCGCCAAGCCCGGTGAAGGCGGGCACCATGTAGACGCCCTCGTTATCCTCAAGCGAGCGGGCAAGCACGGCGCTTTCCGACGATGATTCGATGATGCCCAGGCCGTCGCGCAGCCACTGGATGGCCGCGCCGGCAATGAAGATGCTGCCTTCCAGCGCATAGGTCACCGCGCCGTCCAGCCGGTAGGCCACGGTGGTGAGCAATCGGTTGTGCGACCGTATCGCCTGCTTGCCCGTGTTGAGCAGGGCGAAGCAGCCGGTGCCATAGGTGCTCTTGATCATGCCGGGATGCAGGCAGGCCTGTCCGACAGTTGCCGCCTGCTGATCGCCGGCCATGCCGCAGATGGGGAGTGTGCCGCCCAGCAGCGTGGTCTCACCCAGCGCGCCGGCGCAGTCGGTGACTTCGGGCAGCAGGGCGCGGGGCACGTCCAGCAGGGCGAGCAGATCGTCATCCCATTGCTGGGTGTGGATGTTGAACAGCAGGCTGCGCGATGCGTTGGTTGCGTCGGTGCCGTGCCGCCCGCCGGTCAGCCGCCACAGCAGGAACGAGTCGATGGTGCCAAAGGCCAGTTCGCCGGCTTCGGCGGCGGCGCGTGCGCCGGGCACGTTCTCGAGCAGCCAGGCGATCTTGGTGCCGGAAAAGTACGGATCGAGCAGCAAACCGGTGCGTTCGGCGAACAGGGATTCGTGCCCGCCGTCGCGCAGCGCCTTGCACAGCGGCGCGGTGCGCCGGTCCTGCCAGACGATGGCGCGGTGGATCGGCTTGCCGGTTATCCGGTCCCAGACGATCGTGGTCTCGCGCTGGTTGGTGATGCCGATGCAGACCGCGGTGAAACCCCTGGCCGACGCCTCGGCAAGCGCCTGGCGGCACATGGCCAGAGTATCGTCCCAGATTTCCTCGGCATCGTGCTCCACCCAGCCGTCCGCTGGATAGTGCTGGGTCAGCTCCTTCTGCGCCGTGGCGATCACGTTGCCGGCAAGGTCGAACACCAGCGCGCGGCTGCTGGTGGTCCCCTGATCGATAGCCAGTATGGCAGTCCCCGTCGTCATGCTACGACTATGCAATGGACGGGGAACAAAGCCAATCAGTTGACCCGGTGGCGGTGGACCTGCTGGTGGTCGGAGGCGGCATCAACGGCGCGGGAATCGCCCGTGACGCCGCCGGTCGCGGCTTGAAGGTCATGCTGATCGAGCGCGGCGATTTGGCCGGCGCTACCTCATCCGCAAGCTCCAAGCTGATCCATGGCGGACTGCGGTACCTGGAACACTACGAGTTCAGCCTGGTGCGCAAGGCGCTGGCCGAACGCGAGGTGCTGCTGGCGGCCGCGCCGCACCTTGTCGCGCCGCTGGAATTCGTCCTGCCGCAGGGGACCGGTTCGCGCCCGGGCTGGATGCTGCGGATCGGCCTGTTCCTCTACGATCACCTGGGCGGCCGCAAGCGCTTGCCCCGATCGCGGGGGATCGACCTGCGCAAACATCCGGCGGGCCGGCCGCTCAAGGACCGGTACCGTCACGGCTTCACCTATGCGGATTGCTGGACCGACGATGCGCGCATGGTCGTGGTCAACGCCATGGATGCAGCCAGATTCGGCACCACGGTGCGCACCCGTACCGAACTCGTCCGTGCCAGGCGCGATGGCGGCGCCTGGAGCGCGGCGATTCGCGATGTCCACACCGGCCGGGAGGAAAGCGTCTCGGCCCGGATTCTGGTCAACGCTGCCGGTCCATGGGCCGCCGACCTGATCGAACATCGGCTTGGCATGGGTGGCGGCAAGCGGCTGCGGCTGGTCAAGGGCAGCCATGTTGTGGTGCCGCGCCCGGACGGCGCGGACGACGCCTATCTGTTGCAGAACGACGATGGCAGGGTGGTTTTCGTGTTGCCATTCCTCGACCGCTTCTCGCTGATCGGCACCACCGAAGTGGAACTCGACGCCATGCCCGACGAGGTGGCGATCACGCCGGACGAGGCCGGGTATCTCTGCGGCGTGGTGAACCGATATTTCAGCAGGCCGATCGCGCCGTCGGATGTGGTCTGGTCGTTCGCCGGCGTCAGGCCGCTGGTCGATGACGCCGACGACGACCCGTCATCGGTCACCCGCGATTTCCTGATCGCCCTCGATGCGCCGGCAGGGACGGCGCCGCTGCTGTCGGTGCTGGGCGGCAAGATCACCACCTACCGTGTGCTGGCCGAGGCGGCGATGTCGGAGCTGTCGCCGTTCCTGCCTGGTCTGCCGGGGCCGTGGACGAAGGGCGTCCCGCTGCCGGGGGGCGACATCCCGCGGGCCGATGTGGCGGCCTATCTGGCCGAGGTGCTGCAGGATGTACCGTGGCTGCCGCCCGACGTGACGCGGCGGCTGGTGCATACCTATGGCAGCCGAGTCCAGATGTTGCTTGGCACCGCCCGGTCGCTGGCCGACATGGGCCAGCATTTCGGTGATGGTGTATATGAGGCGGAAATCAGCTATCTCTTGCAATATGAATGGCTTGAGACGGTGGACGATTTCCTGTGGCGGCGCACCAAGCTGGGCCTCGCCGCCTCGGACGCCACTGTCGGCAGGCTGCGGCAACGGCTGGGTAACGCACGATGACATGGGTGGCGGTAGCACTCCTGACCATACTGGCGATCGCGGTGCCGGCCGCCGGCTCGAGCGCCGAGCCGGCCCCTGTCCCGCCGCCGGAGCACCAGGACCGCACGATCCGCATCGCAGGCCAGTCGCCGGACCCGGCCTATGGCTACGACCGGGAGCATCCCATCCTGCTGGGCGGCATGGCCGAACGTGACTTCGACCGCCGCGCCGAGACCTATTTCAGCCTGTTGTTCGCCGCCGATGGCCAGCCGCTCAAGGTGTTGCTCAACGAAACCTGCTGCCGCTACCGTGCGCCGGACAGCGGAGAGACGCTGTCCCTCCAGGTGATCGAGGCCGGGGCGGACGGCAAGCGGCCGTTCCGGTTCTATGTCAACGGATTCAAAAGCGGGGCGCTGTATGCGCCGCGCGGCCTGCTGGCGACCCGCAGCGAGGAGAACGCAGAGATGGTGCGGGGCGCGCTCGACAATCTGCGCGCCGGGTTCACCGATGGAGCGATGCAGGCGCTGCGTCCCCTGGCGCAGGCGGGTGACGCCCTGGCGCAGTACCAGATGGGCCGTGTACTCGCCGACCGGAAAGATTTCGAGGGGGCCTATGGCTGGTTCCTGAAGGCGGCGAACAATGGCCATTCGGTGTCGCAGGCTGCCGTCGCGGCCATGCTGGAGACCGGAAACGGTGTTGCCGCCGACAAACAGGCCGCGCTGAAATGGCGGCGCCAGGCCGCGGCCAACGGCCACACCGGCTCGCTCATGGCGTTCGCCCTTTCAGACCTGTCCGGCAAGTCCGATATGGCGGCGATGGCGCGCGCCGCGTCCATGCTGCACCGTGCCGCCGAACTTGGCGATCCCGCCGCCCAGGCCGCCTACGGTCTCATGCTGGTTCAGGGCCGGGGTGTCCCGCGGGACAATTTCCAGGGTCTGGTGTGGCTGCTGCTTGCGCGCCAGGCCGGAGACGCCAACGCGAAGGCTGCCTATGTGTCGCTGGCCGCCAGCCAGACCGCGCAGACCATCGCGCGGGTGGAGCAGACCGCCAGCGAGTGGTCGAACCGGCGTTCGCCGCCGCCGGCGGCCGCCGTCCCGGACAAGTAGTCCCGCTCAGGACTTGAACACCACCGTCTTGCTGCCGTTGTCGAGGATGCGGTGCTCGGCGTGCCAGCGGACGGCCCGGTTCAGCACCACGCTTTCGATGTCGCGGCCGATGCGGACCATGTCCTCGGGTGTCTGGACGTGGTCGATGCGCTCGACCGATTGCTCGATGATCGGACCTTCGTCGAGGGCAGGGGTCACGTAATGGGCGGTGGCGCCGATGATCTTGACGCCGCGGGCATGGGCCTGGTGATAGGGCCTGGCGCCCTTGAAGCTGGGCAGGAACGAGTGGTGGATGTTGATCGCCTTCCATTGCAGCGCCCGGCACATATCGTCGGACAGGATCTGCATGTAGCGGGCAAGCACGACCAGGTCGATCTCCAGCGAGCCGACCAGTTCGCGAATCCGTTCCTCCTGCCGCGCCTTGGAATCCGGGTTCACCGGCAGGTACTGGTAGGGGATGCCGTGCCACTCGACCAGAGACCGCATGTCTTCGTGGTTCGAGACCACGGCGCAGATATCGATGGGCAGGCTGCCATTGCGCCAGTCGTGCAGCAGATTGTTCAGGCAGTGGCCGAACTTGCTGACCAGCACCATCACCCGGCATTTCTGCGCGGCGGGGACGATCCGGAAATCCATGGAGAAGCGGTCCGAGACCGCGAGGAATTCCTGCTGCAGCTTTTCCCGCTTGGGAAGCCGGGGACTGCCCGCATGGAACACGGTGCGCAGGAACGAGCGCTTCGACACCGGGTCGGCATAATGCGACAACTCGGTGAGGAAGCCGTCGCGCTCGGCCAGGAAGCCGGTGACGGCAGCAACGATACCGGTGCGGTCGGGGCAGGTCAGCGTCAGCACAAAGCTGTCTTCTAGGCCGTTCATCATGTTCTCGTTGGAATCTGTTGGGGCTCGTCTAGGCGCTCAGTTCGGCGGCCCTGTCCTTTAGCCACATCCAGAGGTCCATCGCAAGCGAGCGATCGACGATCAGCTCGTAGGTGCCCTGTTCGCCTGCCGCATGAATCAGCACGTCGATGGCCGCGATCTGGGTGGCGGCGAAGCGGCCCTGTCCGAAAGCGCGCCGGTGCAGGTCCTGCTCGCAACCCCTGACCAGCAGGTCGTAGGCCAACTTGCCCGACAGCTGGATGGATACGTATCCGTCGGAGACGTCGTTGACCGCAGCGGCCATGCCGGCCGACGTGCGGATCAGCCGCTCGCCCAGCCCGTAGCCTTTCTCGTAGCAGACCAGCCAGCGGTTGGGGGCGATCCGGTAACAGCACGGATCGTCGCCGGTCACGGCGTCGGCGGCCTCGGGAAGCGGTACGCCAAGGGCGGTGGCGATGCCGCGAGCGACCTCGGGCGACCCGTTGGTGACCACCAGCAATTTGTGGCGTGACGGATTCTCGCGCACCAGCAGGCCGTTGCGCTGAATGCGTGCGGCGACGTTGTCCTTGGCTTCGTCGCGCAATGGGGAGCCGGCGACAATGTCAGGCAAAGCGGCGTCTCCCGCTGGGGTCGAAAACCGGCGGCTTGACGATACGCGCGGGTGCGCTGCCGGTGCGTGACGACACGCGGACCGTGTCGCCCAGCCGCTGGTGGCCGTTGACCACCAGCGCCAGGGTCACCGGCTGTCCGACCGCATCGCTGTCGAAACTCACGATGATGCGGCCCTGCCGGTGATCGGTGCTGCCGTCGAGCGGCACGATGGCGCCCGACTGCGGCAGCACGATCGCCGCATCCTCGCTGCGCAGCGCAACCAGCTGGGCCCGGTCCTGCGGTCCGCTGCGCGCCCGCGCCAGGGCGCTCTTGCCGACGAAATCCTGGTCTTTCAGACGGTACTTGCCGCCGGGATCCAGATCGAAGGGCGTCAGGCTGCGCGCCGCCACGCCCGGAATGTCGATGCGGCCCTTCTCGGCGGCCAGCCGGTGCATGGCCAGCTCGCCCACCGGCCGCAGGCCATAGCGCGCCCCGGTCATCACCAGGGTCTCCCACAGCGCGCGGCCGTAATTGGCCGGTACGCTGATCTCGAAAGACACCTCGCCGATATTGCCGGTACGCACGATGCGGACCGGCGCGCCCGCCAGCTTGCCCTCGCGCAGGGCAAGATACGGGAAGGCCGCCGTGGAGACGTCGATGTCACGGTCCAGCTCAAGCAGCACCTGGCGCGCCCGGGGGCCGGCCAGAACCAGTGTCGCCCAGGCCGAGGTCAGCGGCGAGACCACCACCGACAGCCCTTTCAGGTCGCTCGTCAGCCAGCTCTCGAACCAGTCGCATACCGGCCCGTCATTGCCGGCCGAGGTATGGACCAGGAACCGGTCGTAGTCCGTGCGGACCACGACGCCGTGATCGACCACCGTACCGCCGTCGTCGAGCATTCTGCCGTAGCGCGCGGTGCCGACGGGCAGGTCGGCCATTCTGGTGCAGAACAGATATTCGAGGAATTCGGGCGAATCCTCGCCGGCCACCTCGATCTTGCCAAGCAGCGACAGGTCGATGAGCCCCGCGGCATTGCGCGCGGCATGCATTTCGCGGGTCACCGCCTCTTCGGCCGTGACGCCCTCGACCGGGTAATAGGCCGGGCTGAGCCACCCGCCCGTGCGCCGGAACGCCGCGTCCCGGGCCGCATAGAGCGGATGGGCAGGCATCAGCCGCAGCGGCGGATCGGGCCGCTTGTCCACATTCATGGTGACGAAATCGAAGCTTACCACCGGCTTCGGCGGCGTCAGAACCGTGTCGGCGACGCCGCCAAGCCAGGTCTCGTCCGCGCCGCGCCCGGCAGCGGTATGGTCGCTGGTCGTCATGTCGCGGCGCCAGTCCACCCATTGCCGCGCCCGGTTGCTGAGGCCCGACTGCGGCACCTGCCACAGGCCCATGGCGGTGGTCGGCCCCGGCTGTGCATCGGTTGCCGGCACGGTGATGTCCTCGCCGCCGGTGAAGCCCGCATCGCGAGCCGCCGCGGCGCCCGCGTCGCGGCCCGATTCCAGCGCGAAGCCCAGCGCGCCATTGCCGCCGACGCTGCCGACCGTGCGGGTGATTGCGCCCAGTTCAGACGGTATCAGCGCTGCCACCGACGGATCATAGGTGACGTTGCCGCCGGCCTGGCGCAGCAGGTCGATGCGCGGATTCCAGCCACCCGAGGCGGCGACGAAGCGACAGTCGAACCGCCGCTTGTTGCCGTCCACCCGGCCGTCGCCCAGATGATTCACTTCCAGATAGTCCACATGGGTATCGCCGGCGATCTTGGTCACGACATGGCCGCCGAACAGGTTGATGCCCCGGTCGCACATGGCCGCGATCATCTCGGCGCGGATTTCGCGGCGGGCGTCGATCACCGTGTCGACCGGCAGCCCCTCGTCATACATCCGCGCAGCCAGCTCGAGCGTCCTGTCGTTGTTGCTGACGACGGCGATCGGCCCGTCGACGGGCAGCAGGGCGAATTGTCGGGAATATCCCAGCAGGGCGCTGGTCAGCATCACGCCGGGCGTGTCGTTGTCTGGGAATACGAACGGCCGCTCGATGGTGCCCGATGCAAGCACGATCTGCTTGGCCAGGACTTTCCAGACCTGCCACTGGCGGCCGCCGACGCCCGCGGCGTCGGGGATTTCGCGCAGGATGATCACGTGGCCGCGACCGTCGATGCCGGTGACGGTGCTGCGGGTGAAGATGCGAACGTCATCCAGGCCGCGCAGCGCCTGATCGGCCTCGGCCAGCCAGGCGTCGCTCGGCATTCCGTCGATGCTCGCCGTGCACCACTGCAGGCTGCCGCCCAGGGTGACGCCGTCGTCGGCCAGGATCACCCGCGCCCCGGCATATCCGGCTGTCAGCGCGGTCATCAGGCCGGCGGGGCCGCCACCCACGACCAGCACGTCGCAATGGGCAAAGCCGGACTCGGCCGAGAAATCGGGCCGCATCGGGGTGTGGACCGGATCGGTCGACGGCGGCTTGGGCTGGTCCCGGCGCAGCCGTTCCATCAGCGATGGTGGCGGCCAGGGCAACAGGCTTTCCGCCACCAGACCGTCATACAGGTCGACCTGGGTGGCGAGTACGGTGCGGCTGGCGCCATTCTCGATCAGTTTCAGGTAGGCGCCGGGATCCGAATAGCCGACGCCCATGATGCTGCGCGGGCGGTTGTGGCGGAGGCTGCGGCCGATGATCGCAATGTCATTGGCCAGCAGAGCCGACGCCAGCGTATCACCGGCGAAGCCGGTGCATGGTCTGCCGTTGAAAGTGAACGAGAGCGGACGAGCACGATCAATCCTGCCTCCCGTTTCACGTCGGCGCATCAATGCAGGCATCTATGCCCCTTGCCTGTAAAACCGGTGGTCTGGCACATTGTCGGCGGCTCGTCCGACCTGTTCTAGCAGGAATGACTCACGGGTGGCCACCCGTCGTGCGAGCTTTCCAGCCAGAAAAGAATCAACTCAGGGATTACAGTCATGTCAGTAGCCGCACGATGGGAGAAGCAGGGTGATATCGGCATCATTACAGTCGATAGCCCGCCGGTAAATGCCCTTTCGGCGCCGGTGCGTCAGGGAATTTTCGACGGCGTGAAGGCGCTCGATGCCGATGCCGAGGTCAAGGCCATCATCCTGATCTGCGATGGCCGCACCTTCATCGCCGGCGCCGACATCACCGAGTTCGGCAAGCCGCCGAAGGGGCCGGACCTGCGCTCGGTGCAGGAAACCATGGAAAATGCCTCGAAACCGATCATCGCGGCGATCCACGGCACCGCGCTGGGCGGCGGCCTGGAGACGGCGCTGGCGGCCCATTACCGCGTCGCCGTGCCGTCCGCCCAGGTGGGTTTGCCCGAGGTCAAGCTGGGCCTGTTGCCGGGCGCCGGCGGCACCCAGCGCCTGCCGCGCCTGATCGGTCCGGAGCGGGCGCTGAAGGTGATCGTCGACGGCAACCCGATCAAGGCGCCCGAGGCCAGGAAGCTCGAGATCATCGACGCCGTGGTTGACGGCGACCTGCGCGAGGGCGCCCTCGATTTCGCCCGCAAGCTGATCGACCGGGGTGCACCGCTGCGCAAGGTCCGCGACATCCAGATCGACGCCTCGAGCCTGCCCGAAAACTTTTTCGCGGATTTCCGCAAGGGCCTGAACAAGCTGCGCGGCTTCCCGGCACCCGAGAAGATCGTCCAGACCATCGAGGCGGCGGTGAACCTGCCGTTCGACGAGGGCATGAAGGTCGAGCGCGCCGGCATCACCGAGCTGATGGCGAGCACCGAATCCAAGGCGCTGCGCTACATGTTCTTCGCCGAGCGCGAGGTGGCCAAGATTCCGGACGTGCCCCGGGACACGCCGCTGCGCAAGATCGAGACGGCGGCCGTGCTGGGCGCGGGCACCATGGGCGGCGGCATCGCCATGAACTTCGCCAATGCGGGCATTCCGGTCACCGTGATCGAGGCGACCCAGGAAGCGCTCGACCGCGGCATGAAGATCATCGAGCAGAACTACCGCAACACCCAGGCCAAGGGCCGGCTGACCGCCGGGCAGGTGGACACGCGGCTTAGCCTGATCACGCCCAGCCTGAGCTATGACGACATTGCCGGCGTCGACATCGTCATCGAGGCGATCTTCGAAAACATGGAGATCAAGAAGGAGGTGTTCCGCAAGCTGGACTCGATCTGCAAGCCCGGCTGCATCCTGGCGTCGAACACGTCCTATCTGGATCTCAACGAGATCGCGTCGGTCACCGGCCGGCCCGAGGATGTCATCGGCCTGCACTTCTTCAGCCCCGCCAACGTCATGCGGCTGCTGGAGGTCGTGCGCGGTGCGAAGACGGGCAAGGACGTGCTCGCGACCTGCATGGCGCTGGCCAAGACCATCGGCAAGATCGGCGTGGTCGCGGGGGTGTGCCACGGCTTCATCGGCAACCGCATGATCGCCCGCTACGGCGGCGAGGCGAACAAGATGCTGTGGGAAGGCGCGACGCCGCACCAGATCGACAGCGTGCTCTACGACTTCGGCATGCCCATGGGACCGCTGCAGATGGGCGACCTGGCCGGTCTCGACGTGGGCGCCCGGGCCCGCAGCGAGTTCCCCGACATGTTCCCGATCGATCCCAAATTCCCGGTGATCGCCGACATCCTGGTGGCCAAGGGCCGCCACGGCCAGAAGACCAAGGCCGGCTATTACAAGTACGGCGACGACCGCAAGGCAATGCCCGATCCGGAAGTCGAGGCGATCATTGCCGCCGCCGCCCGGGAGCGGGGCATCGAACAGCGTGAGATTTCCAACGAGGAGATCATCGAGCGCTGCATCTATGCCGCCATCAACGAAGGCGCGCGCGAGCTGGAGGAGGGGATTGCACTGCGTCCCTGCGACATCGACATCATCTGGATCAACGGTTATGGCTTCCCGTCCTATCGCGGCGGGCCGATGTTCTATGCGGACACGGTCGGCGTCGACAAGGTGCACGCGGCGGTCGAGAAGTATCGCCAGCTCTACGGCGACCGCAGCTGGAAGCACTCGTGGCTGCTGGAAAAGCTGGCCCGCGCCGGCAAGGGCTTCGCCGACTGGAAGGACGTGATGTAACCGGCGGCGTTCCTTTCAGGGTGGCCATTTGATCCCATCAAGGGGCACCCTACATAAAGTCGGCACATCCGGGCGCCGCGTTCCTTGCCGACAGGACGCGGCGCCTCGGGCTTCAGCACTCCCGTCTCGATCAAGGATTTTCATGGACCAGGCCAACCCGCAGACCATTCGCCTCCAGGATTACCGGGCTCCCTCCTTCGCGATCGGGACCATCGACCTGACGTTCGACCTCGGCGAGGCGTTCACCACCGTCACCTCCGTGCTGAACGTGGTCCGCGAACGTCCGGGCGAGCCGCTGGAACTCGATGGCGATGAACTGGAACTGGTGTCGCTGAAGGTCGACGGGCGCAAGCTGTCGCACGAGGACTACACGGTCACGCCGCACTCGCTGATCGTGCCGGTGATCGGCGACCGGGCCGAAGTCGAGATCGTCACCCGCATCAGGCCGCAGGACAATACCCAGCTTTCCGGCCTCTACAAGTCGAGCGGCAATTTCTGCAGCCAGTGCGAGGCGCAGGGTTTCCGCCGCATCACCTATTTCCTCGACCGGCCCGACGTGCTGTCGCGCTACACCACCACCATCACCGCCGACAAGGCGAAGTACCCGGTGCTGCTGTCGAACGGTAACCTGATCGAGGAACGCGACCTGGACGGCGGGCGGCACCTGGCGGTGTGGGAAGATCCGTTCCTGAAGCCCTGCTACCTGTTCGCGCTGGTGGCGGGCGACCTGGCGCATATCGAGGATCATTTCATCACCTCCTCGGGCCGCGACGTCACCTTGCGCATCTATACGGTGGCCGAAGACGCCGACAAGTGCGCGCACGCCATGGAGTCGCTGAAAAAGGCGATGAAGTGGGACGAGGATACCTATGGCCTCGAATACGATCTCGATATCTACAACATCGTCGCGGTGCGGGACTTCAATGCCGGCGCCATGGAGAACAAGAGTCTCAACGTGTTCAACAGCGCCTATGTGCTGGCGACGCCGGAAACCGCGACCGACGCCAACTTCAACGCCATCGAGAGCGTCATCGCCCACGAATATTTTCACAACTGGACCGGCAACCGCATCACCTGCCGCGACTGGTTCCAGCTCAGCCTGAAGGAAGGGCTGACCGTATTCCGCGACCAGCAGTTCTCGGCCGACACCCAGTCGGCCGCCGAGCAGCGGATCGGCGACGTGAAGTCGCTGCGCGCCCGCCAGTTCCCCGAGGACGCCGGCCCGCAGGCGCATCCCGTCCGCCCTGAATCCTATATCGAGATCAACAACTTCTACACCTCGACCGTGTACGAGAAGGGGGCCGAGGTGATCCGCATGATGCAGACCATCATCGGCAGGGACAATTTCCGCAAGGGCATGGACCTTTATGTGGCGCGGCACGACGGCACCGCCGCCACGGTGGAGGGTTTCGCCGCCGCCATGCAGGACGCCTCGGGCGTGGATCTGACCCAGTTCAAGCGCTGGTACGGCCAGGCCGGCACGCCGCATCTGGAAGTGCGCGGCGCCTGGGACGCCGGCGCGCAGACCTACACCCTCGATGTCAAGCAGTCGACGGGGCCGACGCCGGGCCAGCCGGTCAAGCTGCCGCTGCACATCCCGCTGGCCATGGGGCTGTTGGGCCAGGGCGGGCAGCCATTGCCGCTGACGCTCGATGGCGAGAACACGGACGGACCGCTCAGCCGCGTGCTCGATGTCCGCGAGCCCGAGCAGCGCTTTACCTTCACCGGCGTCGCCGAGCGCCCGGTGCCGTCCCTCCTGCGCGGTTTTTCGGCGCCGGTGACCATGGATGCCGGCTACAGCCGCGACGATCTCGCGTTCCTGCTGCGCAGCGATCCGGACGCCTTCGCGCGCTGGGAAGCCGGGCAGACGCTCGCCACCGGCCTGATGCTGGAGTTGATCGCTGCCGTGCGGCGCGGCGAGATGCTGGTGCTCGACCCCAAATTCTCCGCCGCGTTCGAGAGCGTGCTGACCAGCACCGACCTGGACCCGGCGCTGGTCGCGCTCACCGTCATGCTGCCCAGCCAGGCCTATCTGGCGCAGCAGATGGCGGAAGTCGACGTGGAGGCCATCGAGCGCGTGCACTGCTTCGTGCGCGGCGAATTGTCGCGGCGGCTGCGCGACGATTTCCGGGGCATCTTCGACCGGCTCAACGACCGCGGCGCCTATGTGTTCGAGACCGCCGCGGTGGGCCGCCGCAGCCTGAAGAACGTGGCGCTGTCCTACCTGATGGCTGATCCGGCGCCCGAGATCGTGGCGTTGTGCCGCGACGAGTTCTTCCGCGCGGACAACATGACGGATTCGCTGGCGGCGCTGACCGCGCTGGCCAGCACCGACACGCCCGCCCGCCAGGAGGCGATCGACGCGTTCTACGCGAAATGGGCAGCCAATCCGCTGGTGATCGACAAATGGATGTCGGTCCAGGCCCTGTCCGACCTGCCGGACACGCTGGAGCGGGTGAAGGCGCTGATGGGCCACGAAGCCTTCTCGATGCGCAATCCCAACCGGGTGCGCTCGCTGGTCGGCGCCTTCACCCAGTCCAACCAGCCCCGCTTCCACGACGCGGACGGCGAGGGCTATCGGCTGCTGGCCGACGTGGTGCTGGAGCTGAACAAGATCAATCCCGGCATCGCCGCACGCATGACCGGCGGCTTCAACCAGTGGCGGCGCTTCGACGACAAGCGCCGTGCCCTGATGCGCGCGGAACTGGAGCGGATCCTGCGCCAGCCCGGCCTGTCGAAGGACGTCTACGAAATCGCCTCGAAGAGCGTGGCGGGGGCGTAGGGCGCAAAACATCCAAGTCTGCGAGGCCTCGTGAGAGTAGGCTGGACGGATCGACAATGGGGTGCGTTATCGCCGGGCTGAGTAACTGATGAGCTTCGCGGGATGGGGGAATTTTCCCCGCAGGCAGGGGGAACTGGAAACGCTGCGGGATCCCGCCGCCGTGCGCCGTGCGGTGCTGGGCGGCGGTCCGGTACTGGCGCATGGTGCAGGCAGATCCTATGGCGATGCGGCGCTGGGGGCCGGCCGTACGCTCGGATTGCGCGGGCTGGACCGCTTCCTGGCGTATGACGAGGCCAGCCGGGACTTGACCGTCGAGGCGGGGGTCATGCTGTCGGACGTCATCGACGCCGTGCTGCCGCGCGGCCTGTTCCCGCCGGTCGTGCCCGGCACCCGGTATGTAACCATCGGCGGCATGGTCGCCTCCAACGTCCATGGCAAGAACCATCACGTGGCCGGCGCCTTCGGCGCGCATGTCTCGGCGCTGACGCTCGTTACGGCGCAGGGCGATGTGGTGCGCTGTAGCCGCGGCGAGAACGCGCAATTGTTTCGCGCCACCATCGGCGGGATGGGCCTGACCGGCATCGTCACCGACGTCACCTTCCGCCTGATCCCGGTGGAAACCGCCTTCATCCGCCAGGAAACACTGTCCGCGCCCGACCTCGCCGCCGCCATGCGACTGCTGGAGGAGTCCCGCAACCGGACCTACAGCGTCGCGTGGATCGACGGGTTGGGGAAGGGCGGCCTGGGCCGTGCCCTGGTGTTCCGGGGTGAACACGCGCTGCGTGCCGATCTGGATGACGACCAGGCGCGGGCGCCGCTGCGGACCGGCACCCCGCCGCGCCTTGCCGTCCCGTTCCACTTGCCTGCCTTCACCCTGAACCGGTTGTCGGCTTCCGCTTTCAACGAGCTTTACTACCGGATGAATGCGCGCCGGGAAGGGATGCGGGTCGTCGGATATCTGCCGTACTTCTTTCCGCTCGACGGCGTCGCGCACTGGAACCGGATCTATGGCAGCAGAGGCTTCATCCAGCATCAGTGCGTCATTCCCCGCGCCGGCAGCTCAGCGGCGCTGGGCGAGATGCTGGCCCTGATCGCCCGCGAGGGAAATCCTTCGTTCCTCACTGTTCTCAAATTGCTGGGGCCCGGCGACGCGGGCATGATCGGCTTTCCCATGGAAGGGTTTACATTGGCTATCGACTTCCCCGTGAGCGACGACACGTTGCGGCTGGCCGCCGCGCTGGACCGTATCGTGGTCGCCAGTGGCGGCCGGCTCTACCTGGCGAAAGATGCCCGGCAGGATCGCGGGATCTTCGATGCGGGCTATGGCGAGGCCGATGCATTCCGCGCGTTTCGCGCCGAGGCAGGCGCATCGGCCAGGTTCCGGTCGCTGCAATCGGAAAGACTCGGGCTTTGAGCGGCCAGCGCACGGTCCTCGTGCTGGGCGGCACGTCCGATATCGGCTTCGCCATCGCACGGCGCTACGCAGAGCAGGGCTGGACGGTGCTGCTGGCGGCGCGCGACGCGGACCGCGCCGAACGCAATGCCAATGACCTTCGGCTGCGTTACCGGGGCGAGGCGGTGGCGGTGGCGTTCGACGCGCTGTCGCTCGAGTTCCATGCCCGTTTTCTCGATGGCCTCGGTATGCTGCCCGACACGGCGGTGTGCGTGATCGGCGTGCTGGGCGACCAGGCGCGTGCGGAAGCCGATCCCGACCATGCGGCGGCAATCCTGCGGGCCAATTTCGAGGGACCGGCGCTGTTGCTGGGCGAGATCGCCCGGCGGATGGCGGCGCGGGGGCGGGGCACCATTGTCGGCGTCAGTTCCGTCGCCGGCGACAGGGGGCGAGGCTCCAATTATGTCTACGGATCGGCCAAGGCCGGATTGACCGCGTTTCTCTCCGGCCTGCGCAACCGGTTCGCGGGGCAGGGCGTCCATGTAATGACCGTCAAGCCCGGCTTCGTCCGTACCGCCATGACGGAAGGCATGAAACTGCCCGGGCAGATCACCGCCGAACCCGGCCAGGTCGGCCGCGCGGTCTATCGGGCGGCCGAGAAGAGCAGGCGGAACGTGATTTACGTTTTGCCGGTCTGGCGCCTGATCATGCTGATCATCGGCCACATTCCCGAGTTCCTCTTCAAGAAACTGAAGCTTTAGCCAAGGGCGCGCCGGCGGCCTGTGCGCCGCCCGTGGAATCCGCTTGACTCCAAATTCAAACATGTTTGAAATAGCGATGATGTGAACAGCGATCACAGCTTCGGGGAGGAAGTTACGTGACCAATTTCGGCCTCAGATTCGATTTGCGCCGTCATCCGGACGGCGCCAGCCATCAGGCGCTCTACAAGGCCTGCATTGAGCAATGCGTCTGGGCCGACAGGCTCGGGTTCACCACCATTATGATCTCCGAGCATCACATCGCGCCCAGCGGCTACATGCCGTCGCCGATCGTGCTGGGCGGCGCCATTGCGGCACGGACCAGCCGGGCGCGCATCCGAATCTCGTCACTGGTAGCGCCGCTCCATAATCCGCTGCGCCTCGCCGAGGACCTGGCGACGCTTGACATCATCTCGGGCGGGCGGCTGGAGCCGGTGTTCAGCGGCGGCTATGTGGGCGACGAGTTCGAGGCCATCGGCACCTCACTCGCGGCCCGTAAGGACTTCATGGAGGACCTGCCGCCTTTCCTGCGCGCCGCTTGGGCGGGCGAGGAGGTGTCCTGGCGCGGTGGTCCCAAATTCCGCGTCACCACCCTGCCGGTGCAGAAGCCGTTCGTGCCGATCTGGATGGGCGGCGCCTCGAAGGCCGCCGCCCGGCGCGCGGCGCGGCATGCCGACCAGTTCCAGCCCGCGCATTCGTCCCTGTGGGAGGTCTATGAGGAGGAGTTGGCGAAGCTGGGCAAGCCGATTCCGCCGCGTCTGCCGCCCAGCGACATGTTCTGGGTCGCCGAGGATCCCGACGCGTTCTGGGCGCGGTTCGCGCCGCACGCCATGCTCGAGAACAATGAGTACGGCGGCTGGTACGAGGCGTGGAACGCGTGGAACGGCTATATCGTCCAGCAGGACAATGACGCGCTGAGGGCCACCAGCCGTTATCCGGTGGTGACCCCAGATGAGGCCGTCCGCCGCGCGCGTGCCCTCGGCCCTGACGGATTCGTGATGCTCCAGTGCATGTCGGGCGGCTTCGATCCCGACCTGCAATGGGAGAGCCTCGAGCTGGTGAAGAACAAGGTGCTGCCGGCGATCGCCGCTCAGCCGGAAGCGGTGCGGGCATGACCCGCGGCATGGACGCGCTGTTCCAGCCGCTCCAGGTCGGGACGATGGCTCTGCGCAACCGCATCATGCTGCCGCCCCACGGCGCGGCCGTCGGCAATCTCTGGGGCAGCCTGGACGATGCCAGGGTGAACGTCGGGTACTGGGCGTCCCGCGCCCGGGACGGCGCCGGATGGATCGACGGAATCACCGGTTTCGTCGACAACTCGCTGCTGGTGCCCGGTTTCGTCCCCACCGGCCTGGGCGCGGTGCGGCACGGCGTGTTCCGCGCACCGTTCTTCAAGGAGCGGGCAGGGATGTATTGCGACGCCATCCATGAGGCCGGCGCCTGCGCCACCAGCCAGCTGGTGATGCAGGGCGGCATGCCGCACAGCCCGTCGGGGCGGATCGCCAACTACACCAACAATCAGGTGTCCCATGCGCTGAGGGCAGACGAAATCCGCTGGTTCGTCGACGAATACGCCTTCTCGGCGCGGCAGGCGAAGGAAGCCGGCCTGGACGGCGTCGAGCTGCACGCCAATCACGAGGACCTGCTGGAGTTGTTTTTCTCTCCCGCGACGAACCTTCGCGACGACGAATACGGCGGCGACTTCGAGCGCCGGATGCGCTTCATCCGCGATATCCTCTCGGCGATCCGGGCCGAGGTGGGCAGCGACTTCACCATCGGCGTCCGGCTCAACATGGACGAGCTGTTCGAGGGCGGCTATGACGCCGACGGCGGCCTTGCCATCGCCCAGGCGCTCGAGGCCACCGGGCATGTCGATTACATCCACGGCGTCATCGGCAACAGCTGGGGCGCGCCCAGCTACCTGCAGCCGCATAATTACGGCATCGCGCAGTGGTCGGGAATGGCCGGACGCTTCAAGGCGGCGCTGAAGCTGCCCTTCGTCTATACGGGCCGCGTCACCACCATCGAGGCCGGCGCCGAAATCATCGCCAACGGCCAGGCCGACGTGGTCGGCATGGCGCGCGCCAATTTCGCCGAACCGAACATCGTCTCGAAGGCGAAGGCGGGAAAAGTCGACGAAATCCGTCCTTGCATCGGCTGCAATGATTGCCTGCACGCGCGCAGCGTCGAGGGGATGCCGTTCGGCTGCGCCGTCAACCCGCGCACCGGCCGCGAGACCGAGCCGGTGCTGGGCGAGGCGGCGGTGAAGAAGCGGGTGCTGGTGGTGGGCGGCGGTCCGGCCGGGCTGGAACTGGCCGCGCTGCTGGCCGAGCTGGGCCATGCGGTCACCCTCTGGGAACGCGGCGCGGCGCTGGGCGGCCAAATGCGCATTGCCGGGGCGGTGCCCGAGAACCGGGCGTTTATCGATTTCCTCGACTTCCAGCGGCGCCGTCTCGACCGCCTCGGCGTCGAGGTGGTGGTTGGCAAGGACGCCACGGTGGAAAACGTCGCGGCGTTCGGTGCCGACACCGTCGCATTGGCGACGGGGGCCACCGCCCGCCGGCCAGACGTCGCCGGTGCCCACCTGCCATTCGTGGTCGACGGCCGCGATGTGATGACGGGCGCCGTGACGGTCGGAGAGCGTGTGGCCGTCATCGCCGCCGAGGACCACATGCAGCCGCTGGTCGTCGCCAGCTTCCTGGTCGACCGGGGCAAGCAGGTCCAACTGATCTACCAGACGCCGGCGATCGCGCCGTTGGTCGGCAAGTATTCGATCGGCGCACCGCTCGCCAAGATCAGCGCCCGCGGCGCGCGGGTCAGGGTCATGGAGCGGGTCGTCGCCATCGAGCAGGGAAGGCTGCATACCCGCAACGTTTATTCGGGCGCAGAGAGCGAAGTGGTCGACTTCGACAATGTGGTGCTTGCCTGCGGCGGCGTCGCCGAAAGCGGCCTCTACGACGCCCTGCGCGGGACGGTGAAAGACCTACATATTCTGGGCGATGCCTACGCGCCGCGCCGCATCTGGTTCGCCACGCGCCAGGCCTATGAGCTGGCCGCGACGATCTGATGCGGATGATCGAACCAATGAAGATGTCTCGTCCCTCGCTCAACCGAAGTCAGCACGGCCCGATTGCCGGATGGATAAGCCGATGGATATGAAAACCACCGAACTCCTGCGCGACCACATCGAGATCGAGCGCTCGCGCAACGCGCCGCCCGACGGTTTTCCCGACCTGCCGCCGATCCCGGCCGGCCGCTACACCGACCCGGCGTTCCACGCCCTCGAGAAGCGGGAAATCTTCGACAAGGCCTGGCTCTATGCAGGCTCTGGCTGGGAAATCCCCGATGCCGGCGATTTCAAGTCGTTCGACAACTTCAGGCGCGCGCCGGTTCTGATCATCCGCGGCAAGGACATGAAGGTGCGGGCGTTCTACAACACCTGCCAGCACCGCGGCGCCACGATCACGCGCGAGCCCTGCGGCCATGCCGGCAGCCGGTTGAAATGCCAGTTCCACAGCTGGACCTATGACCTTGAGGGCAAGTTGGTGGGGATTCCCGGACCGTGGGACTTCGCGCCCGATATGGACCGCAGCAAGCACAATCTGAAGCCGGTGCGCTGCGAGATGTGGGGCGAACACATCTTCGTCAACCTGTCGCCGGACGGGCCCGATCTGGCCACCTATCTGGGGCCTGTCGCCTCGGATTTCGAATGGGCGGCGAAGCTGCGCCCGTCGAACCGCCGCGCGCGGGTGATGGCCTGCAACTGGAAGATCGCCATCGAGGCGTTCATCGAGGTCTATCACATCACCACGATCCATCCGGAAACCGTGTCGGGCACCATCGACTATCGGGGGACGGTGTCGACATTCTTTCCGCATGGCCATTCGCGGATGATCGTCCCCAATACGCCCAGCTACTACAAGGAACCGCCGGAAGCGATTCCGGATGACTGGGACGAGGGCCGGGCGCTGCGCGGCGAGGCCAACGTATCCTATCACATCTTTCCCAATCTGCTCACGCCGGCCAGCCAGACCGGCTACATCCTGATGGAGTTCTGGCCGCTGGATCATAACCACACCGAGATCGTCACCTGGGTGGTCGAACAGGACTGGGGCGACGGCGAGCCGCCCGCGGACCATTGCGAGCGTGCCAGATATTTCGACGTGGTCCTCGACGAGGACACCTGGAACATGGAGCACATCCAGCACTCGCTGCTGTCGCCCAGCTTCGCCGGGCCGAAATGCTCCTATCACGAGAAGCGCATCTACTATCTGGAACAGCATGTCGACCATTTGCTGGGCGACCTCGTTCCTGAACACCTCAGGGTCGCGCCGCTGCTGGCCGACAGGATCGTCGAGACGGCATGCGCCGTCTGAACCACCATTCCACCGGGGAGACCGAACCATGTCCGATTACGATATCCTGATCCGTGGCGGCACCGTCATCGACGGCACCACCATTCCGCGATTCCGCGCCGACGTCGGCATCAAGAACGGCAAGGTCGCCAAGATCGGCGGCATCCGCAGGACGGCGACCGCCGACCGGGTGATCGACGCTGGCGGCAACATCGTCGCGCCCGGCTATATCGACATCCACACCCATTACGATGCGCAGATCCTGTGGGATCCCTATTGCACCATCTCGGGCTGGCACGGCGTCACCTCGGTGCTGCTGGGCAATTGCGGCTTCGGCTTCGCACCGATCCCGCCGCATATGCGCGACCGGGCGATGATGATGATGACCCGCAACGAGGCCATCTCGTTCGACACCATGAAGGAAGGCATGGAGTGGGACAAATATGGCTGGGAAACCATGCCGCAATGGATCGATCACCTGAAGCGCATCCCCAAGGGCGTCAACTGCCAGACCCTGGTGCCGCTCAACCCGCTCTATGCCTATGTGATGGGCAGTGTCGAGGAGGCCAAGAGCCGCCGGCCGACCACGGCTGAAAAGCAGCAGATGTTCGCGCTGATGAACGAGGCGATGGATCATGGCGCCTGCGGCTTCTCCTACCAGCGCTGCGGCGTGCCCTCGGTGCAGCCCGACTGGGATGGCACGCCCATGCCGACCGACGTGATCCCCGACTACGAGCTGATCGAGTTCGGCCGCGAACTGGCCAAGCGCGGCGAGGGCTTCATCGAGATGTTCGACGGCGCGCCGTCGGACCACGACACCGTCGAGGACTTCATGACCTCGCTGGCCGAGGCGTCACAGCGCCCCATCGTGCGCAATATCCTGCTGGCCAACGACCGGGATCCGGCGCGCCACGAGGCGTTCATCGACTGGCTGAACGAGTCCCACGAGAAAGGGCTGCAGGTCTACGGCATGGGCTTTACCGTGCGCTCGCCCACCCTGCTGACCTTCGAGGACTGGAGCCTGTGGGACAACGCGCCGCACTGGCACGGGGTGATGAACGGCCCGTATGAGCAGCGCGTCGCCATGATGAAGGACGAGAATATCCGCAAGGGCCTGCGCGAGGACATCGACAAGCGCCTGGTCGGCGGCCTGGGCACGTCCGGTATCGCGCAGGAGCTGCGTGTCCACGGTTCTGCCGGCTACGCCCATCTCGACAAATATGTGGACCGGGGCGTGGCGGAAATCGCCGCCACCGAGGGCCGGCACATCGCCGACGTGATCCTCGATATCTCCCTGGAGTCCGAGTTCAAGGCCGAGTTCGTCGGCAACGCCTACGACACCTGCGCCGAGACCACCGCCAAGGTGCTGGCCAATCCCTATGTGGTGCCCGGCATCTCCGACGGCGGCGCCCACTGCCACTTCGTGGTCCAGGGCGCCTATCCCACCGACCTGCTGGAATGGATGGTGCGGGAACAGGGCCTGATGACCGCCGAGCAGGCCCATTACGGCCTCAGCCGCCTGCCGGCGCATGTGTTGGGCCTGCCCGACCGCGGCATCCTGCGCGAGGGCGCGCCGGCAGACGTGGTGGTCTACGATCCGGACACCATCCGCCGCACGCCGTCCTGGGACAAGATGGAGAAGCTCTACGACCAGCCGGCCGGCGGCTGGCGCCGCGCGCAGCGGGCCGAGGGCCTCAACTTCACCATCGTCAACGGCCAGGTCACCTTCGAAGGCCTGGACTGCACCGGCGCCACGCCGGGCGAGGTGCTGCTCAGCAACCAGGAGTAGTTGGGATGAATCCGGCCGGCCGCAGTGCCGGCCGGATCAGCCTCTGAAGCCGGCGGCGATGAAGTCGACCAGTTCGTCGGGCGAGCTGTCGCTGTAGATGCCTTGCAGATGGGCGTCGCGGCTGTAGACCTGATTCATGATCGCGCCGATCGAGAATGCGAAGCGCTGCCGGACCTGCTGGGCGTTGAGGTGCGGGCAGGCGCGCATCAGTGCCGCGCGCATGCGGTCGTAGACCTCGGACATGGCCGTGACGTTCAGCCGGTCGGCGGTTTCCGGGCTGGTGAACAGCAGGCTGCGCAGTGCCTTTAGTACGCTGTCGTTGACCCAGATGTGGAATGCGGTGTCGACGAGCGGGCGAAAAATCTCGGCTACGTCCGGCGGCGCACCGCGCTCGTCCAGAGCCTGAAGGGTTTGCAGGATTTCCTGGTTCGCCGGCTGCATGCGCCTGCCGCAGACCACCACGAACAGCCCGTCGCGCGAGCCGAAATGATAGTTGATGGACGCGGTGTTGACGCCGGCCAGTGCGGTGATGGCGCGCACGGTGGCGGCAGATGCGCCGGCCTTGGCGAGAATTTCGTCCGCGGCGGCGATGATCTCTTCCTTGGGGTCGGCTTTGACGGCTGCGGCTTGTCTGGTCATGGCGTCAATTTTTCAAACATGTTTATAAGTTGTCAAGAAATGCTGGGCGTTCTTATTGGGTCGTCGTGGGCCACTTATAATCTTCCGGCCGAAAAGATTGAAGAACGTTCAGCATGGCCATCAGGTTGTGCTGCACGTTGTCGATACGGATCACGTTGTCGTATCCGGTGGTCCGAATGCCGCCCTCGACGAATTTCCGGAAACCCGGCGGCACATAGAACATGTCGATTTCGTCGGCGAACTGCAACTGCAGCACGTCGCGCAGGCCGCGAAGGATAGCCAGCCGGTAGAGTTCTGCCCGTTTCGGGTCGCCGCTTTCCCGCGCCAGGCGGAACGCATCGACCAGACCCTCCAGATAGATGCCGGTCGAAGAGGCATGCGGCGGGCCAAATCCGGCGCCCGGCGCATAGAAGCGGCCCATCAGGTCGCGGTACTCGGTGGGTATTGCCCATTGTTGCAGGCCGACCAGCCAGTCGTTCATCTCGAACACGAAGTCGCGCAGCTCGCTGTCGCTGGTGTGCTTCCAGATTCTGTAGTCGGCCTGGGTGTGCCAGCCGATGAAAGCCGGGTTGCGCTGGTCCCGGTACCATTGCCGGTAATGGCGGAACGAGGTCATGAACCGGTCCAGCAGGGCAGGGTCGGGCTGTTTGTCGTAGCGGGTTGCCCAGTAGAGCAGAGCCTCGCCGGGATAGAAGTTCTGGTTGCCGGTGCGCGAGGCCGGCCGCAGATAGGTGCGGAACGCGCCGCTGCCGGTATGCAGCCGGTCGATGGTGGCCGACAATGCGGCCTGCTCGGCGCCGTAGCGGCCGCCCGCGTGGCTTTCGGCGAGGGCGAGTCCGGCCAGTGCGACAGCGCCCAGCGATACCGTATCGCCAGGGCCGGTAATGATGCCCAGCGTTCCTTCCTGCCGGTAGGTATCGGCCATGTTGAAGGCCAGATTCCGTTCGGCGAGTTCCCATATCTGGGGATCCAGACGGGGTTGTGCCGCCCGCTCCAGCGCGATTGTCGCCATCCACTGGCGAATGGCGTTGTTGCCCTCCAGTGGCTTCAGTTCGCTGGGGCGGAAGCCATAGGGCAACTCGCCGCTGATTCCCACATTGGCGGTCAGCCAGCCGGTGGCAAGGCGCACGGCGCCGCGCACCGCGTCGGCGGTCACGTCCTGGGGCTTCACATAGACGTTGCCGCGCTCGAGCAGGAAGCCTTTCGGGGCCGCGCCCACGCGAACGAGTACCTGTTCGCCATCGAAGACGCGGATTCCCGCCTTCTGCAGGATTTCCGCCCGGTCGGTCTTGGCGGCGGCGGCGAAATCGCGCACCAGCCGGTCAGCCGTCACATTCCGCCGCAACACTTCGAGGGGCGAGTGCAGCTGGGTGGTGTCGCCATGGACAATTTCCAGTCCGCGGATGCCACGATGATGAGCGGCGAAGATCTGCTCGTCATATTCATCGGGGCTGACCTTGCGGAACGAATGGCCGAGAAACAGCTCGATGGAGTCGATATCGGCGCGCTCGTCCGCCGGCATCTGGCTGCGGAACCGGGTGAGGGCGGCGGTGAGAGCATCGAGCACGGTTCCGTCGCGCATCCACGCTTCGCGCACCACGCGGCCCTTCGACACCAGCGCCACGTTGACTGCCTGGGCTGGCGTGCTCAGGCGGGGTGGCAGCGGCAGGTCGCGCGCGCGCCCGTCGCGCCACAGGTCCGACACCACATAGGCGACGACCGGCAGTTGAAAGTCGGAGAGAACCTCGGCGGGCGCGCAGCAGGGGCTGCCGGCGGAGGTCACCAGCGCCCTGATCCGGCCTGCCAGTGTGCTGCCCAGTTCCGTCCGCAGGGCCAGAAACACGCCGAGCGCGACGACGAACACCAGGACACTGGCAATCAGCAGGCGCTGGGAGCCTGCGCCTGACCTTCTTTTCCTTCGCGCCATGAACGGGGTGCCGGCTTTCGTTGACGGTTGCTTGCGCGATGGTAAGCGTTTCGCCCTCCAGTGGGAACCGGTTCGCGTGCGCCGCGCCGTTACCTGACGAGCCGCACCGGCTGATGGATCAGGCGGTGCGGGTGCGCCGGCGGTTGCGGGCCAGCAACAGCAGGCCCAGTGCCAGCGCCAGCAACAGCAACATGCCCGGCTCGGGGATCGCGGCGCCCGGACCGAACAGGATGATGATCACCTGGTCGATGCTGACAAGACCGTCGAGCGTCAGCCTCAGGATACCCTGGAACTCACCGGTGCTGCCGAAGATGGCGCTGTCGATCTGCGCCAGCAGGTCGGTCGAGACCAGATCGAGCGTGCCGTCTCCGTCGATATCGAAGAGCCATTCCACCAACAGGCCGGGCGGGATCGTGTCGCCGATCGGCTGGCCGTTTATGGTCGAGGTGCGGCCATCCAGCGTCAGGGGATCGCCATACAGTGCTTGATACGGGCCAAGGCCCTCGGCCACCAGCAGCGCGGTGCCGTCGCCATCACCGCCCGGGGTGCCGCCGGTGCCATCGCCGCCCGTGCCGTCTCCGGGAGGCGTGCCGCCGCCATCGCCGTCACCGTCGCCATCACCGCCGCCGCTGGCCTCCGGACCGGTCGACAGACCGCCGCTGGGGTTGCTGACGCTGTTGCCGCCCGGGCCATTGCCAGGGGCGCCGCCGGGCAGGGTGGTTGCGGCGAAATTGGTTGCGTAGCCCGGGCCCTGTGTGCTGCTGCCAGCGGCCGGCCGCACTGTCTCGAGCACCGCGCTCACCAGGGCGGCCATCTGGGCGCCGAACGTATCGTCGGCGGCAACCACGATGATGCCAACCACATAGGTCGGAACGCCTGTCTGATGGAAATCGATGTAAAGCTGGCCGTTCTTGATTTCCTCGCGAAGCGCATAGACCGCGCCCTTGCCATGGGTCTGGTCCTGCACCAACGACACCATGGTCAATTCGGGCTCGATCTCCGGCGATATGCCCTGGCGGCCGAACAACACCTCGGCGGTGGCGAGGCCACCGCCCGGCGCGAACCTGCGGCAGGCGTCGCCGGAATCGCCGGCCAGTTGCTCGGCCGGTACGTCGTCTGGATTGTAGACGGGCTGCTCGATCCGGACCTGGTCCCGCTGGCCGCAGGCCTCCTCGTTCCAGTTCCGGCTGTTTCCATGGCTGTCACGCAGGTCGACCCGCCGCAACCTGTCGTCGCGGCGAAGGGTGTTGTATTCGCCGAATGCCACGGACGGGTCGATGCCGGCTTCCGAAGAAGTCAGCACATAGACCTTGTAGGTGCCGTTGGGGATCGGCGCGGTAAATACCGTCAGGCCTTTGACGCCGTCGCCCCACAGCATCTGCCGGCTGCTCTCGACATCCGAAGCCGAACCTTCGATATGATTGCTGTTGGCGGGAACACGGAGGAAGTCGTCATAGACCGGGTTGATCTCGCCGTTCTGTTGCATCACCGCACCCAGGTCGTAGCCGATGGAGCCGGGCGGCAGTGCAAAGTCGGGCTGAAAGTTGGCCGGCATGATGTAGCCAGTCCACAAGGCGGTAAACGCCGCCTCGGAGATGTTCTTGGTGGCTTCCTGCAGCGCGGTCAGCGAATCCGCGACGCGGCTGTCCTTGCCAAGGGCCTCGAGCAGCAGCTGGCTGCGGAAGGCAATGATGGTTTCATTGCCGCCGGCCGCGTCGAAATAGTCCAACAGCGCCCTCAGGCCGTCGTCGGTGCCGCTCAGCGCGCCGTCCGCCGCATGCCTGAACTCGTCCGAGATCAGCAGGGCGTTGCCTTCGGTGCCAAAACCCGTGGAGACCCGAAGCAGCGACAACTCGCCGCCAGTGCCCGAGAAGCGCGCCGACGTCTCCTTGGGGTTCAGGATTGCCCACAGCTTGTCGCCCAGCGCCTTGGGCGTTTCATAGACACGCACGGGTGTGGCGTTTGCCCTGGCGGCGTCTTCGGCATTGGCGGCCTGCCGGATTTCGGCCAGCTTGTCGTACAGCTCGAAGTCACCAAGGTGCTGGCCCGGCTTGATAAAAATCGTCGCGGCCACGAAGACGGCGGCGCCGATCAGGATCACGCTGGACAGGATGTCCCTGGATTTCATCAATACGCTCCGGCGATGCGGGCGACGACCCATGCCGCATCTTCAATAGCTACGTTGACAGTCCTGACGGTAGCAGAACCTATCTGCCAATAGCATAGATTGCGGACGAGATGGTGGGGTTATTACAGTTTTTATGTATTTTCCGTTCGGCGCCGGTCAGCTGCGACCGTAGATATCATCGAAGCGGACAATGTCGTCTTCGCCCAGATAACCGCCGGACTGAACCTCGATGATCTGCAATTCGGCGTCTCCCGCATTGCCCAGCCGGTGGGTGGTGCCGGCAGGAATGTAGGTGGACTCGTTGGCGCACAGGGTCATGACACGATCGCCGCTGGTGACCTCGGCCTGGCCGCTGACCACGACCCAATGCTCGGCGCGGTGACGGTGGCTCTGCAGCGACAGGCGCTGGCCGGGTTTCACCGCGATGCGTTTCACCTTGAAACCCGGTCCCAGATCCATGGTCTCGAACCAGCCCCACGGCCTGAAGACGCGCGGATGGAAGTGGGTTTCCTCGCGCTTGATCTCATCGAGACGCGACACCACGGTTTTCAGGTCCTGCGCCGCTTCAGCGCTCGATACCAGCACGGCATCCTTGGTGGCGACGACGACGACATCGTCCAGACCGTAGGTCACCACCAACGGCCCATCGCTGCGCACCAGGCTGTTTCTGGTTTCAATGGCGATCACATCTCCCCAGATCGCATTGCCGGATTCGTCCTTGTCGGCCACGTCGCGCAGCGCGCTCCACGATCCCACGTCGCTCCAGCCCATGGAAATGGGGATCACGGCCGCCCGGCTGGTCTTCTCCATGACGGCGTAGTCGATGGAATTGGATGGCGAGGCGGCAAAACTTTCCTCGTCGAGGCGCACGAAGTCCAGGTCGGTTCGGGCCTTGTCCACGGCTGCCTCGCAGGCCGCCAGCATGGCCGGCTCGAGCCGCTTCAGTTCGGCAAGGAAATCGGTGGCGCGAAACAGGAACAGGCCGCTGTTCCACAGGTGCCGGCCACCATCCACATAGCCTTGCGCGGTGGCGGCGTCGGGCTTTTCCACGAATCGCCGCACAGCGAGCGCAGCGCCGCCGCCGGGCAGCGGTTCGCCAGCCTCGATGTAGCCATAGCCGGTTTCCGGCTTGTCCGGCCGGATCCCGAAGGTGACCAGTGCACCGGTTGATTGCGCGGTCTCGGCTGCGGATTCCAGGGCCGCCTGAAACGCCGGCAAGTCGCGGATGACGTGATCGGATGGGGACAGCAGCACGATCGGATCGGGGTCCTGACGCAGCGCCCACAACGACGCCACCGCAGCCGCCGGCGCCGTGTTGCGGCCTTCCGGCTCCAGGATGATCGCGCCCGGCGTCACGCCCGCGCCGCGAATCTGCTCGCCGATGATGAACCGATAGGCCTCGCTGCACAGCGCGATCGGCGGGGCAAACCGCCCGGTGTCGGCGAAGCGGCCCGCCGTTACCTGCAACAGCGATTGCGGTTCCAGAAGCGAGAGCAGTTGCTTGGGGTGGTTGCGGCGCGACAAAGGCCACAGCCGTGTGCCCGACCCGCCGCAAAGAATGGCGGGATGAATCTTCTGGTTCATCCGCGTACTCACAATAATGCCCAAGGCAGTTTGGGCTTCGGCCAAGCCGAGGGTCAACCCCGGAAAAGTGACATTGTTGGGGCACGGCCTCGCGCCGGCGAATTGCACCGGCCGGTACCGGGAGCCTGCTCTAGCATCTTGGAATCGATTGCGTTTTGCACGTCCACATGATTCCAACCGGATGCGGTATGGTATTAGTATGCTGGAGCCGGGCGGAAGACGGCCGAACAGGCGCTGGCAGGCTTGGTAAACTGGAAGGGGCGCTCGATCTGTGATCCGGATTTTCGGGCATTATCTGTCGCGGGCGGTCCTTGGGCTGGCGTTGTTCGAAACCTTCGTGCTGCTCGGCGCACTCTATGGCGCGCAGTCGCTGCGCCTGTCGATCAGCGGGCTGGGCGATTCCAGCCTCGATGATCCGACGGCGGAATATGCAATCTTCGTCGTCACCATCCAGACCGTGATGCTGATCCTTGGGCTGTACCAGCGGGATACCTGGCGCAGCCTGCGGCAGACCGTGGTGACGCTGACGGCGGCGTTCGTGCTCAGCACGCTGGTCATGGCGCTGCTGTTCTTCCTGTATCCGCCGGTCGCCCTGTGGCGCAGCATTTTCGTGTCGGGCATCGTGGTCGCGTTTATCGCGATCCTGCTGGTCAGGCTGATCTTTATCGGCGTTCTCGACCTGGACCTGTTCAAGAGCCGGGTGCTGGTGCTCGGCGCAGGCAAGCTTGCCGAGCGGATTGCCGGGGTGCAGCAGGGCGCGCGCTCGCGCAGTTTCAGTGAGATCAGCTTCCTGCGCATGGGTCACGAGGCCGGCAACGTGTCGCCGGTACATCAACTGGCTGAAATTCCGTCGCTGCGCGATTTCGCCCTCGAGAAGCAGGTCGACGAGATCGTCACCGCCATGGAAGAGCGGCGTGGCGCCCTGCCGGTGCGCGAGTTGCTCGATTGCCGGTTGGCCGGCATTCGCATCACCGACTATGCCGCGTTCATGGAGCGCGAAACCGGCAAGGTCGACCTGGACGGCTTCGTGCCCAGTTGGCTGATCTACTCCCAGGGCTCCACCGAGGCGCAGATCCGCCTGCTGATCAAGCGTGGCATCGACCTGCTTGCCAGTCTTGTCCTGGTGACGCTGACGGCGCCCGTGGTGCTGCTCGCGGCATTGCTGGTGCGTCTCACCAGCCCTGGACCCGTGCTGTTCCGGCAGGAGAGGGTCGGCCAGCACGGGAGGACGTTCATGCTCTACAAGTTCCGCAGCATGCGGGTGGACGCCGAGGCCGGCGGTCCCAAATGGGCCTCGGAAAACGATCCGAGAGTGACAGCGGTGGGCCGCGTCATCCGCAAGCTGCGGATTGACGAGCTGCCGCAGATATTCAACGTGTTGAAGGGCGACATGAGTTTCGTCGGGCCACGGCCGGAACAGCCGAAATTCGTCGCCGATCTGGCCCGTCAGCTGCCATATTATGCCGAACGGCATACGGTCCGACCGGGGATTACCGGTTGGGCACAGGTCAATTATCCCTACGGCGCGTCGGTCGAGGATGCGTGGCAAAAGGCGCAATACGATCTGTACTACATCAAGAATTTCTCGGTGTTCCTCGATATTCTCATCCTGATAAAGACAATCCGCGTCATCCTGTTCGGGACGGGCGCGCGTTGACCGGGGCCTGTTCGGCTTTGATCGGCAAGGGCGGGTGTCTATAGTGCGCTGCGGGTTCAGGGAGGCTGCCCAAGACATGTCCATTCTCGGATCGGCACTGCAAATCGTCCGCTGGGGGCCGGTTCTCATTGCCCTGTCCATCCATGGAACGCCCGCCCACGCGGTGCCGGAGGACGCTCGCCGCAAGCCGCTGCTGGTCGAGGCGCAGGCCCATCTGGACAAGAACCAGCCCAAGGAAGCGGTCGAACTGCTGAAGAATGCGCTGAAGGAGAACCCGAAGGACGCCGATGCGCGCTTCCTGCTGGGGTCCATGTACCTGATGGCGCAGCAGGGTCCCTCGGCCGAGAAGGAATTCCGTGCCGCGCTCGCCTATGGACGCAATACCGACGAGGTCCGCAACCAGATTGGCGAGGCGCTGCTCCTGCAGGGCAAACACGCAGCCGTGCTGAAAGAGATCAATCCGCAGGGCGTCGATCCGGAACAGCGGTCGGCGGCCATGGCGCTGCGTGGCCGGGCCTATCTGGGGCTCGAACGGTTCGATGAGGCGCAGGCGGCGTTCGAGGCGGCGACACAACTGGCGCCACGGTCGGTGACCGCCAAGATCGGCCTGGCCCGCGTGCTGGTGCAGCGCAAGCAGAACGCGAAGGCGCTGGCGCTGATCGACGAGGCGCTGACCCTCGATCCGGATTTTACCGGCGCCCGGATCCTGAAGGGCGAAATGCAGCGCATGGCCCAGCAGCTCGAGCCGGCGCTCGCCACCTTCAGCACCGTGCTCAAGGCCAACTCACGGAATGTGGAGGCGCGGCTGGGCCGGGCCGCCACGCTGATCGACATGAATAGTGACGTCGATGCCCAGAAGGATATCGACGCGGCGCTGGAACTGGCTCCAAAGCATCCGCTCGGCCTCTATCTCAATGCACTGATCCTGACCAAGAAGCAGGATTATTCCAACGCCCAGGCAGTGCTGCAGCGCGCTGGTGCCGCGCTCGACGCCTACCTGCCGGCCCAGTATCTGCGCGGCGCGATCGCCTATGCCCAGGGCAATCTGGAACAGGCCGCCGCCAACCTGAACAGGTTCGTCACCGCCGTGCCGGATAACGCCAACGGCCGGCGCCTGCTGGGCTCGACAATGATCCGGCAGGGCCGCTTCGACGATGCCGTCAAGACGCTGCAGCCGCTGGCGGACGGGCCGGACGCCGATGCGGCCTCGTTGTCACTGGTGGCCACAGCCCGCATGGGCGCCGGCGACTATGCGATGGCCATCGATCTGTTTCAGAAGGCGTCCAGCCTGGATCCGAAGAACAGTCTCTATCGGACCCAGTTGGCCGTGGCCCGGCTGGCCGCCGGCCAGAATGCCGACGCGGTCAAGGACCTGCAGACGGCGGTGAAGGAAGATCCGGAAGCCACGCGGCCTCAGCTCTTGCTGGTGCGTTATCATCTGTTCAACCGCGACTACGACGCGGCGCTGAAGGTAATCGGCGACATGTTGCGCGCCGATCCCAAGGATCCGGTGGCGCTCAACCTGAAAGGCGTGGCCTACCGCGCCAAGAACAATACCGCCGAGGCGCGCGCGGCTTTCCAGGCCGCATTTGCCGCCGACCCCGCATATCTGCCGGCGGTCCAGAATCTCGCCCGCCTGGACATACAGAGCGAGGATTATGCCGCCGCCGAAGGCCGGTTCAGGGACATTCTCGCCCGTGACGCACGGAATGAGGCGGCCATGATCGAGCTGTCCCGCATTGCCCTGACCCGCAAGAAGCCCGGCGAGGCCGTCAAATGGCTGGAGAAGGCGCAGGTGGACAATCCGAAATCATCGGCGGCCGGATTGCGGCTGATCGAGGTTTATCTGCAGGCTGGCGATATCGTGAAGGCGCTGGCGACGGCAAGCGCCCTCGACCGTCGCGTGCCCGATCGTCCGGAAGCCGTCGAGGCGCTGGGCCGCACCCAGATTCTGGCGGGCGACGCGGTCTCGGCCGTCGCAACCTATACGCGGCTGAGCGGGCTGACCAAGGACAACGCCAATGTGCATTTCGCACTTGGTCGTGCCCAGCTCCAGTCGGGTGATGCGCTCGGCGCGCGGGAATCCTACCAGCAGGCGCTGAAGCTGGATCCGAAGCTGGTGCCGGCCGTACTGGAACTGGTCAATCTTGAAATCAACAGCGAGCATTTCCAGGCCGCGATGGAACTTGCCACGGCATTGCGCCAGGGCCAGCCGGAGCTGCCGATGGGCGACCTGCTGGTCGGACATGTGATGGCCAGGACCGGAAAACCGGATCAGGCGGTCGAGGCGTTCCGCATCGCGGAGAAGAAAATCAATTCCGCCGATTCCGCACTCCGCCTCTATTACGGCTACACCGAGTTGAAGCGGCCGGCCGATGCTTTTCGGGTGCTGGAATCCTGGATCGCCACGACACCCGGCGACCAGCAGATTCGCCGTGTGCTCGCCAGCGCTTATCTCTCGGCCGGCGAGATGCAGAAGGCCATCGCCCACCACCGGGTATTGAAAACGCAGGACGGCGACAACCCGATGATCCTGAATAACCTGGCCTGGCTCTATCAGAGCGTGGGAGACCCGCGCGCGGTGGACGAGGCCAGGCGCGCCTATGAACTTGCGCCCAAGGCTGCCGTGGTGAAGGACACCTATGGCTGGGTCCTGGTATCGCAGGGTTCGGTGGAACAGGGCGTCAAGCTGCTCGAGGAAGCGGCGGCGCTGGCGCCCGACGAGCCGGAAATTCAGTATCATCTCGCCCTTGGACGGGTGAAACAGGGCCGCAAGGACGAAGCCTGCGCGCTGCTGGAGACGATCATGGCCAACGATCCAGATTTCCGCCAGAGCGACGATGTCCGAAAGCTGAAAGATGCGCAGTCCTGCCGCTGATCCGGGCGACCCGAGGCTGAGCCCCGGCCAGTCCGGATGATTCGGCACCTGCTGCATGTTTTCCCGGCGTTTGAACTGGGCGGCGCGCAGATTCGTACGGCCACCTGGATCAATGGCCTCGGCCCGGCGTTCCGGCACAGCATCATCTCGATCAACGGCGGTCTCGAGTGCCGCGACCGCATCGATCCGGCGCTCGATGTCGCCTACCCGCCCGCACCCGGAACGGGACTGAGCCTGCCAAGCCGCCTTCGGGCGTACCGCCGGTTCATCCGGCAGGCGGCGCCGGACGTGATGGTCACCAACAACTGGGGCAGCATCGAGTGGACGCTGGCGGGGCGCCTCGCCGGCGCGCCGCGACTGCTGCATGTGGAAAGCGGTTTCGGCTCGGATGAGGCAAGTGCCGATTATCGGCGTCGGGCGCTGATCCGGCGCAAGGTTCTCTCGGGCCGGGTGCTGACGGTGGTACCCTCTCGAACGCTGATGCAGCGGGCGCAGGAAAGCTGGGGGCTCGGCGCCCAACGCCTGCGCCTTGTGCCCGACGGTATTGCCACCGGAAAGTTCGCCGCCGCGGCGATGGGGCGCGCCCGCCGTCCGGTCCCGACCATCGGTACCGTCGCGGTATTACGGGAGGAAAAGCGGCTCGATCTGCTGCTCGACGCTTTCGCCGCGCTGCGCGCCGTCATGCCCGCCCGTCTGATCATCGCCGGCGACGGGGCGGAGCGGGTTCGGCTCGAAGCCCATGCCGGTCAGCTGGGGCTGGGCGGCGACGTCGAATTCACCGGCATGGTGGAGGATGTCGAGAACATTTACCCCAGGCTCGACATCTTCGCGCTGTCATCCTCGACCGAACAGATTCCCAATGCGGTACTCGAGGCCATGGCCGCCGGCCTGGCGGTGGCGGCGACGGCGGTGGGCGACGTGCCGGCGATGGTGGCTGCCGAGAACGCGCCGTTCATCGTCCCGCCGGGCGACGCGGCGGCACTGGCGGGCGCGATGGAGAAGCTGGCGCGCGATGCGGCGCTGCGTGAGCGCATCGGCCTTGCCAACCAGCGCCGGGCGTCGGAGGTCTATGACGTGGCCGCCATGGTCGCGGCCTATAAGGCACTGATGGACGGATAGGCACCGCCGCCTAACTACCCGGCGCCGGGCGGCCAGGCTTGTATTTCGGCGGCTTGAAGCCCTTCACGCGGGGTTTGAGGAAGAAACTCAGGATCGGGTCGCCGGGCGGTATCGTGTCGGGCACCGGCTCCTTCGCCGCGCGGTCCGCAAGGATGCCGGTAATCACGATCAGCGCCAGCACATGGTAGCAGAGATCGAATGTCGCCTTGCTGAGGAATGCGCCGGCGACGGCGAAGCCGATCAGGCTGTACTGGCTCATATAGGCCAAATCGGCGGCCCATTTCGTGTCGGGCCGCTTGCGCGCCTTGCGGTAGATGCGCTCGGCGCTGAAGAAGCCGCCGGCAAGAACCGACAGGTAGAGCAGCAGACCCGGATAGCCGTGCTCTCCCAGCACCTCGAAATACACGCTGTGCGCCGCGCGGCCCTCTTCCGGGACGCCATCGGCGTTGCGCGGGAGCAAACGCGCGCGCGTCGGATTGTCGTAGAAAATGTTGAAGCCGCCGCCGGTCAGCGGTCTTTCGTTCGCGACGTCGATGGCATATTTCCACATGGTGAGCCGGCCTATGGCCGACGCGTCCTGCTGGTAGGACACCGTGGTGGCCTGCCGGTCCTTCATGTCCTGCGGCATCAGGTAGAAAGCAAGCGCGCCGGCGGCGACAATCAGTGCGAAGGTGCCGAACCGCCGCGACCGGATCAGCAGATAGACCGTCATGGCCGTCAGCGCGACCAGCGCGCCGCGCGACATGGTCCCGAACACGGCAAGCAGGGTCAGGATCTGGGCGGCGAGAAAGCAGAGCCAGGCAAAGCGATTGTCGTTCTGGATTTGCAGGTAGCGCAACAGCGGCAGGATCATCAGGAAGGTCATGGCGATGCCGTTGTTGTCGCCGTGGAAGGTTCCAGGCGGTCCCCAGACGCGGTAGGCGCCGCCGGAAAGGAGCGTGAACAGGCCGCCGCGCATGGCGAAATAGGCGCACGAGATCACCATCACCCAGATCATTGCGTGCAGCCGATAGCGGTTGTTGATCAGCGGGATGGCGATCAGGGTGAACAGCATCACCTTAACGAAAGTCTCCCATTTCGGCCATGCCACGCCCGGATTGACCGCCAGCACGGTGGTGATGGTAGAGAACGCCGTAAACACCAGCAGAAGCACGACCACCGGCCGCATCTCCAGATTTTTCGGCTCGCGCGAGACGACCCAGGACAGCAGCGTGGCAATGGCAATGACCTCGGCGACCGGGAAGGTCGAGACCATGCCGGCGGCCATCTTGTGCGGGTTCATGTAGGAAACCCACATCCAGGCCAGGACGCCCAGATACGGCGCGTAGAAAATGGCCGGTATCCAGCTGAAGACGAGGACGAGGACGAACAGGCTGCGCATGCTTGGCGGACCGCTCCGCTGCCGAATGGGTGAAACGTTCGGTGCCGATCCTAACAGGGCGCGCCGCCGGATGGACGGCCTAATCAGGCACTGAGGTGTTTTCGCCCGGTCTGGTATAGTGTGCCAGCCTCCACCTGACTGATGGGACCGCAAGCGCCGCCATGTTCGACACCGCCATGTTCATCCTGTTCTGCATCGGCCCGGCGCTGGCGGCTTTCGTGGCCCTGCGCCTGGAGCACGAGGCCGGCGGACGGAAACGCCGCGGCTGGAAGCCGACACCGCACGGCCAAAATCGTGACGTTGAAGGCGGCTCAGTCTAGGTCGTCAGCCATGCCAGGATCTCTTCCGAGAGCAGGGCCTTGTGGCGGCGGCTGCTGAAGGTGTGGTCCGCATCCTTTATGGGCAGCACTGCCGCATTGGTGGATTTTGTCACCACTGGCCATGTCAGCGTGCGGCGTACCAGCTGGTCGAACTCGGCCGCGGTAACATCCCGTCCGCTGAGCACGATCAGTGACCGTCCGGGGAAGTCGATCCAGTTTCTCAGCATGGTGTCGACGAAGGCGGGATGATCGGCATCCCGCTTTCGCAGCGCATCGAGCACCGCGGTCGCGATACCGCGCAATGCGCCGCGCATCCGGGCGAATGAGGTCATCACCGCGAGCCAGCGCCGCCAGCGCAGCAATCGGGGCAGGTAATAGGCATTCAGCACCGCCTGCGAACCGGCGGTCTCGCCGCGCACCCAGGGATTGAGCAAAATCAGGCCGTCCACGCCTGCAAGCGAAGGGGCATGGAGCAGCGCGGCGCTGGCGCCGTCGCACAGGCCCAGAACGGTGAACGAGCGCACATCCGGCGAGGCGGCTCGGAACGCGGCCAGCGCGGCCTCGATGTCCGGGCCCGCCTGCTCGAAATCGACGGGTGCGCCGCCATCGTCGCCGTAACCCCGCCGATCCATGCGCATCACCGCGACACCGTGGTGGGCCAACTGGCGGGCCAGATCGACAAACAGCCGGTGCGGGCCGACCCGATATTGGGGCGCGCCCGGAACAATCAGCACCCCGTGTCCGGCAGCGGGCGCCGGCAGGTGCGCGATGGCCAGCAGGTGACCGTCGCCGGTTCCGACTTCGATTATGCGTTCGTCAGCCAGCGGCATGGCGGCTCACCACGGCGCCGATCACCGCCTCGGCAAAAGGCGGCTCGGCCGATGCGTTCGTCACCGACCAGAAGGGCGCAGTGCGGACCGGGACGTAGTCGAACAGCGCGCCATTGGCGGCACAGGCGCGCCCTGCGTCCTCGATCAGGGCGAGGCGTTGCGCGGTGGGTTGCGCGCAGTCGATCCAGGTGACCGGTACGCGGACCGCCTCGATCAGCTCCAGCAGATCCGACCGGTCGATGGCGTGGGTGAGGATGCGAGAGACCACATAGCCGGCCACCTCGACCGGTTCGGTGCGGCTCAGCTTCAGACGCATCTCGTCGAGCGTGATGCTGCGCCCGCCGGATTCCATGCCCTCGGCCACGCCGATGCGCAGGAACTGGTCCATATAGGCCGTGCCGGAAGTGACCGGCTCCCACAGCACAAGCTGCCGGAAGCCGAGCGGATCGTCGAACATGGTGTCGAGAGCCAGCAGGCCGCCCAGCCGCAGGCCCCACAGGCCGATCGTGTCGCGACCGCGCGCGCGCAACCAGCCGCCAGCCGCCCTGATGTCCTCGCGCCAGGTTTCCCAGCGGGCGTCGGCAAAGCCGCCGTCGCTGTCGCCGGTGCCATAGAGATCGAGCACGAGAATGCCGAGGCCCGCCCGGTTGAAGGCCCGCGCATGGGCAAGCACCACCGCACGTGAGCGGTTCATTTCCTCGGCGAATGGTGGAACGAAAATCAGGTCGCCATGGTCTGGAGACCCTGGATCCGGCGGAAGGTAAAGCGCGAACAGGTCGCCGCGCGGACCGGCAATAAACTCGGCCTTCAACCGACAGCCCCCTTTGGTGTCAGCGCTTCTCGTCGATGAATGCGGCCAGCCCGCCCAGAGTCGAGAATGTTTCGGCGCTGATCTCGTCATCGTGAATTCTGATGCCGAATTCAGCTTCCAGCCGGGTCACGATTTCAACCACGGCCATGGAGTCGAGTTCCGGGAGATTCCCGAGCAGCGGCGTGGAGGCGACCATGGCGCCTGCTCTGTCGCCCAGCCCCAGCGTCTCGTCCAGAAGATTGCGAACCGTCTCGATGGTTGTCATGAGGTGCAGTTGTCGTTCCGCCGCATTTCGAGCGGTTTATACACCCTTCCGCCGCCGAGATAAGCGGAAAAGGCGCCCTGCCTTGTGCCGCGCCGCTGCAGCGGCGCCGCGCGGCGTCAGTGGATTGAATGCCAGCCAGCCGATCCTGGGTGCGCTGTCAGGTGTCCAGTCGGCCTTGAACGGTTCTTCGCCCAGGCCGAAGTCGATCCGGCCGGGATGGTCGCCGTCGAGGATCTCCTGGAACATGCGCAGGGTCAGGGCGGATCCCACAGAGCGCGTATGGTAAAGCCGGTCATGGGCCAGCTTGTAGATGGTGGCCCGGCCGTTGTGGACGATCCAGAACTGCGCGGCCGCCGGATCGCCGTCGATCGACCAGCAGCCCAGCCGCAACATGCCGCGCCGCGCGCAGAGTTCGGCGAGCGCGCGCATGAAACCGGGAAACGGCTCGGCCTCTTTCCAGCTGGCGGCATAGACGGCCTCGTAGAGCGTCATGGCGCGATCCACTTCCGACGGCTCGGTGTACAGCGCGAAGCTGTCGGGGGCGCGCATGTCGCCCATGTTGCGCCGGATCGTATTGGTGATGCGCGATTCCAGTCCGGCCGTGAACGTGGCGGCATCCAGCCCCCGGCAGTCCAGATAGCGCATGGCGCTGCAGGGATAGCTATCGACGACGAAGCCGGCCTCGCGGAACGTGCGTGAAAGTGCTGGAAGGACCGGGGCGTCAGCTGCCATCGGCCGGAGATGAACCGTGCAGCATTGGGCCTTCAGGGTGCGCGCGATGGCCCGCAGGGCGTCGGCAACCTCAGAGTCGGGCAGGGACGTATTGATCAGCGGCGCGTAGAGCATGGTGTAGTAATTGGCGAGTCCGGTGACCTTGCCGTCCGACGATGCCAGCGGCATCAGCGCGGCCGGCGTACCGCCCTGCGAGCGCGCGCCGAGAATCAGGCGATCCAACGCCGGGTCCAACCCCTGCGCCGACAGCAGCTCGAACCAGTCCCGGGTCAGGAAGAAATCGCGCGCCCCATCCCGCTCGAACAGGGCGGCAAAGTCCTCCGGGACCCGTGACACATCGCTAAACTCTTCCACTGTGAGGGTCATTCGTCTAACAAGCAGCCCAGTGAGGGTAGGGGAAACCCTACCGTGTGCAGGCAGCGGCTTCATCATGCTATTTGGCGACATCATCGAGCGCGGCATGAAGCGCAATCCCCTTGGAGAGGCGGTGCGCCTGGGCGCGGACGCCATCGACTATGTGGGTCTTGCAGGCTGCATCGAGCGTGCCGCGAGCGCCTTTCTGCGCCATGACATGAAGGCGGGCGAGCGGGTCGCGGTCTATCTGCCCAAGTCTATCACCTCAGTGACCGCCTATTTCGGCGTGGCGCGGGCAGGCGGCGTGTTCGTCCCCGTCAATCCGGTGCTGAAAGCGCGGCAGGTGCATCATATTCTGGCCGATTCCGGCGCGTCCCTGCTGGTCACATCGGCTGATCGACTCGCGATGCTGGAGCAGGATGGCGCCGCGCTGCCGGTCGGCGTGCGCCGCGTTATTCTCGACTCGGAATGGGACGAGTTTCTGGCGTTGGGCGCGGATGGCGCCATCGGACATCCGGCCCCCGACGATCTGGCGGCACTGCTTTACACCTCAGGCAGCACCGGGTCGCCGAAAGGGGTCATGCTGTCGCACCGGAACCTGACGACAGGCGCGCATAGTGTCGCCACCTATCTGCGCAATTCCCGCGACGACCGCATTCTGTGCGCGTTGCCGCTGAGCTTCGACTACGGCCTGTCGCAGCTGTCGACGGCGCTGTTGACCGGTGCGACGGCGGTGCTGATCAATCACCTGTTCCCGCAGGACATTGTCGCCGCGCTGGAGCGCGAGGCGATCACCGGACTTGCCTGTGTGCCGCCGCTATGGCTGCAGGTGCTGGCGCTCGAATGGCCCGAATGCGTGAACGTCACACTGCGCTATGTCACCAATTCGGGCGGCCGGATGCCGCGCCACGCCATTGCGGCGTTGCGCCAGCGGGCGCCCCGCACGAAAATCTTTCTGATGTACGGTCTGACTGAGGCGTTCCGCTCGACTTATCTGGATCCGGCCCAGGTGGGCCGGCGCCCGGATTCCATCGGCAAGGCCATTCCCCATGCCGTCATCGACGTCATCGACGCAGCGGGGCAAAGCGCCGCGCCGGGCGTACCGGGAGAACTCGTGCACAGCGGACCGCTGGTGGCAAAGGGGTACTGGAACGATCCTGAACGGACTTCCGAGCGATTCCGCCCGCTGCCGCCGTCGTTCGGATCCGCGGAACCGGCGGTCTGGTCGGGCGATACGGTGACCCGCGACGCCGACGGTTACCTCTATTTCGTCGAGCGCCACGACAACATGATCAAGACGTCCGGCTACCGGGTCAGCCCCACCGAGATCGAGGATGTGGTTTACGAGACGCCGGGGGTTGCCGAGGCGGTGGCTGTGGGCGTGCCGCACAGCGTGCTCGGTCAGGCCATTGTCTGCCTGGTTTGCCTGAGCGATGAGGACGAGGCGTCATCGGATGACGTGCTGGCGCGCTGCCGCTCCCAATTGCCGGCCTACATGGTGCCCAAGGCCGTGATCGTTCGCGACAGCCTGCCGCGCAATCCCAACGGCAAGATCGACAGGAATGGCCTCGCCGTCGAACTGGCCGGCATGTTCGGGCCGGCGGTATGAGCCGCGCCGCCATGCCGCCAGGCAGCTTCCAGGTCCGCGACGGCGAGTTGATGGCGGGCGGTCGCAGCGTGACCGAACTGGCGGCCGAGGCGGGGACGCCGCTTTACATCTACGACAGCGGGTTGATCGCCGCGCGGGTTTCGGAGTTGCGCGCCGCCATGCCAGCGGGGCTGGACCTGCATTATGCGATCAAGGCCAATCCGTTGCCTGCGGTGGTGGGACTGCTGGCAGGGCTGGTCGACGGGCTCGATGTGGCGTCGTCCGGGGAACTTGAGCGCGCGCTGGCCACGGGCATCCCTGTCAGCCGGATCAGCTTTGCCGGACCCGGCAAGACCGACGCGGAACTGCGCATGGCGGCAACGGCCGGCGTGACCGTCAACCTTGAATCGGCCGGGGAAATGCGCCGTCTGGCGGCAATTTCAAGCGCGCTTGGCACCCGTGCGCGCGTGGCGGTTCGGGTTAATCCGCTGTTCGAGTTGCGGCAATCGGGCATGCGCATGGGCGGCGGGCCGAAGCAGTTCGGCGTCGACGAGGAGGCGGTGCCGGCGCTGCTGGCCGAGCTGGCGGGGCTGCCGCTGGAGTTTCTCGGCTTCCACATCTTCGCCGGCTCGCAGATCCTCAATGGCGAGGTCCTGATCGATTGCCTGGAGAAAACCGTCGATCTGGCAACCCGGCTGGCGGCAGACGCACCCGCGCCGGTGCGCTACATCAATCTGGGCGGCGGATTCGGCATTCCGTATTTTCCTGGCGAAGCGGCGCTGGATTTGGGCCGGATCGGCGGGGCCTTGGGGCCGCTGCTCGCGCGCGGCCGCGCCGCATGTCCCGATGCCGCCTTCGCCATCGAGCTCGGCCGCTATCTGGTGGGAGAGGCGGGGCTCTATGTCTCGCGAATCGTCGACCGCAAGGTCTCGCGCGGCAAAACCTTCCTGGTGACCGATGGCGGATTGCATCATCACCTTGCCTTGTCAGGCAATTTCGGCCAGGTGATCCGCAAGAATTATCCCCTGGCGATTGCCGGCAGGATGAACATGCCGGCAACGGAAACGGCCGACGTCGTGGGCTGTTTGTGCACCCCGCTGGACCGGCTTGGCGATAATGTGGCCCTGCCGGAAACGGCTGTCGGCGATCTGGTCGTGGTGTTCCAATCGGGGGCTTATGGAGCGTCGGCAAGCCCTGCCGGATTCCTCGGGCACCAGCCTGCGGCCGAGCGGCTGGTATGAACTGCGGCACCGCGCTGGGTACCCGATCTTCACAAATGGATGGAGAATCAAGGGAATTGGCGGTATAGGCTTGGACTCATGGTTGCTGCTTGGGGGCAGTTTTCACTGGCCGTCAGCCAGTCGACCAACGCTATCGCTTGATGGCGGCAACTTGTGTGAAGTGCCGGAGAGGGATGTCGAGTTGCCTGTCAGGATCATGATGAATTGGACGCGGCTGCTACTTGCCGCTGCCTTGGCGCTTGCTGTCGCTGCCTGCGGCGCCACCCATGAACGTCTTCCCGCGGCCGAATTCGTCTCCCCGGCTGAAGGGCCCGGACCGGACTACATCATTGGTCCGCTCGACACGGTCAATGTGTTCGTCTGGCGCAACCAGGAGGTCACCACCACAGTGACCGTGCGCCCCGACGGCCGCATATCCGTGCCGCTTATCGAGGACATGCCGGCCACGGGCAAGACGCCGACCCAGCTGGCGCGCGACATCGAGGGCGCGCTGTCCAAATACATCCGCAATCCGATCGTCACCGTCATTGTCTCGGGCTTCACCGGACCCTTCGCGCAGCAGGTGCGCGTGGTCGGCGAGGCAACCGAACCGCAGGCCATTCCCTTCCGCGCCAACATGACCCTGCTCGACGTGATGATCAGCGTCGGCGGTCTGACCGAATATGCGGCGGGCAACCGGTCGACGCTCGTGCGCTACAACACGGAAAGCAAGCGGCAGGAGGAATATACCGTGCGGATCAGCGACCTGATCCGCGACGGCGACGTATCCGCCAATGTGAAGATCAATCCGGGCGACGTGATCATCATCCCGGAGAGTTTTTTCTGATTTGCCGGGGGACTGGCGCTTCGGAGGCTGTGTCCCGTGCAGCACCTGGCGGCCTTTCACGGTACGCCGGACCGCCTGAACGGACGCGGCGTGCGGCAGCGTCGATATTGCGCCGCGGCGGACGAGGGACAACGATAGCCGGCGGCCGGGGCGACGCTGGTGGAACGGGATGGGCCCGGGAAGCTCGAGGCTCCGAAGTCGAAGAATGAACGATAATTACGTACAACTCCTGCTTCTGTTGCGCTCGCTGTGGCTGCGCCGCTGGTATGCGCTCGGCGTGGCCTGGCTGGTGACGCTTGGCGGCTGGATGTATGTAACGTCGATTCCCGACATGTTCCGGTCCTCTGCCCAGATCTACATCGACACGGACACGATGTTGAACGACCTGCTTCAGGGCGTGACTGTGGATGTCGACACCAATCGCCAGGTCCAGGTGATGCAGCAGACGCTGCTCAGCCGGCCGAACATGGAGCGGGTGCTGCGCATGGCAGACCTGGACCTGACCGCGACCAGCGACGCGCAGGTCGCGGCCATGGCCGCCCAGATCCGCACCCGCGTCGAGCTTACGCCGGTCGCCCCCAACCTGTTCCGCCTGTCCTACGAGGATCATGACCGCCAGAAGACCCAGCGGGTCGTCCAGTCGCTGCTGACCATCTTCGTCGAGAGCAACCTTGGGCTGAGCCGCCAGGATATTTCGCAGGCCCGCCGGTTCCTTGATGAACAGATCCGCGATTACGAGCAGCAATTGTCCGAGGCCGAACAGCGCCGGGCCCAGTTCCGCCGCGACAATATCGGCCTGCTGCCGGGCGACGAAAACTATTTCGCCCGCATGCAGCGCGAGAAGAGCGAACTTTCGGATCTGCAGCGGCAATACAACGACGCCGCGCTGATGCGTGCGGAACTGGCGAGGCAGTCGCTGGCCGTGCCGCGCTTCATCGCCATTCGCACGGCCAGCGGCACCAACAGGGATTCGTTCGGCGCCGCCGACCAGATCGCCGAAATGCGGCGCAAGCTGGGAGAACTGGATGCCCAGGGCTATACGCCGCTCCATCCCGACGTTGTCGCCGCCCAGGAATCGCTCGACAAGGCGCTCGAGGATTACGACAGGGAGCGGGCCGCCGCCACCAACCAGAATGCCGGCGACGACGAAAGCCCGCTCAATCCCAACGCGACCATGATCAATCCGGTGTGGGAGCAGATTCAGGTCAAGCTGGTGGATGCCGACACCAACCTGGCCAGCCTCAAATCCCGCATAGCCGGCAAGGAAACCATGATCGCGCAGTTCGATGAACTGGCGAAGACCGTCCCGAATGTCGAAGCCGAGTTGATGCGGGTGGACCGCGACTACGAGGTGGTGAAGAAGAAGTACGAGGATCTGCTGCAGCGGCGTGAATCCGCGCGGATCACCCAGGACCTGGAAGGCAAGACCGACAAGGTGCAGTTCCGCGTGATCGAGCCGCCCGACCTGCCGCGCGCGCCCAGCAGCCCGAACCGTCCCGCCCTGCTGTCGGCGTCGTTGCTGATCGGCCTGGCCGCGGGCCTTGGCGTCGCGTTCCTGCTCAGCCAGGTGCATCACACCTTTTCCACCGCAAACCGGCTGCGGGCCAGTTTCGACCTTCCGGTACTGGGTACGATCTCGGCCGTGCCGTTCGACAGCTACAGCCGGCGGCGGCGGATCGAGATCGCGTCGTTCTCGGTCGTGCTGGCCGGTCTTGTTGTGGCATATGTATTTGTCATGACCTACCGGATTGCGCCGGTTGCCCTCTGGGGATCCAGCTGATGGGCACGGATGACGCCAACAAGAACCTGATCGAGCGCGCCGCGCAGCGGATCGCCGATGCCCGGTCGGCCGACGATCCGGCGCAGGCCGACGCCGGCAAGGCCGCCCTGGAGACCGAGGCTGAACCGCTTCCCCTGACGCCAGAGGCAGAAGTCCCTGCCGAGCCGGATGCGGATGCCGAGCAGCGGGCACGCGACCGGCGGCGCTCCCAATCCGCCATGATCGATCTCGATCGTTTGCGCCAGGGCGGTTTCATTGTCCCCGATGACGCGCCGACCCGCGTGGCCGAGGAGTTCCGCATCGTCAAGCGTCAGCTGCTGCGCAAGGCGCTGCCGAGCAGCCCGGACCTGATTCCCAACGGCAACCTGCTGATGGTCACCAGCACCCAGCCGGGCGAGGGCAAGACCTTCTGTTCCATCAACCTGGCCCTGTCCATTGCCTCCGAGCGCGATCTGACGGTCATGCTGATCGACGCGGACGTGGCACGGCCTCAGTTGCTGAGCGCACTGGACATCGACGCCGACAAGGGCCTGATCGATGTGCTGGTCGACGACCGTCTCGACGTGGCCGACTGTCTGCTGCGCACCAACATCGACAATCTGACGGTGTTGCCTGCCGGCCGTCCCCATCCAGGCGCCACGGAGCTGCTGTCGTCCGAGAAGATGGCGGCGCTGCTCGAGGAAATGGCGCGCCGCTACCATGACCGGATCGTGATCTTCGACAGCTCGCCGGTGCTTGCCTCCAGCGCGCCGGGCGTTCTCGCCGCGCGCATGGGCCAGATCATGTTCGTGGTCGAGGCCGATCGCACGCGCGAGACTCAGGTGATGGAGGCGCTGTCGCTGATCAGCGATTGCCGTCACATCAGCCTGCTGCTCAACAAGGCGCGCTTCATGGGCGGCAAGGTGCGGTTTGGTTCGTATTACGAATATTACAGGAGCTGAGCTTGGCGGTCGTTGGGGGAGGGCGCTGGGCGTGAGATGCAGACGGGCCACGAACCCGAGATGCGTCGTCATCCTGTCCCTTGCAGTATTGCCGATCCTGGCCACCAGCCAGACGGCGTCGGCTGCCAAGTGGCGCGTTACGCCGCGCCTCGAGGCGCAGGTCGCCTATACGGACAATGTGGACCTGGACAATGCCGGCAAGGAATCCGATCTGGTTTTCAGGGTCGAGCCGGGGCTGGCGATCAAGGCCGATGGCAACCGGCTGAAGTTCCAGGCCGACTACGACGGCACGCTGCTGCACTTCGTCAATGACGGCCGCACCCAGTGGCGCAACCATCTGCGCTCGAAGCTTCATGCTGAGGTGATCGAGGATCATTTCTATATCGACGCCACCGGCGTCATGGCCGAGCCGTTCGTGGACAACACCGGTTCGGTGACGTTCTCGGACACCAATTTCTCGATCAACCGGCGCCAGACCATGTCCTATTCGGTCGAGCCCAGCTTCGAGCACCGCCTGTTCGATATCGCCGACATGCGGTGGACCTATCTGTTCCGCTACGTGACGGTCGCCAAGCCCCGGTCAGACGACCCCACGCCACGTTTCATCGACAGCTATATGAGCCACAGGGGCCAGGTTTCGGCGGACAGCGGCGACCGGCTTGGCCGCTTCCACTGGGGCGCCACGGCCTCCTATGACCGCCGGCATCGCGGCGATGGACGCGAGGCCGAGGAGATCGACGCCCATCTCGACCTCGAATACAGGATTGTGCGTTGGCTTGGCGTGACCGGCACGGCGGGCTACCAGAAGATCACCGACCCGGATCTCAACGACGATATCAACGGACTGGCGTGGCATGCGGGCCTGCGCTTCAACCCGACGCGCAACACCGACGTGAAGCTGTGGTACGGCAAGCAGGATGGTGAAAATTCGTTCGGCGCCGACGCGGTCTATCGCCGCAAACGGTGGAAGTTCGGGGTCACCTACCTGCACCAGATCACCACCACCCACCGCCGCTTCGCCGACATCAACGAGGACGGCCAGTTCAACGATTTCGACTTTTTCGTCAGCGACTTTGGCAGCCTCCTCGACCCCGACGACATCGTGTTCGGCATCGAGAACGACACCTTCGGAAGCAACCGGCTGGAAGTAAACGCCCAGTGGGAAAAGCGGCTGTTCTCCTGGGATGCGCGCGCTTATTACGAAGTGCGCAAGTTCGACACCACGGACCGCGAAATCCATGAATACGACATCAAGACGCGATTCTCCCAACGATTGAACCACCGTACGCGGGCCGTGCTGCATTTGCGTCACCGGCACACCGATTTCGACCTGGGGCCGAGCCGGGTGGACAACTTCTACGGCGCCCGGGCCGAGCTGCACTATACGTTCTCGAAATATCTGGATGCCGAATTGGCCTATGTCTTCTCCCTGCTCGATTCAAACCAGTCGATCAACGACCAGACCGAGAACGTGATCCAGTTCAACCTGCGGGTGACATTCTGAGAATTTCAGTGAAGTTGTCCGGCATATGCCGTTGATTTTGTTTGGTTGATTTATTTCAGCCGCGCCCGGAAAATGAACCGGGTTTCACTGTCAACGCAGCGAGTGGTCCGTGCCATCTTCTGCCATCCTGTCCGGCCGGCCCGACATGCGCAACGCGCTGACCGTCGACGTCGAGGACTACTTCCAGGTCCAGGCCTTCGCCGGCCAGATCGGCGAGAGGGACTGGGATGGCCTGCCGCACCGGGTCGAGCGCAACACCAACAAGGTCATGGATCTGTTCGCCGAGAACGGGGTGAAGGCCACGTTCTTCACCCTGGGCTGGGTCGCGGAGCGCTATCCGGCGCTGCTGCGGCGCATGGCCGCCGAAGGTCACGAGATCGCCAGCCATGGCTTCCGCCACCGCCGCGTCGGCGACATGACGCACGCCCAGTTCCGGGACGACACGCGGCACACCAAGGCGCTGCTGGAGGATCTGTCCGGCACCGCGGTGAACGGCTACCGGGCAGCCAGCTTCTCCATCGACGCCCGGACCCTTTGGGCCCATGACGTCCTGGCCGAGGAGGGGCACACCTACAGCTCGAGCATCTATCCCATCGCCCACGACATCTATGGCATGCCCGGCGGCGAGCGATTCAGCCACCGGGCCGGAACGGGCGCACTCATCGAGGTGCCGGTCAGCACCGTCGCGTTGCTCGGCAAGCGGTTGCCCTGCGGCGGCGGCGGCTACTTCCGGCTGCTGCCCTATGCCTGGTCGCGCTGGGCATGGCGGCGGGTGAACGGACGCGATGGGCAACCGGCCATGTTCTATTTCCATCCCTGGGAGATCGATCCGGATCAGCCCCGCCAGCACGGCGCGCCGCTGCGGTCGCGGGTCCGGCACTATTCCCGGCTTTCGGCCATGGAAGGCAAGATCCGCCGCGCCCTGCGCGATTTCGAATGGGACCGCATGGACAGGGTCTTTCTCGATGGATGAGACACGCTGACCATGACCATCACGGTCCGCGAAGCGTCGCCGGACGACAAGGGGCAATGGGACGCCTATGTCCGCGCCGCGCCCGCCGCCACGTTCTTTCATCTGTGGGGCTGGCGGACCGCCATCGAGAACGCCTATGGCCACGATTGTCCGTACCTGGTTGCCGAGAACGGGGGCCGGGTTGTCGGCGTGCTGCCGCTGGTGCGGATCAAAAGCCTGCTGTTCGGGCATGCCCTGATGTCGACCGCGTTCGCGGTCTATGGTGGCCCGGTCGGCGATACGGCCGAGATCGTGGAGATGCTGGCCGGTCACGCGATGGCGCTCGCCGACCTGCTCGACGTGGATCATCTGGAACTCCGCGCGCAGATCGCCACCGGCCTCGGCTGGCCGGCGAAGGATGGGGCCTACGCCACCTTCCGGCGCTCCATCACCGCCGATCCGGACGCCAACCTGAAAGCGATACCGCGCAAGCAGCGGGCTGTCGTGCGCAAGGCCATCGGACGCGGTCTGGCCGCGGGGATCGACCGCGGCCTCGACCGGTTCTTCCCGCTCTATGCGGCCAGCGTTCGAAACCTGGGCACGCCGGTATTCCCCAGGCGATGGTTTGCTGAATTGCTTCGCGCGTTTCCCGGAGAATCCGACGTTCTCACGATCACGGCCGACGGCGTGCCTGTCGCCGCGGTGCTCAACTTCTACTTCCGCGATCAGGTCTTGCCCTATTATGGCGGCGGCGGACTGGAGGCGCGGCGCTTGGGGGCGAACGATTTCATGTATTACGACCTGATGTGCCGCGCAGGCGCGCGCGGCTGCACGATGTTCGATTTCGGGCGCAGCAAGGTCGGGTCCGGCGCATTCGCCTTCAAGCGCAATTTCGGCTTTGAGCCCGAGCCACTGCACTACGAATATTATCTGTGGCGCGGCGACCGGTTGCCCGACGCCAGCCCCAACAACCCGAAATACAGGCTGATGATCGCGGTGTGGTCGCGCCTGCCGCTGGCGGTGGCGAACAGGCTGGGTCCGCTCGTCTCGCGGTATCTGGGATAGCGCCATGGAGGACCTGCTCTACCTGGCGCACCGAATCCCGTATCCGCCCAACAAGGGCGACAAGATACGCTCGTGGCACATCCTGCAGCACCTGGCGGCACGCTACCGGGTGCATCTGGGATGCTTCATCGATGATCCGGCGGACTGGCAGCATACGGATATGCTGGAGCGCCTATGCGCCGGCACGTTCTTCGCCCCGCTTCCGCGGCTGCGCTCGCGGCTGCGCAGCCTCACCGGCCTGCTGCGCGGCGAGGCGCTGAGTGTTGCCTGCTACCGCGACGCCGCCATGCGCGACTGGGTTCGCGCCACCGTAGCGGCGGTGAAACCGCGTACTGCCTTCCTGTATTCCTCACAGACCGGCGTCTATCTGGATGCGCTGTCGGGCCTGCGCACCGTCATGGACCTGGTCGACGTGGATTCCGACAAATGGGCGCAATACGCCAAGGCGCAGTCGGGACCCATGCGCCTGTTGTACGAACGCGAGGCACGCACGCTGGGCCGCTTCGAGGCGCAGGTGGCCGGGCAGGTCGATGCCTGCCTGCTGGTCTCCGAGCCCGAGGCGGCGCTGTTCCGCGACCGGGTGCCTCAGGCGGCCGGGAAGACGTTCGCGCTGACCAGCAGCGTCGATACCGATCGGTTCTCGCCGGCGCGCGGTTACCCAGATCCCTTTCCGGCGGGCGGGCCGATGATCGCCTTCACCGGCGCCATGGATTATTGGCCCAATGTGGACGCGGTGTGCTGGTTCGCGCGCGAGATCCTGCCGCTGATACGCCAGCGTGTGGCCGAAGCCCGGTTCTATATCGTGGGGTTCAAGCCTGCGCCCGAGGTGCAGGCGCTGGCGGGCCTGCCGGGCGTGACGGTGACCGGCGCCATTGCCGACACGCGGGACTATATCGCCCATGCCGATTGCATCGTCGCGCCGCTGCGGGTGGCGCGCGGCATTCAGAACAAGGTGCTTGAGGCCATGGCCATGGAAAAGCCGGTGGTCATCAGTCGTCATGCGGCGCAGGGGCTGACCGGCTTGCAGCCGGGCGAGGTGGCCGTGGCCGACACCGCCGCTTCCATGGCCGAGGCGGTCACCGCCGTGCTTTCCGGCCAGCCGGGCATGCCGGATGGCCAGGCGGCGCGCCGCCGGGTGCTGGCGAACTATGGCTGGGAGGCCAATCTGAAGGTGCTCGACCGGGTGCTCCAGCCATGAGTGCCGACCCGATGCTTCGATCGTGGTCGCGCTGGCGCTACACGGTCGCCGTGTTCGCTGTATCCGCCGCCGCTCTGATTGCCCTGTTCTGGCGCACGGCGCTGTCCATGGAAGCGACCTGGCGCGGCAATGACAGTTACCAGCACACCTATCTGGTGCCGCTGATCCTGGCCTATCTGGTGTGGGAGGACCGCGACCGTCTGGCGCGTGTGATGCCGCGAGCAGACTGGCGCGGGCTGGCCGTGGTGTTGCTGGCGGCGCTGGGCTGGGTGCTGGGCGCCGCGGGACAGGTGCAGGTGGTGCAGCAGGTTGCGCTGATCGGCATGGTCCAGGGCCTTGTGCTGGCCCTGTTCGGCTGGCCCGTCGTGCGTGTGCTGCTGTTCCCGCTGATGTTCATGCTGTTCCTGGCCCCCATGGGCGATTTTCTCGTTCCCACGCTACAGCGCTGGACGGCGGATGTGGTGGTCTGGTTCGTCGAGTTGACCGGAGTCGCCACCACGACCGATGGCTTCATGATTACCCTGCAGGACGGCATCCAGCCCTGGCATCGCTTCCAGGTCGCCCGCGAATGTTCCGGCATCCGTTACCTGACCGCCATGTTCCAGATCGGCCTGCTGACGGCCTATCTGCTGTACCGAAGCTGGCCGCGGCGGGTGGCTGCCGTGCTGGTGGCCGTGGCCGTGCCCATCGTCGCCAACTGGGTCCGCGCCGTGGGGATCGTGCTGATCGCCTATCATACCGAGGGCCGGCGCGGCATGGACGTAGATCACATCATCTACGGCTTCTGGTTCTTCCTGTTCGTTCTGGCGGTCTATATCGGCATCTGCTGGCTGTTCGCCGAGCCGCCGCCCCAGCGCCGCCCGGCGGTGTTCTCCGCCGAGACCGCGCCGGCCGGCTTCCGCCGCAAGCTGGCGGTCATTGGCGCACTGGCGGTGCTGGCCGGAGTCCTCGCCGCCTATTCCAGCAATATCCGGCTGGCCGGCACGGCGCCCGCCGGGGCCGTGCTTTCCGCGCCGCCGCAGGCCGGCGACTGGCGCCGCACGGCCTATATGGGACTCGACTGGCGGCCGGTCTTCGCGGGCGCCGACGAAGAATTGCTTGCCCGGTACAGCAAGGGCGGCACCGCCATCGATGTCTACATGGCCCGCTATCTGCAGAAGACGGCGGCGGGCGAACTGGTCGGCTATGGCAACGATCTGGCCGGTAGCGGCTGGGACAGCCTGGGCGAACGGCGGAAAGCGACGCTGGAGGTTGACGGAGAGCCTGTCACCGTCCGATATGTCCGCCTCGCGCAGCCGGATCGCAAGCGCGTGGTGTTCTACTGGTACCGGGTTGGCGGAGGCAATGTGAGCAGCGACGTTATGGCGAAAATCGAAACCACGAAGGTGCGTCTCTTCTACAAGGACTCCATGTCCGGCGTGATTGCGATCGCCATCGACGAGGATGCCGACATGGCCACGCTGACTGCCCAGGTGCAGAACCTGGTCACGGCCCTGTCACCTGTATCCCTGCTGGGAGACCGCTGATGCGCCGGATGCTGGCTTCGGCGCTGCTGCTGGCCGTGTGCTGCACGGTCCCGGCCCGCGCCGACGGCCCCGTTGTCGAGTTGATCGCCGCCGTGAAGCCCAGCGTCGTGGCCATCGGCACCCACGAGGAAACCCGTCGGCCGCAGGATGTGATTCTGGGCACCGGCTTCGCCGTGGGCGATGGCGGCCACATATTGACCGCGCTGCACGTAGTGCGCGGCGTGCCGGCCGGATCGCTGTCGATGTATGTGGGGCAGGGCGACGATGCCGAGATAGTCCGCGTGATGCAGATCGCGGCCGATTCCGACCACGACATGGCGCTGCTGAAGATCGAGGGCAAGACGCTGCCGGCGCTGCGCCTGTTCCTGGGCGTACCGCTCAGCGAGGGCGAGGAGGTGGCGTTCACCGGCTATCCGATCGGCGCGGTCTACGGCCTCTATCCCGCCACGCACCGCGGCATCGTGTCGGCGATCACGCCGATCGCCCGGGCGCAGGTCACGCCCGGAGAACTGACGCCCGACATGATCCGGGCCATCGACAGGAAGATCATGGCCTATCAACTCGACGCGACCAGCTTTCCCGGCAACAGCGGCGGCCCCATGGTCGATCCATCGGATGGCGCCGTGGTCGGCGTCATCAACTCGACCTATGTCCAGCAGACCAAGGACAGCGCCCTCGACCGGCCGTCCGGCATCACCTTCGCCATGCCGATCCCGCCGGCCATCGAGATGCTCAGGAAGGCGGGCCTGGAGCCCTGAGGCGGTCAGTCGCCTTCGGGCAGCACCTCGCCGTCCGGCGAAACCACGAAGCGGCCCGTCTGGCCGTCCTTCGAGCCGATGCCGTGCCAGTAATTGTCGCAGCCCTTTCGCTGCATGCTGATGTTGCTATAGCCGGCCTCGCGCGCTTGCTCGGCGGCCCATTCGGCCGTACTGGCGTTGATCTTGTCGCCCGGGGCACAGGCCGCATGGGCAGGTGAGATCAGCCCGGCGGCGGGCATTGCCAGCAGTGCGGCAAAGGCGACGGCAGGCGCGGCGAGAAATCTGGTTCTCCATGTCATGACAACAACCTCTTGTTTCGTGCCAGAACCCTTCGCGGGTTCGCAATGGATGCGGGACACTCAACAAACGCCGCGTTGCGGCGATTGATCCCTGTGCGGTTGCGCGATACGCGGCGACGGCGGTCAGGATCGCTTCATCAGGCAGTTCCTCTCGACCACCGACCCATCCGGCGCGCGCCCACGTCGAGGACAACATCGATGTCGAGCAGGTCGATCAGTCGTTTCAGCAGCCGCAGTTCGACAAACCGCTCGACGCGGACGCGAAAGGTACGCCCGCTTGTGACGAACCACGACACCAGCGATTTCAGGTGCCGGGCTTTATCCATAATCTTTCATGCATCGTTTCCCGCGGGGGCCTCGGGCCAAACGCATTAGTGGTTTTCCCGAAACGACCCCTGAACTGATTTCCGGCCGCGCGACGACCTGTGTTAGGGTCTGCGACCGATTCTCCGGAAACCCAGACGATGCCCAGCGACGCGCCCACGCTCACCGACGCCTTCATTCCCGAATTGCCCAATCATTACAGTGGCAAGGTACGGGAGAACTACGATCTCGCGGATGGCCGGCGCATCATCATCGCCACCGACCGGCTGAGTGCTTTCGACCGCATTCTGTGCTCGATTCCCTACAAGGGTCAGGTGCTCACGCAGACCGCAAAATACTGGTTCGAGGCCACCCGCGACCTCTGTCCCAATCACGTCCTCGAATATCCCGATCCCAATGTGGTGGTCGGCAAGCGGCTCGATATCCTGCCGGTCGAGATGGTGGTGCGCGGCTATCTGGCCGGCTCCACGGCCACCTCGATCCTGACGCTATACAAGAGCGGCGCGCGCGAGATGTACGGCCATCGTTTCGCAGATGGCCTGCGCGACAACCAGAAGCTGCCCAAGGCCATCCTTACGCCCACCAGCAAGGCGTTCGACGGCGGCCACGACGAGCCGCTGACGCCGGAGCAGATCATCGGGCAGGGGCTGTTGACCCAGGAACAGTGGAACACCGTCGCGGGCTATTCGCTGGCGCTGTTCGCCCGCGGCCAGGCGCTTGCCGCCCAGCAGGGCCTGATCCTGGTCGACACCAAATACGAGTTCGGCACCGACGAAACCGGCCGCATCGTGCTGGCCGACGAAATCCACACGCCCGACAGCAGCCGCTACTGGATCGCCGGCACCTATCCGGAACGCTTCGACGCCGGCGAGCGCCCCGACAGCTTCGACAAGGACTTCGTCCGCGCCTGGGTGGTCGCCCGCTGCGATCCCTACAAGGACCCGATCCCGGAAATCCCCGCCGAACTGATCGAGCAGACCAGCCGCGTTTACATCAAGGCCTTCGAGACCATCACCGGCCAGAAGTTCACGCCTGTTTCCTCGGGCGCATCGCCGCTCGAGCGGGTACGGCGGAACCTGGAGCGGTTTTTCTAGTACTTCTCCGGCACGTAGAGTTCGGGCGGCAGCACGCGGCGCTCATAATCGGGATTGAAGACGCGCTCGGGCAGGTCGATGACCGGGTGCTCGACGGGCTGGTAGGGGATCAGCCCCAGCAGATGCTCCATGCAGTTCAGCCGGGCGCGCTTCTTGTCGTTCCCCTCGACGATGTACCACGGCGCCTCGGGAATGTTGGTGCGCGCCAGCATCTCTTCCTTGGCCCGGGTGTAGGATTCCCAATTCACCCGCGACTGCAGGTCCATGGGGCTGAGCTTCCACTGCTTCAGCGGATCGTGGATGCGTACGAGAAAGCGCATCTGCTGCTCCTCGTCGGTGATCGAGAACCAGTATTTGATCAGGATGGTGTCGTCGCGCACCAGCATGCGCTCGAATTCGGGCACGTCGTTGAAGAACCGCTCGACCTGTTCCTCGGAGGCGAAGCCCATTACGCGCTCGACCCCGGCGCGGTTGTACCAGGACCGGTCGAACAGCACGATCTCGCCGCCCGCCGGCAGATGCGGCACGTAACGCTGGAAATACCACTGCGTCTTTTCGCGGTCGCTGGGCGCGGGCAGGGCCACGACGCGGCAGATGCGCGGGTTGAGGCGCTGGGTAATGCGCTTGATCACGCCGCCCTTGCCGGCTGAGTCGCGGCCCTCGAACAGCACCACCACCTTCTTCTTCGTGCTGGCCACCCAGTCCTGCAGCTTGATCAGCTCGGACTGGAGCTTGAGGAGCGAGCGGAAATAGGTTTGCCGGTCGATGGTGTCGGGATGGGTCCGCTTGTAGATCTTGCGGATCTCCATGGACAGGGCAGGCTCGGACAGTTCCAGTTCGTAATCCTCGTCGAGCGTGTCGGCCAACTCGGCCTCGAGCCAGTCGAGCTCTTCGTTCTGATTGTCCGGATTGACCATGTCGCGTCTCCTGTCGGCCGCCTTTGTGACGGCGGGCCATAGAAACACGGCTGGTTTACAGTTTTGTTGCAACCTGGCTGCGTGACGGCCTTGCGCGCACTGCGTTTCCTTGACCGGCAACAACCCCGACGCTACGGTGCGCGCGCCTTCCACAGGGGTTTCCGCACGCCATGTCCGACGCGCCGTCCTTTCAGGACCTGATACTGAAGTTGCAGGCCTATTGGGCCCGGCAGGGTTGCGTGATTTTGCAGCCCTACGACGTGGAAATGGGCGCGGGTACCTTCCATCCGGCGACCACGCTCAGGGCGCTGGGCCCGAAGCCCTGGAAGGCGGCCTATGTGCAGCCGTCGCGGCGGCCCAAGGACGGCCGATACGGCGAGAATCCGAACCGGCTCCAGCACTATTATCAGTTCCAGGTGATCCTCAAGCCGTCGCCGCCCGACATCCAGGAACTCTATCTCGGTTCGCTGAAGGAGCTGGGTCTTGATCCGGCCATTCACGACATGCGCTTTGTCGAGGACGACTGGGAAAGCCCGACCCTGGGCGCCTGGGGCCTGGGCTGGGAAGTGTGGTGCGACGGCATGGAAGTCAGCCAGTTCACCTATTTCCAGCAGGTTGGCGGCATCGATTGCAGCCCGGTCTCGGGCGAGCTGACCTACGGACTCGAGCGCCTCGCCATGTATATCCAGGGCGTGAACAACGTCTACGACCTCAACTACGGCAACGGCGTCAAATACGGCGACGTGTTCCTGCAGAACGAGCGGGAGCAGTCGACCTACAATTTCGAGAAGGCCAACACCGACATCCTGTTCCAGCACTTCCGCGACGCCGAGGGCGAATGCCAGGCGATGCTGGCCGCCGGCCTCGCGCTGCCGGCCTATGACCAGTGCATCAAGGCCAGCCACAATTTCAACCTGCTGGACGCCCGCGGCGTGATCTCGGTGACCGAGCGGCAGGCGTATATCGGCCGCGTCCGGGCGTTGGCCAAGGCCTGCTGCGAGGCATGGCTGAAGAGCCAGGAGGCCGCATAATGGCCGAATTCCTGCTCGAGCTCCTCTCGGAGGAGATTCCCGCCCGCATGCAGGCCCGCGCCGCCGAGGACCTGAAGCGGCTCGTCTCCGAGAAGCTGAAGGCCGCCGGCCTGGACTTTTCGAAGGCCGATGCCTTCGTGACGCCGCGCCGACTGGCGCTCGTCATCGACGGCTTGCCCGTCGCCCAACCCGACGTCAAGGAAGAGCGCAAGGGCCCGAGGATCGACGCGCCGGCCCAGGCCATCGACGGCTTCCTGCGCTCCACCGGCCTGACCCGCGACCAGCTGACCGAGGTCGAGGACAAGAAGGGCACCTTCCTCGTCGCCATTATCGAGAAGCAGGGCGGGGCGACCGCCGACGTGATCGCCCAGATCGTGCCCGAGGTGATCCGATCGTTCCCGTGGCCCAAGTCCATGCGCTGGGGCGCCGGCAGCCTGACCTGGGTGCGCCCGCTGCACTCGATCATCGCCTTGTTCGACGGCAAGATCGTACCGTTCGACGTCGACGGCATCGCCAGCGGCGACAGCACCGTGGGTCACCGTTTCCTCGCGCCTTCGAGCTTTGCGGTCGCCGGCTTCGCCGACTACAAGGAGACGCTGCGCAAGGCGAACGTCATCGTCGACCCGCGCGAGCGCAAGCTGGACATCAGCGAGCATCTCGACCTGTACGGCCAGCAGAACGGCCTGCTGCCGATCGAGGATGACGGGCTGTTCGACGAGGTCGCCGGTCTGGTGGAATGGCCGGTGATCCTGGTCGGCACCATCGACCAGGCGTTCATGGACGTGCCGCCGGAAGCGCTGATCTCGGCGATCAAGACCCACCAGAAATACCCCATGTTCCGCGACAGGGCGGGCCATCTGGCGCCGCGTTTCGCCATCGTGTCGAACCTGGCGGCGAAGGACGGCGGCAAGGCCATCGTCGCCGGCAACGAGCGCGTGCTGAGCGCCCGCCTGTCCGACACCAAGTTCTTCTGGGACCTGGACCGCAAGACGCCGCTGGCCGCGCGCCTGCCGGCGCTGGAGGAGGTGGTGTTCCACGAGAAGCTGGGCACCTTGGGCGAAAAGGTCCGCCGCGTCACCGCGCTGGCCGTGGAACTCAGCAAGTCAATTCCCGGCGCCGATCCCGAACAGGCGAGGGAAGCCGCCGGTCTCGCCAAGGCGGATCTGCGCACCGAGATGGTGGGCGAGTTCCCCGAACTGCAGGGCATCATGGGCCGCTACTACGCCCTCGCCGAAGGCAAGCCGGCCGAGGTGGCCGAAGCCATCGCCGATCACTACCGGCCGCAGGGTCCGGGCGACAAGTGCCCGACCGCGCCGGTCAGCGTCGCCGTCGCCCTGGCCGACAAGATCGACACGCTGGTGGGCTTCTTCGGCGTCGACGAGAAGCCGACCGGCTCCAAGGACCCGTTCGCGCTGCGCCGCGCCGCGCTCGGCGTGATCCGGCTGGTGCTGGAGAACGGGCTGCGGCTGAGGCTGCTCGATGTCTTCCAGAGTGCTGGAGCATCACCCGATACAGCATTGCAACTGCTGGAATTTTTTGCCGATCGCCTGAAGGTCTATCTGCGCGAGCAGGGCGTGCGCCACGACCTCATCACCGCCGTCTTCGCGCTCAGCGCCGAGGACGATCTGGTGCGTCTGCTCGACCGGGTGAAGGCGCTGCAGGGCTTTCTCGACACCGAGGATGGCGTCAACTTGCTGGCGGCGTACAAGCGCGCCACCAACATAGTGCGCATCGAGGAAAAGAAGGACAGTGCTTCCTATGACGGCGCCGCCGACTACGAGCGGCTGGCCCAGGAAGAGGAAAAGGTGCTGCATGCGCGCCTCGGCGACGCCATGAAAGAGGCGGAAGCGGCTGTAAAGGCCGAGCGGTTCACCGATGCCATGGTGGCGATTGCGGGCCTGCGCCGTCCGGTCGATGCATTCTTCGACCATGTGACGGTGAACGCCGAGGAGCCGGAGCTGCGCCGCAACCGCCTGCTGCTGTTGTCACAGATTCGTGCGACGCTCAACAAGGTCGCGGATTTCTCGAAGATCGAGGGATGAGGCGGGCGTTGCCAAGCGCGCGCCGTGCTTTCACAGTCGTCATCCCCGCGCAAGTGGGAACCCAGTTCTTCGCAGGGCTCGGCGGGGCGACACTGCGATCGGGAAGTTTTTTGTGGAGCGCTTCATCGCGGCCACAGCCCTTTCACCGCCTGGATTCCCGCGTGCGCGGGGACGACGATGTTGGTGTGTGATCGCGGTAGCGCGCTGGTGTAATAAGAAGACCCCATGATCCTTCATGGGCAGTGGAGAGTGCGGCATGACTAAATGGGTGTACAGTTTCGGTGGCGGCACGTCGGAAGGCGATGCCGGCCTGAAGAATCTGCTTGGCGGCAAGGGTGCCAATCTGGCCGAGATGAGCAATCTGGGCCTGCCGGTGCCGCCGGGCTTCACCATCTCCACCGAGGTCTGCACCGCCTATTACGACAACAATCGCGTCTATCCCGCCGAGTTGAAAGAACAGCTCGAGGCTGCCCTGACCAAGGTCGAGGGCATCGTCGGCGCCAGGTTCGGCGACAAGGCCAATCCGCTGCTGGTGTCGGTGCGCTCGGGCGCGCGGGCATCCATGCCGGGCATGATGGACACGGTGCTCAATCTGGGCCTCAACGACGATACCGTCGAAGGCCTCGGCGCGTTGTCGGGCAACCCGCGCTTCGCCTATGACAGCTACCGCCGCTTCATCCAGATGTATTCCGATGTGGTGCTGGAAGTGGATCATTACCACTTCGAGGAAATCCTCGACATCCACAAGGAAAATCATGGCGTTACGCTCGATACCGAACTCGGCGTCGACGAACTGAAGCTGCTGGTCGAGGCATACAAGGACAAGGTTCAGGAAGAGCTGGGCAAGCCCTTTCCGGCCGATCCCAACGAGCAGCTCTGGGGCGCCATCGGCGCCGTGTTCAATTCCTGGCAGAACGACCGCGCCAAGGTCTATCGCCGCCTGCATGGCATTCCGGAAGCCTGGGGCACGGCGGTCAACGTGCAGGCGATGGTGTTCGGCAATATGGGCGAGGATTCGGCGACCGGTGTCGCCTTCACGCGCAACCCGGCCAACGGCAACAGGGAACTTTATGGCGAGTACCTGCTGAACGCCCAGGGCGAGGACGTGGTCGCCGGTATCCGCACGCCGCGTTACATCAGCATGGCAGCCCGGCTGGCGGCGGGCGAGACCGATCCGTCGCTGGAGGAATCGCTGCCCGAGACGTTCCGCGAGTTGTCCGAGATCATGGGCAAGCTCGAGGCCCATTACCGCGACATGCAGGACATCGAATTCACAGTGCAGAAGGGGCGGCTGTGGATGTTGCAGACCCGCAGCGGCAAGCGTACTGCCGCCGCAGCGCTCAAGATCGCGGTCGAGATGGCCCATGACGGGCTGATCACCGAGCGCGAGGCGATCGGCCGCATGGATCCCGAGGCGCTCGATCAGCTGCTGCATCCGACGCTCGATCCCGATGCCCACAAGGAAATCCTGACCCGCGGTCTGCCGGCGTCGCCCGGCGCGGCGAGCGGCATGATCGTGTTCGACGCCGACGAAGCCGAACGCGGCGCGTCCGAGGGCAGGGACGTGATCCTGGTCCGCATCGAGACCAGCCCCGAGGACATTCACGGCATGCACGCCGCCAAGGGGATTCTGACCAGCCGAGGCGGCATGACCAGTCACGCGGCCGTCGTCGCCCGCGGCATGGGCCGTCCCTGTGTGTCCGGCGCCGGGTCGCTGCGCATCGACTACGCTGCGGGCACCCTGTCGGTGGCCGGCGAGACGCTGAAACGCGGGGACATCATTACGCTCGACGGCTCGACCGGCGAGGTGATCAAGGGCGCGGTGCCGACAATCCATCCGGAGCTTTCCGGCGACTTCGCCACCCTGATGGGCTGGGCCGACAATGTGCGCCGCATGAAGGTGCGCACCAACGCCGAAACCCCGCTCGACGCGCGTACCGCCCGTCAGTTCGGCGCCGAGGGCATCGGCCTGTGCCGCACCGAGCACATGTTTTTCGAGGCCGACCGGATCATGGCGGTGCGGGAGATGATCCTGTCGGAAACCGAGGCCGAGCGCCGCGCCGCGCTGGCCAAGCTGTTGCCGGTCCAGCGCGAGGACTTTACCGAGCTGTTCCACATCATGAAGGGCCTGCCGGTCACCATCCGGCTGCTCGATCCGCCATTGCACGAGTTCCTGCCCCAGACCGACGAGGAACTGAAGGAGATCGCCGAACAGGCCGGCGTTTCGCTCGCCACCATGCGCAAGCGCGCCAACGAACTGCATGAGACCAATCCCATGCTTGGACACCGTGGCTGCCGGCTGGGCATCTCCTATCCTGAGATCTACGAGATGCAGGCCCGCGCCATCTTCGAGGCGGCGCAGGAGGTGCATCGCCAGACGGGCGATACGGTCGTGCCCGAGATCATGATCCCGCTGGTCGGCTCCAAGCGCGAGCTGGACATCCTCAAGGGCAGGATCGACGGCATCGCCAGGGAGCTGGGCTTCAAGGCCGACGGATACGTCGTCGGCACCATGATTGAGCTGCCGCGCGCTGCGCTGCTGGCAGACCAGATTGCCCAGACGGCGGCGTTCTTCAGCTTCGGCACCAACGACCTGACGCAGACGACCTATGGCCTCAGCCGTGACGATTCGGCCAGCTTCCTCGAGGATTATCTGCGCAACGGCATCTACGAACGGGATCCGTTCGTGACCCTCGACCGGGACGGTGTCGGTCAATTGGTGCGCATGGCCGCCGAAAAGGGCCGCGCCACTCGCCCCGAGATCAAACTCGGCATTTGCGGCGAGCATGGCGGCGATCCGGCGTCCATCGCGTTCTGCGAGGAGGTCGGCCTCGATTATGTCTCGTGCTCGCCCTACCGCGTCCCGATCGCCCGGCTGGCGGCGGCGCAGGCGACGCTCAACAACGCACCCGCCAAGGACTGAGGATTGGCCGCGCGGGTCCCCGATTTTCAGACCCTTGCAGCCGGCACCAAGCCGGCCATGGCGGCGGCGCTGGCCGCCATCGAGCGCGACCCCGGCGCCCCGGATGTCGTTGCCCTGCTGGACAGGGCGTGGGCGGCGCCCAGGGCCCATGTCATCGGTCTGACCGGTCCGCCCGGCGTGGGCAAGTCAACGCTCACCGGCGCGCTGATCCGCGCTTGGCGCAGCGAAGGCAGGTCCGTGGGGGTGATCGCCGTCGATCCATCGTCGAAGCGCACCGGCGGCGCCCTGCTGGGCGACCGCACGCGGCTTGCCACCGATGCCGAGGACCAGGGCGTGTTCGTCCGCTCCATGGCAGCCCGCGACCGGCTGGGCGGCCTGGCGTCGCTGACCTTTGCCGCCATGGTGCTGATGCGCGCGGTTTATGACATCGTGCTGGTCGAGACCGTGGGCGTGGGTCAGTCGGAGACGGATGTGGTGACTGTCGCCGACACGGTGGTGTTCTGCATCCAGCCCGGCTCGGGCGACAGCCTGCAATTCATGAAGGCCGGCATCATGGAGGTGCCGCATATCATCGTCGTCACCAAGGCCGATATGGGCCAGCCTGCAATCCGCGCGCGCGCCGATGTGAAGGGTGCCCTCAGCCTGAACAGCGCGGGCGATGGCTGGGACGTGCCGGTGCTCCTCGCCTCGGCATCCTCGGGCACCGGCCTGGAGATGCTGCGGGACGCGGTGGACAATCGCTGGTCATGGCTGGGTGAGGATAACCGTCTGATCGACTCGCGCCGCGCCCAAGACGGTCACTGGCTGGAGGAAAGCCTGCGCGACCGCTTCGGCCGCGAGGGAATCAAGCGGCTCGGTCCCGCCATAGATCATCGCGAAGGCTCGCCCTTCGACCGCGAAGCCCGATTGGGAAAGATGCTGCTGGAACAGTAGCCTAGGCGGACATGCTCATCAGGACGATCCCGCCGATCACACCGATGGCCAGGACGATCCAGAGCCACTTTTCCTTGCTCTGCTGCTGTTCCTTGCGTTTACGCGAAGTCATGTTGTGGGCCGCCTGTACCGGTTCTTTACTCAGGACGTTACCGTGCCGCACCGACTGTAGCCGGTTGCGGCGGCGGACCCAAGAGGGTGGTGCGCACCAATGCCTCGAAACGGGCGAGGGCGTCCCGCGTACCGTCCGGATCGTAGATCGCCTGCGCAGCGGGATCCGGGCCGCTGCATAATCCGAACGCGTAGCGCACCGAGGCGGCGGTAACCGTCAGGTTCGATGCGTGCTCCACGAACACGTTGGGCTCGGTCTCGGTGAAAAAGCAGCGCACCGGCAGATTGCCGCGCACCGGCAGCTTTTCGACAAGGCGGAAATAGGGATGCGGGTAATCGAATGCGTGCCCGCCCGCCGGATAGACCTGCATGTCGATGCTCAGTCCCGGATTGTCGTGTTTCAGCCGGCCGGCGAAATCTGCGCACAGCGCGGCGGGCGTGACCCGGTCGAGACCGCCGCTCAGGATCAGTACCGGCGCGCCGGTTGCGGTTTCCTCGAGGAACGAGAAGCCGCACCATGGATAGAACGCCACATGCAGGGCAAAGCGGCTGTCCTCTGTCGCCAGCGTGCCGCGGAAGCGTTCGAGACTGGCAAGGAGCGCGGGGCCGGCCCCCTTGGAAAAACCCATGATGCCAATGCGTTGCGAATCGATTCTTGGGTCCTTGCTTAGAATGCCTAGCGCCGTGTAGGCGTCGGCGATGATCGATGCCTCGGAAACCGCCGCCTGGTCGAAGATGGTTTCCTTGACCTTGCGTCCGCTGAAACTGTCCACCGCCAGGGCGGCGATGCCCCACTCGTTCAGCAGCCGGGCGTAGAACCAGTCCTGCGATCCCTGGCCGGTGCCGCCATGCAGGATCACCATGGCGGGGACTTTGACGCCCGCCGGCGTGCCGGACGGCATCATCAGGCTGCCGGTGATCCGCTGCGGCAGCGCGTCCGATGGATGGGCCAGTTCGTCGATGAAGCCCAAGGTCCGGCTGTCGAGGGCGATCGTCTGGCGGTCGGGCGGCGCGCTGGCGCCGCAGGCGGTGAGCAGGATCACCAGCAGCAATGCCAGGGCTATGCGGCAACTCCATTTCCAGCCGTCAATCGGCCAGGTCTGGATCCCGGCCTTCGCCGGGATGGCGGCGATATGGATGTTGAAGAAAGTCCCCCAAGCCATTGGATAATACTACCTAACTCAACTCCTTGTGCCGGAAGCACGACGCCGTGTGGTCATTCACCATGCCGACGGCCTGCATGAAGGCATAACAGATGGTCGGGCCGCAGAACTTGAAGCCGCGCGTCTTCAGGTCTTTCGACATGGCCCGGCTCTCGGCGGTCTCGGTGGGCACCTGGTCCATGCCCGTCCAGTGGTTCTGAATGGTCTTGCCGCCGGTGAACTGCCACAGATAGTCGGAGAACGAGGTGCCCTGCTCGCGCATCTCCAGATAGGCCCGTGCGCTGGTGATGGCGCCCTCGATCTTGCCTCGGTGACGGATGATGCCGGCGTCGCCCAACAACCGGGCAATGTCCTGCTGGTCATAGCGGGCGATTCTTTCCGGCTCGAAGCCGTCGAAGGCCTTCCGGAAGTTGTCGCGCTTGCGCAGGATGGTGATCCACGCCAGTCCGGCCTGGAAGCCGTCGAGCATCAGCTTTTCATAGAGCGCCCGGCTGTCGCGCTCGGGTACGCCCCATTCACGGTCGTGATAATCGATATAGAGCGGGTCACTGGACGGCCAGGAACAGCGAACGGGCTCGGTCATGGCGCGAGAGCCTCCACGTGCAGCGTGGCCGACCCGGCAGTCAGCGACGCGCCCTGTTCGCGGGCCTGGTCCACGTCCTCGATGCGCAGCAACGCGATGCCCCGGTTGCCGGCGACCGAGCGCACCTGGCCCGCGGGCTTGTCGCCCAGCAGCACCTCGGCGCCCGGCGCGGCGGCGCCTTCAAACAGCACGGGGTAAAGCCTGCGGCGGACATTGCCGCGATACTTGGTGCGGGCGGTCAGTTCCTGGCCGACATAGCAGCCCTTGCTGAACGACACGCCGTTGAAGGTGTCGAAATTGGCCTCCAGCAGCAGGGTCTTGTCCACCTCCAGGTCGCGGCGGGCATCGGCCGCGCCCACTGCGACGCGCAGCGCCTCATAAGCCACGAATGGCGCCGGCGCGAATCCCATCCCCTCCAGCGCGTCGGCGGCGCCGGCGCGCGGCAGTACCGCGCGGGCGCCGAGCCGGGCCGAGCGCGGATCGGCGAAGATCACGCCGCCGTCCACGTCCGGCGCGGCGCCGGGCGTGCCGCCGATGCCTTCGACGGGGCCGAGCAGCGCATAAACGGCGAAATCCGCGCTGCGGTCGGCGATGGCAGCATCCGAGCGCAGCTTGTACATCATCAACCGTCTCTGCAAGTCGGGCAGGCGGTCGCGGTCGGTGTCGAGCAGCAGCACGTCGCCCAGTTCGGCGATGAAAAACTCGAACAGGAACTTGCCCTGGGGCGTCAGCAGCGCGGCGTAGACGGCGCCGGAGGGGCCGACCTGCTCCACGTCGTTGGAAATCAGCCCCTGCAGAAATTCCCTGCGCTGCGATCCGCCGATGGCCAATATGCCACGTTCTTCCAGTAACACCGCGTTTTTCAACGGCTTCTCCTTCTTGACGCCCGCGTTCCAGGGAGGCTGGCAGGTGCGTAATGTATGGTGGTGCCGGGTTACGGGCTTTTGCAACTCGATTTAGTGACATATAACCCGAAGGCCAACAGAACCACGGATCGCATGGCCAGTTTCGACCTTCTCATCCGCAACGCAACCTGCGTCTCGCATCGCGGCATCGGCCAGGCCGATGTCGGCGTGCGCGACGGCAAGACCGCCGCCATCGGCGATTTGTCCGGGGCGAGCGCCGCCCAGGTGATCGACGCGACCGGCCTGCACCTGCTGCCCGGCGTCGTTGACAGTCAGGTGCATTTCCGCGAGCCGGGACTCGAGCACAAGGAAGACCTCGAATCGGGCAGCCGCGGCGCTGTGCTCGGCGGCGTCACCACCGTGTTCGAGATGCCGAACACCAAGCCATCGACGACCACCGCCGACGCGCTGCAATACAAGCTCGACCGGGCGCTGAACCGCATGTGGTGCGACCACGCGTTCTATGTGGGCGCCGCCGCCGAGAACGTGGAATTGCTTGGCGAGCTTGAGCGCCTGCCGGGCTGCTGCGGCGTGAAGCTGTTCATGGGCGCCTCGACCGGCGATCTGCTGGTCCACGAGGACGAGACCATCCTGCGGGTGCTGCAGAGCGGCTCGCGGCGGGTGTCGATCCACTCCGAGGACGAGCAGCGCATGCGCGACCGCAAGGGACTGGCCGAGGAAGGCAACGTGCTGACCCATCCGGTGGTGCGCGACGACCAGTCGGCGATCATCGCCACCCAAAGATTGCTGAAACTGGCGCGTCAGGCGGGCAGGCGGGTGCATGTGCTGCACATCACCACCGCCGACGAGATCGAGCTCTTGTCGCGCCACAAGGACATCGCCACGGTGGAAGTGACGCCGCAGCACCTGACCCTCGCCGGTCCCGAGTGCTACGAGCAACTGGGAACCAGGGCGCAGATGAACCCGCCGATCCGCGACGCCCGCCACCGCGACGGCCTGTGGCGGGGTATCGCCGACGGCATTGTCGATGTGCTGGGGTCGGACCACGCGCCGCATACGCTGGACGAGAAAGCCAAACCCTATCCCGCCAGCCCGTCGGGCATGACCGGTGTCCAGACGCTGGTGCCGATCATGCTGGACCACGTCAACGCCGGGCGGCTCAACCTGCAGCAATTCGTCGATCTCACCAGCGCCGGTCCGGCCCGTATCTGGGGCATGGCCGGCAAGGGACGTCTCGCCGTGGGCTGGGACGCGGACTACACAATGGTGGATATGAAAGCCTCCAGGATCATCGAGGACGGCTGGATCGCCAGCCGTGCCGCATGGACCCCGTTTGACGGACGCACCGTCACCGGATGGCCCATCGGCACCATAATCCGGGGCCAACGCGTGATGTGGGACGGCCAGCTGGCCGACTCCGCCGCAGGGCACCCGGTACGGTTCAACGATACCCTGCGGGCACATGGATAGCCTGCCGCTTTTCATCAAGGGACTGCTGATCGGCATAATCGTCGCGGCGCCCATGGGGCCGGTGAATATCCTGTGCATCCATCGCACCATCACCTGCGGCCGGATCGCCGGCCTGGTCGCCGGCCTCGGCGCGGCGCTGGGCGATGCCGCATTCGCGCTGGTGGCGGCGCTGGGCATCACTGCGGTGGCTGCCTTCGTCCAGGCGCACGAAGCCTGGTTCCGTATTCCCGGCGCGATCATGCTGCTGGCGCTGGGCGTCAAGCTGTGGCTGTCCCATCCCCATTACGAGCAGCGCGAAACCAACGGCCATGGCCTGTTCCGGTCGCTGGCCGCGACCTTCCTGCTGACCGTCAGCAATCCCATCACCATCGCCGCCTTCCTTGCCCTGTTCGTGGCCTGGGGGCTCGGTTCGGGCCTCACCGTGCCTGCCGCCGCCGAGGTGGTGCTGGGCACGCTCGTGGGCTCGGCGGTCTGGTGGGTGGCGCTGGTATTCATCATCGGCATGCTCCACCGCAAGATCGAGGACAGGCACATGCTGCTGCTGAACCGCATCACCGCCATTGCGGTGGTGCTGTTCGGGGTCTACGCGGTGGATTCGGTGACGCTGAAGATCTTCAGCTAGGCCGCCGGCCACCGCGATCTGCGGCCCTGTTTCGGAACATTAACGTCTTTCCGTTGTTCGCATCCCATGCGGCCGGCCCATGAAACCGCACATGGCCGGGCCGGCCCCGCAACAACGGGAGAACTGTCATGGCAAGAAACCTTGGACCCATCGTGGGACTTTGCGCGCTCGCGGCCGCCGGACTGAGCGCCTGCGGCGGCGCCACGCCATACCAGCCCGCCGCCGAGCCTGGCCGCAACGCACCCAGCGGCTATGGCTACAGCGAACAGCGGCTGGAGCAGGATCGCTTCATCGTCATGTTCAGCGGCAACAGCATGACGTCGCGGAACACGGTGGAAACCTACCTGCTGTACCGGGCGGCCGAGCTGACCGCAGGCACCGGCTACGATTGGTTCCTGACCGTCCAGCGCGGCACCGACCGGCACACCCGGACGCGTATCGACCGGGCCTATGGCGGCATCGGACCCTATCCCTATTGGGCGCCGTACTGGCGCTACAGCAGCCCGCGCTTTGGCTGGCGCACCTGGGATCCCTATATGGGCGATCCGTTCTGGGACCGGGGCGTCGATGTCCGCAACATCGACCGCTACGAAGCCAGCGCCGAGATCGTGATGGGCAGGGGACCGCGGCCGGACGATCCGCGCGCGTTCAACGCCCGCGATGTTCTCGCATCGCTGTCGGGCAAGATCCAGGAGCCGCGCTGATCCGGCTGGCGCTCAGCGCCGGCCCCAGGCGATGAAGAACGGGTTCTCGAAACCCGGCTTGCCGTAAAGGAACGCGGCGCCGTCGACAGTGGTGACGGTGCCGCCGGCGGCGCGCAGCACGGCGTGGCCGGCGGCAATGTCCCATTCCATGGTCCGGCCCAGCCGCGGATACATGTCGGCCTCGCCGGCGGCGATCAGGCACAGCTTGAGCGAGCTGCCGGCGGCCTTCAGTTCCTTGACGTCAAAGTCCTTCAGGAACTCCTCGGTCTTGTAGTCCCGGTGCGACCGGCTCGCGACCACCGTCAGGCCCTTGTCGGGCACGGGATGCGCCTTGATCGGCGCGCCGTCTCCGGTGGCGCTGTCGCCCCAGCCGCAGAACATGCGGCCGATGGCGGGCGCATAGACCACGCCAATCACCGGATGGCCGTCCTCGATCAGCGCGATGTTGACGGTGAACTCGCCGTTCCGGTTGATGAATTCCTTGGTGCCGTCGAGCGGGTCCACCAGCCAGAACCGGCCGCCCGATACGTCGGGCACGTGTCCGGCGGCGACGCTTTCCTCGGCGACCACCGGAATATCCGGCGCGATTCGCGCCAGGCCCCTCAGGATGACGGCCTCGGCCGCCTCGTCGGCTTCGGTGACCGGCGAGGAATCGTCCTTGCGGCGCACCTCGAAGTCGGTGTTGTAGATGGCCAGGATGGCGTCGCCGGCGTCGCGGGCGATGGCCTGGAGTTCGGTGCACAGGGCGGCGTGAGTCTGGGCGGCATGATGTGTCATGGGACAGGTTTTTAATGGGCGGATTTGACCAAGTCACGCGGCAAGCGCGGCAGCGGCGACGAATTGCCGTCCTTGCCCAGAGGCGGCCTCCCGCTATATAGCCACCCCATGCAGACGGCACCGGCGCATGGGGCGGCCCCCGCGATCGACCTGGGACTGGGCAAGGCGCCCGGCGCCTCGCGCGTCGTCGTCGCCATGTCGGGCGGCGTCGACAGCTCGGTGACGGCGGCGCTGCTGGCCGAGGCGGGCTATGACGTGGTCGGCATCACCCTGCAGCTCTACGATCACGGCGCGGCGGTGGCCCGCAAGGGCGCGTGCTGCGCCGGGTCGGACATTCACGACGCCAGAAGGGTTGCCGAGGCGCTGGGCATTCCCCATTACGTGCTGGATTACGAAAGCCGGTTCCGCCAGTCGGTGATGGACGACTTCGCCGACAGCTACCTGCGCGGCGAGACGCCGATCCCCTGCGTCCGCTGCAACCAGACGGTGAAGTTCCGCGACCTGCTCGAAACCGCCCGCGACCTGGGCGCCGAATGCCTGGCGACCGGCCATTATGTCCGGCGCATGGACGGGCCGGACGGCGCCGAGTTGCACCAGGCCGCCGATCCGGCCAAGGACCAGTCCTATTTCCTGTTCGCCACCACCGGTCAGCAGCTCGATTATCTGCGGTTTCCGCTGGGCGGCATGAGCAAGGGCGAGACGCGGGCCCATGCGGCCCGCTTCGGCCTTGACGTTGCCGACAAGCCCGACAGCCAGGACATCTGCTTCGTGCCGTCGGGCGATTATGGCGCGGTGATCGAGAAGCTGCGCCCCGGCGCCGGCGCGCCCGGCGACATCGTCCATCTGGACGGCAGGGTGCTGGGGCGGCACGGCGGCGTGATCCATTATACCGTCGGCCAGCGGCGCGGCCTGGGCATCGGCGGCGGCATCACCGACGGCAACAGCCCGCTGTTCGTGGTGCGGATCGATCCGGCCGCCCGGCAGGTCGTCGTCGGCCCGCGCGAGGCGCTGGCGGTTACCGATGTCTATGTGAAGGATCTGAACTGGCTGGGCAGCGCCATTCCGGCGCAAGGACTGGACGTGGCGGTAAAGGTGCGCTCGACCCGCCCGCCGCTGCCGGCGCGGATCAGGCCGCTGGGCGAGGGCAGGGCGGTGGTCGCGCTGCTGGCCCCCGAGGAGGGCGTCTCGGCCGGCCAGGCCTGCGTGGTCTATGACGGCGGGCGCGTCCTGGGCGGCGGCTGGATCATGGGCGCCGAGCGCACCAGCCTCTAGATACGAAAACGGCGCGGACCGTGGCCCGCGCCGTGTGTCTTCCCGCCAGGGAAGGCTCAGTTCGTCTTCTGCGCGTCCTTCAGGGCTTCACGATTGTCCTCGTTCTGCTCCTTGACCGCCTCGTTGACGGCCTTCTGGTGCGCCTTGAGGTTTTCGCGCTGGTCTTCCTGGGCCTCGCTCAGGGCGTCATCGTCGGTGACCGGATCGAGCACCTCGTCCTGGACGTCCTGCCGGTCCTTCAGCGCCTCGCGCTGCTCCTCCTGAAGAGCCGTCGTGGCCTTCATGTCGGCCTTCTGCTCATCTTTCAGCGATTCGCGCTGGTGCTCCTCGTAAATCTTCTCGACCTTGGTGTCGGCGTCCTCGGCATGGGCGGCATGGGCGCCGAAGGCTACCGACGCCGCGATAAGGGCTGCTTGGAGTCGCATCTGAAAGACCTCTGTCTGGTTGTTCACTGGGGCACTAACGATAGCGCGCCCCCGCAGTTCCCTGATGGCTTGACAGACCGCCCGCCCGCGCCGTATATCCGCGCCTCGTTGCCCCGTCCGGGGCGCGCCCCTTGGGGCGGAGTAGCTCAGCTGGTTAGAGCAGCGGAATCATAATCCGCGTGTCGGGGGTTCGAGTCCCTCCTCCGCTACCAAAATCCCTTTTGCGACTTTTGCGGATCGGTACCGTTTGTCCCGGAGACATCGGCGGCGATGCCGTGTCGCCCGTTTGTGGGCTGGCGGATGCATTACGGTGACGGTTTGCTTGCCACCTCCTGTCTGCCATCCTCTCCCGGTCTGACAGGGGAGGCGCACTATGGGGAGATTGGCGCGGTTGGGGGTTCCCGGGCTGTCGCATCACGTGACGCAGCGGAAAAGCCGGCGCGAGCACGTGTGCTTCTGTGACTACCGGCAACTGGACCTGATCGGCGCGGCCGCGCACAGGTACGGTACGGCGGTGAATGGGATATTTAGTGAACTGTCACCTTAATCCGGGGCCCGAAGCCGAAGGATAGTTGAGTGCACTGTCACCGTAACCCTATCCGTAACCCTGTCACCGTAACCCATCTGAGTCGGTAGCCACTGGCATGCCAATACTGTCCGGCGTCAGGATTGGTTCTTCCATTTGCGTGAAAGAAAGTTGCTGTCGTCGCTTTGTTGGCGAGCAGTGGGGAGGAAGATTCAGATGCCCGAAGGTGCCATTAGCCGAACCACGCGGAAAGCACGCCACTCACCCACAAAATCCCAAGCAGGCCAACGATCGATAAGACGATCGGGTACGTGCGACGGCCCTGCGCACCCGGAATCTGCCCGCCTGAAACGCTGGAACTGCGCCGTGCTCGCCGCTTCATTTCGATCATTATCGACTCCCTGCATTTGTTAATGAACATCCATGCGGGGACTTGGTTCCGCCTTGGCAACGACCTCTGTGAGATGTCGCACGGCGCCTGGCCTGCCAAGTTGGACTTGCGGCGCGTGCCGGGCTGGTTCCTCGGAAAATGAGGTTCGTCCGGGCCGTTGGGCGTCTCCTTCATGGAACTTCCAGCACACAGGATTCGTTCAGGTCGAGATCTGAATCGGCGTTGCCGCTCCGCCGGCTAAGGAAGAACCCTTTAATCCGGCACGATGGAGTCACTTATGAAGAAGATCCTTTTTTCAATCGTTACCGCGTCAGCACTACTCACCGCTGGCGTTGCTTTCGCAGAATCGTCGACCACAACCACAACCACTTGGACCGCGGACGACGGGACAGTGATCAAAGAATATTCGACGACCAAAAACTATGCTCCGATCAACGATCCCGCGCTGAATGCGGAAATCGGCGTGGTACTACCGGGTACGGTAACGGTCTATCCGCTGCCGGAAACCATGAAGGTGGAAAACCCCGATCACTACAGCTACACGATCATCAACGGCACGCCGACGGTTGTTGAACGCAGCAGCCGGCGCATCGTCCACGTCTGGTAAATCCACCTCATAGTAGAAGCGTCACTCAATCAGGCCCGTCGGAGCAATCTGGCGGGGCTTTGCTGCGTTCACGGCCGACACTCGCGGACCAGATGCCGTGACATCCTCGTGTCCGCGCTCGTCTGAATTGGCGGCGCGGGAATACGTGATCGAAGCATTTGCATGCTTGGATTTCACGAACTTGGCGGCCTCCAAGGCATCCTCTGCCCCAAGCGTTACATTTTCGGATGTCTCGTTGATCCGGTAACCGACGGTGTCCGTCGTCACAACATTTGGCGTAGATCTCGGCTTGGATTAGCGGAGGATTGGCCTCGTCTGGGGTTGATGTTAGGCGGCGAGCTTGCGGTGCTGCAAGCGCCGGTGTTCGATCGTCTGTCGCTTGATCCTTTCGCACTGTTTGCCTCCCCCGCAGTGATCCGTCTGGCCCTCGAGTAACGATTGCCACCCTAATGTGCTTCTGCAGACCGCCACACAGGCACGGTGGCGCGCAGCCGTGATTTGCCGTGGAACCGCCAAGACCTAGTCAACGTTAAGGCAACACCAAGGCAGTTCTCGGCTGAACCGTGGTCCCGCCTGGTAGTCCGGCCCTGGCGACCAGAGAACGCAAATCAAGGATTGGATGGTTACATGATCAAAGTGGGAGCTCTCGCGGCATTGACTTTCGTGGCACTGTCGGCGTGGCCGTCGACGGCGCAGGTGGCATGGCGCGACATCGGCAGCGTCGACTTCGATAGAGGCGGCGATCACGAGCGGCAATACGGCAATTTCGGCGGCCCGATCGAGAAGCTGAGATTGGCCGCATCGGGTAACGATGTGATCTGCAAGTCCGTTACCGCGACTTTCAACAACGGCAAGACGCGACAGATATTCGAGGGGCGCATCCGCAAGGGTGCCGCAACCGCCGTGGATCTCCCTGGCAAGGAGCGCCAGATCCGCAAGCTCGGCTTTCGCTGCCGCTCCGAAGGCCGGCGTGATGCCCGCATCAACATCGCGGCCGATCTGGGTAGTTTCAGCGATATCTGGCAAAGGAATCCGGCCTGGGCGAGCCTGTTCGGCGTCGCCGTAACGGCAGACCGCGGACATGATCGCCAAGATGGCCGCAGTGATGGTCGCCACAATTACCGTGATGAAGATCGCATGAACGGCTGGGTGCGCCTCGGCGCCGACAGTTTCGAAGGCAGGCGCGATCGGGAAGCGGTTTCCGCCGGTTGGAAGGGCAGGAGCGTCGACACACTGGGTCTCCGCGCAGTAAACGGTGATGCCCGTTGCAGCCGCGTCTACGTCACCTTTGGTAACGGCAAGACCCAGGATCTGGACATCGGTGACCGTGGCCGTCTGCGCGAAGGTGATTTCCACCGCATTGATCTGCCCGGCGACGAGCGCAATGTCCGCCAGCTCCAGCTGGTGTGCAGCTCGATCGGCGATCGCCAGGTGACTATCGAAAGCTACGCCCATGAGGGTCGCCGCAATTACCGTGATGAAGATCGCATGAACGGCTGGGTGCGCCTCGGCGCCGACAGTTTCGAAGGCAGGCGCGATCGGGAAGCGGTTTCCACCGGTTGGAAGGGCCGGAGCGTTGACACGCTGGGTCTTCGCGCGGTAAACGGCGATGCCCGTTGCAGCCGCGTCTACGTCACCTTCGGTAATGGCAAGACCCGGGATCTGGACATCGGTGACCGCGGTCGTCTGCGCGAGGGTGATTTTCACCGCATCGATCTGCCTGGCGACGAGCGAAATGTCAGCCAGCTCCAGCTGGTGTGCAGCTCGATCGGTGATCGCCAGGTGACTATCGAAAGCTACGCCCACAAGTAGAGAGCACGGCTTCGGAAAGGCTCCCCGGGTTCGTCCCGGGGAGCCTTTTGCTGTTCTCGGAAGGCACGTACGCCAGATTCCCGGTGCCTGGCCAATCCGACTCCACTTGCGCGCCTTGGGATTGTACCTCGCGCTCGTTGGCTCGTCGCCGGATGCGCGGCAGAAGGATACCGTCCGCATCATGTATATTCATGTGCCGGCGGGCTTGGATGGCGCTGTCGACCTATGTTCTGATGGCGATCTTCAGCGGCATGGGGTTCGTCTGGAAGCACCCTTTCGCCGACATCGCCGCCAAGAACTGCGCGCCCATCGGCGCCAATCAGCTTTTAAGCGCAATCAGGACGTTCGGGTCACTTCTCAACGAGCCGTGGTTCCGGCCCTTGGCCTGCTGACGTGCAGCCAGGAACGTCGAGAGGTAGGCCGAGCAGAATGATGGCGGGGAATGGAAGGTAGAGGATGGTTCTTCGGTCGTATGCCGTTGCCGCGCGCAATTGGAGAATGTTCGATGTGAGTCCCTTCTGCTCTACCAATACCTACCCAGAACCTATCTCGGCCGAGCCCTCTGCCGGACCGTCAATGGCGCGGAAAGCCTGACTTTTCCATGTAAGTCCGTACTGCGCGGATCTGCCAGTAGGGGTGAGCTGTTCTCTGCTAGGCCTCATTCTCTGCACACCCCGTATTTCGTCAAAAAAGTACGCAGAATTTTGCCGAGCTAAATCAGGAGCTTGAGAATTTTCAGATGTAGGACAGTTCGAACTGACCAGTGGTATGCGAGGGGAATTCCAAACGCTTGAAACGGTACGGCACTGCTGGAAACTGAGTGCCACCTTCCAAGTCTTGCCCCCGACCCTATTCGGTTTTTGCGCGCCCTGAAGGGGCATATTGGTCAACCTGCCACTGCCGCAACAGCAGACATTAGCGGGAGATTCTGCAAATCCAGGTCGTCGGCACAAGGTACTGCATTTATGATCACTGCGTTTCCTTCCAGCAAATCGGATTTGGCAAATCATGATTGATACTGAGGATGCAACCTTCCTGGCTCCCCGGAGGTGTCTGCGAGAGCCCGTTGATGAGATTTTCATTGCTGCCGACCTTTTGACTCATGCGGTCGATGCGCATCTAGCCGGTGAAATTCGCGCGGCGGGCGAGTTTATCAAACGCGCGGACCTGCCACCAATCCGAGTCTGGACAGAATCGTTGTGGGGAAGCAGCAAGTCTAATCCAGAGCAGTGGCGCTATATTCGCTACCGACAGCTTTCCGACGCTCCTCCACTTTTAGGAAAAGGTGAGCGAACCCCGGTTCGGATGCCAAACGCTTCAGAGAAGAAGGCGGTGCTTCGAACGTACGGCTACAACTGCTGCTTCTGCGGCATTCCGCTTGTCAGGAGTGAGGTGAGGAAAGCGTTTACCCGGATTTACCCTGAGGAGGCGTACTGGGGTGGCTCCAATGCGAGCCAGCACGCGGCATTTCAATGCATGTGGTTGCAGTACGATCACCTACTTCCTCATTGTCGCGGCGGGGACAATTCGTTGAGCAACGTCGTGATAACGTGCGCAGGGTGCAATTACGGAAGGATGCAGTGGACGATCGATGAACTGGGTTTGGTGGATCCTAGGACGCGTTCGCCCCTAAGCAGTGTCTGGGATGGACTCGAACGCTTGCTCGGATAATTTGTCGGCCGCCTAGCGTTGAAGTTTTCGCCTGCTCAGCGGCCTTCTCAATCCGCAGATATGCATTGGCGCGGACCTCGAAACCGGCACGCATTCATAATAAGATATCCACAGACGATCAGGGGCAGGCCAAGACCACCGTGGGCGACTAGCGGCTATGGGCGGCATGAGGCCGCTGACTGTTGCAGGGGCATCCAGCGCCAGCGACTTTCATTTCCGGGCGCCTGGTTGCGCAACCCGCACTAGCTAAATCGGGAGCGCTACCATTGGCACAAAGGCCACCATGAACTAGCATTGAAACCGGATCACCAGTCAGAGGCAGTCCAGCATCTCGGTCGAACCCATTTCATTGACGGCCGAACAATCGCTTGCTGATCGTTTTCGTCGGCGGCTGGTGAATCAGAGGGCGCCAAATGGGGGCTCGCTAGTCAAATCGGAGGCTTACGCTATGAAGATCGCAACCATCGCGACGATCTCCCTGCTCGTCGCTGCCCCGGTGTTCGCCGCCGACCCGGTCTCGCTCATCGGCACCTGGAAGGGGGAGGAGGCCGGCGTGGGCGCGCAGGACGGTTGGGACCGGCACGAACTCATCATGGAAGTCCGCGAACAGCAGAAGACCGCGTTCAAGGCCGTCAAGTCCCACGGCGCCCCTGGCGCCTATGAAACCACCGACGTCTACGGCAGCATGACCCCGGATGGGCGCGTCGTCGTGGTCGTTGACGCCGACGGCGTCTTCACCGGCTCCCTCGCCGGCCCCGACGTGCTCGACCTCTGCTATACCGAGACTGGCGAGGACGCCTCGGCTAAGTGCGCCCGCCTCGTCCGGCAAAAGTAGTTCAGGGCCTAGGTTACGGTCTAGGTTACGGTGACAGTGGGTTACGGTGACAGGGTTACGGTGACAGTGCACTTAATTGACGCCTGCCGCTGATGCGGCGATAGTGGGCCATGGCCCGTCTCGCCCGCATCGTCATTCCCGGTCTGCCGCACCACGTCACCCAGCGTGGCAACGGGCGGGCGCGGACGTTCTTCCGAGACGAAGACTATGCGCTCTACCGCGACCTGCTGGCGGCGTCGTGCCGCGCGGCGGGCGTCGAGGTCTGGAGCTGGGTGCTGATGCCCAACCACGTTCACCTGATCCTGGTGCCATCCGACGCCGACGGGCTGCGGCGCGCGCTGGCGCCGGTGCACCGGCGCTATGCCGGTTCGGTCCATGCGCGCGAGCGGCGGACGGGACATTTCTGGCAGGGGCGGTTCGGCGCCGTCGCCATGGACGAGGCGCATCTGGGCGCGGCGGTGCGGTACGTCGCGCTCAATCCGGTGCGGGCGCGGCTTGTCGCGCGGCCCGAGGGCTGGCCGTGGACCAGCGTGCACGCGCACCTGTCCGGCCGCGACGACGGCATCACCACCCTGGCGCCGGTGCTGCAGCGTTTCTCGCCGTTCGCCGACTTCATCGCCGACGAGGGCGACCCGGCGCTGCTCGACGGCCTGCGCCGCGCCGAGACCATCGGCCGGCCGATCGGCGACGAGGCGTTCATCACGGCGCTGGAAGAAGCGACGAATCGCATGCTCAGGCCCGGCAAGCGGGGCCCGAAGCCGAAGGATAGTTGAGTGCACTGTCACCGTAACCGCCACCGTAACCGCTCGCCGCCCCGATAGCGTGCAGCGGTGAGAGGCTAGCCACAGGTTGCTGCCTGGCGAAGCATTTTCCGGAACTTTCTGTCCCGCTTCAGGTGCCATTCGCGGCTCATCGCAGCGCTCGGCGTTGCATGTTTTTCTGCATAAAGCAGGACCCACAGCCGGCCCCGGGTCGATTTTGCGCCACTGCCGGCGTTGTGCTGGGCGACCCGCCTGTCGAGATCCGTCGTCCATCCCACATAGGTGCGGCAGGAACGGTCGTCGTCGCTTCCCAGGACATAAATGTAGCAGGTCATGGTGGATCCCGCAGACATCCCCGATCGGTTGGATACAGGGGCGGACTGGCCGGATGTTGGCCGGACTCGGTGAATGAAAGCTGGCGTGGTTCTTCTGCCGCCTGTCGTTGTCGCGCCATCCAAGTTTGTTCGATGCAAGTCCTACCTGCACTAGCAAAATTCCCTGGTGCGGTTATGGCGACGGGGACCGCCTCCACGCCGGACGGCGCACAAGGGAACGAGTTCATGTGCGGCCTGGTCCAGCTAGTGCGCCGGCGCAGGCCGGCAGCACCCTTGGGATAGGGTGCCTAAACGCTGCGACTGGGCCGCCAGACCTCGCGCACGATAGATCGTCATGGCCGCCTTTCGCATTGTCACAGCGATCCGATCCGGGTCTGTGACGACGCAAAATGCTGGAGGCATTTATCATGATACAGCGCGTAAACTATGCTCAACGATCGCCCGAGCCGATAGAGGCGTTCATTCATGGGCCAGGCGCGGACGAGCTGGTGCCGTCGCGTTATGCACTGCGGGTCGGCCAGCTCGATGTGCTGGTGATCAGCGATGGCGTGCTGCCTTTGCCCACCGGGACGCTGGCCACCAATGCGGCCCCGTCCGTTCTGGCGGCGTGGCTCGAGGACACGTTCCTGCCGCCGGACTTGTTCGATTGGCCGCTGAACGTGCTGGTGGTGCGCAGCGGCGACCAGACGATCCTTGTCGATGCCGGGCTGGGCGGACAGTTTCCCGGCTTTCCGCGGGCCGGGCAGTTTCCGCTGCGGCTGCAGGCCGCCGGCATCGATCTCGCATCGGTGACCGACGTGGTGCTGACCCACATGCATATGGACCATATCGGCGGGCTGCTGGTCGAGGAGGTAAAGCGCCGGCTGCGGCCGGACCTTCGGATTCATGTGGCGGCGGCCGAGGTCGCATTCTGGGCGACGCCCGATTTCTCCCATACCGACATGCCGACACCGGTGCCGGACGTGCTCCGCTCGACCGCCCGACAGTTCCTGAACGAATATCGCGGCCAGCTGCGGACCTTCGACACCGAGCACGAGGTGGCGCCGGGGGTGGTCGCCCGCCGCACCGGCGGCCACACGCCGGGGCACAGCGTGGTCTGCCTGGAATCGGCCGGCGAGCGCCTGACCTTCCTGGGCGACGCCATCTTCCCGGTGGGCTTCGAACACCCCGACTGGCACAACGGCTTCGAGCACGACCCTGAGGAATCGGTGCGTGTGCGGGTTCGTCTGCTGCGGGAGGCGGCGGCCACCGGCGAGCTGCTGGTCGCCACTCACCTGCCGTTCCCGTCCATCGGCCGGGTGGCGGTCGACGGCGAGGCTTTCCGCTGGGTGGCGGGTTACTGGGACTACTGACCACCTGCCGGCTTGGAGGCCAAGGGGTGCGCGCTCGCCGGCGGGCGCGCGCCCTGCGCCGCGTTGCGGGGTGAACGCTGCCTTGCTCGCGGCCGGCTAGCCGGGGCCGAACACCGACCAGCCGGTCCGCTGCACCAGCCGCTCCAGCGCCAGGGTGCCCAGCTGTGAATTGCCCCGGTCGTTCAATCCGGGCGACCAGACGGCGATGGACGCAATCCGCGGGGCGATCGCCAGGATGCCGCCGCCCACACCGGACTTTCCCGGCAGGCCAACGCGGTGCGCGAACTCGCCCGATCCGTCGTAATGGCCGCAGGTCATCATCAGCGCCAGAATCCGCCTCGCGCGCTGCGGCGTGACCACCGACAGGCCCGTGTCCGGGTTGCGCCCGCCGGTCATCAGGAAACGGCCGGCACGCGCCAGCTGCCGGCAGTCCATCGACAGCGAGCATTGGTGGAAATAGACCCCCAGGGTCTTGTCGACCGGGTGATGGATGTTGCCGAAGGCGCGCATGTAATTGGCGAGCGCGACGTTGCGAAAACCGGTGTCGCGCTCGCTTCGGGCGACGATCTGGTCAATGGCGACGCTGTCATCGCCCGTGAGCATGCGCATGAACTGAAGAAACTCGCCGATCACTTCGGCCGGCTCGTAGTGGGAGAGCAGGATGTCGGACACGACGATGGCGCCGGCGTTGATGAACGGGTTGCGCGGAATGCCGCGTTCCCACTCGAGCTGGACGATTGAATTGAAGGCGCTGCCCGATGGCTCCCGCCCGACCCGGTGCCACAGGGCATCGCCAACCGCACCCAATGCCATGGTCAGCGCGAAAACTTTGGTGATGCTCTGGATCGAAAACGGCACCTGCGCATCGCCGGCGACATGGCATTCACCGTCCATGTCAACGATCGCCATGCCGAAGTGCCAGGGCGAGACCGACGCCAGCTGGGGGATATAATCAGCAACCGCGCCGCGGTCGCCCGCCAGCTTCATTTCCTCGGCGATCTCCTGCACGATCGACCCCAAAGGAACACTATTCATGGACATCTCGCCTTGGTCTCTGGGGGCGTGCACGCTGTCGGTGTTTATAACCGCGATCATCTGTAGCGGCCATACCCTGCAGAGGACCGTACCCCATAAATCCCGGCCCCGGGCATGGTTCGCATTCACTTCACAGGAACTTTCGTGTATAATTGAAACTTCCGAGCGTCCATCCTGCTCAGGAAAAAATCCGGAATCTATGCCAGAGGAGAGTTGCATCAATTTCTTTGATGAAATGCTTGGCGACGAAAAATCAGTTCGCGAACCTTATGTCACTTACGGCGCGTGGCTCGATAAAGAAGATCCTTCAAGGATTAGGCGAAAGACACGGCAAGCCGAGGCATTTTTTCGAAGAACCGGGATCACCTTCAATGTTTATGGCACCGATGAGGCCGACGAACGCTTGATCCCGTTCGATGTGATCCCGCGGATTATTTCCGACCGCGAATGGCGCCGGTTGTCGCGCGGCATCGAACAGCGGGTGAGGGCGCTCAACGCCTTCCTGCACGATATCTACCATCGCCAGGAAATTCTCCGCGCGGGCCGTATTCCGGTCGAGCTGATCGCCACCAACGAGGCATTCCTGCTGCCGATGGTCGGCGTGAACCCGCCGGAGGGCATCTACACGCACATTGTCGGTACCGACATTGTGCGCACCGGACCCGACGACTTCTATGTGCTCGAGGACAACGCCCGAACGCCGTCCGGCGTTTCCTACATGCTGGAAAACCGGGAAACGATGTTGCAGATGTTTCCCGAGCTGTTTTCGCGTATCGCGGTTCAGAAGGTCAGCGACTACCCGGCCAATCTGCGCCGGTCGCTCGCGGCCTGCGCCCCGGCCAGGTGCACCGGCACGCCGGTCGTCGCGGTGCTGACACCGGGCATCCACAATTCCGCATATTTCGAGCACAGTTTCCTGGCCGACCAGATGGGCGCCGAACTGGTCGAGGGCAGCGATCTGCGCGTTGCCGACGGCCGGATCGCCATGCGCACCACCGAAGGCGATGTACCTATCGACGTGCTCTATAGGCGGGTCGACGACGACTATCTGGATCCGATGAATTTCAGGCCGGATTCGATGCTGGGCGTGCCGGGCATCTTCGATGTCTACCGCTCGGGCGGGATCACCATCGCCAATGCCCCGGGCACGGGGATCGCGGATGACAAGGCGCTCTATTCCTACATGCCGGACATCATCGAGTTCTATACCGGCGAGCAGGCCTTGCTGAAAAATGTCCCGACCCATCGCTGTTCCGACCCGGACCAGCTGGCCTATGTGCTCGAGCGGCTGCCGGAACTGGTGGTCAAGGAGGTTCACGGATCGGGCGGCTATGGCATGCTGGTCGGCCCGGCCGCCTCGAAGAAGGAGATCGAGGCGTTCCGCAAGAAGCTGCTGGCCAAGCCTTCCAATTATATCGCCCAGCCGACGCTGGCGTTGTCGACGGTCCCGATCTTTACCGATCAGGGTCTGGCGCCGCGGCACGTTGATCTGCGGCCGTTCGTGCTTCTGTCCCCCGACGGCATCGAGATCACGCCGGGCGGGCTTACGCGGGTGGCCATGTCCGAAGGCTCGCTGGTGGTGAATTCCAGCCAGGGCGGCGGCACAAAAGACACCTGGGTCCTGGAGGAGTAACGC